>JAOBWH010000084.1 GCA_025463265.1 Ilumatobacteraceae bacterium
GGTGCAGGCGGATGTGGTGCAGCTCGCTGTCGGCCTCGACCTGGCGGATGCCCGGGACGGACCGGAGCACGGCGGGGTCGATGGGGGCCTCGGCGCCGACGAGGACGACCGTGCCGGGCCAGAACCGCTGGGTGAGCTCGGTGGGGGTGCCCGACACGAGGTCGTCGCCCGCCTCCATCACGATCACCTTGTCCGCCAGTCCCTCGGCCTCCAGCAGGAGGTGGGTGCACATGACGACGGTGCGGCCGTCATCGGTCATCTCCCGGATCATGTCGAGCACGGCGTGGCTCGACTCCGGGTCGAGACCGGAGGTGGGCTCGTCGAACAGCAGGAGGTCCGGCTCGTGGAGGATGGAGCGGGCGAGCGCGAGGCGGGTCTTCATGCCGGTGGAGAACCCGCCCACCCGCTTGTCGAGCGCGTGCTCGATGCCGAAGCGGGCGGCAGCCTCCCGGATGCGGCGGTCGATGTGGTCGCCGCGGCCGAGGCCGTACAGCTCGGCCGAGTAGGCGAGGTTCGCGTGGCCGTCAAGGCGGTCGTACAGCGCCGGCTTGGCCGACACCACACCGCAGCGGCGGCGCACCTGCTCGCCGTGCACCGAGGGGTCCAGGCCGAAGGTGCGCACCTGTCCCGCATGCGGGTCGAGGGCGCCGGTGATCATGCGGATCGCGGTGGTCTTGCCGGCACCGTTCGGCCCGAGCAGCACGGTGATGCGGTTGGCCGGCACCACCAGGTCGAGCCCGGCAAGGGCGTCGACCTCGCCGAAGCGGCGCCGGACGCCGGCCAGCTCGACGACGGGGGCGGGCGTGGCCGCGACGGAGGTGGGGGTGGCGGTCATCCCGTGACCAGTCGGCTGGTCCGCCCGGTTGTTGACCCGGTGCCACGATGGACAGGTCCACCGGTCAGGCGACGGACCTGGCTACGATCGAACCTGTGTTCGTCTTGGGCATCGACCCCGGTCTCTCGCGCTGTGGCTACGGCGCCGTCCTCCAGGGGCCGGCCGGCCTCTCGCCGCGCGCCATCGGCGTGATCCGCACCGCGCCGGCGGACCCGCTGCCCCAGCGCCTGGCCGAGCTCCAGGCGGAGCTGCGGGCGCTGATCGCCGAGCTGGCGCCCGACGTGGTGGCGGTCGAGCGCATCTTCTTCCAGAACAACGTGCGCACGGCGATGTCCGTCGGCCAGGCCAGCGGCCTCGCCATGGCCGAAGCGGTCGCCGCCGGGTGCGAGGTCGTCCAGTACTCGCCCAACGAGGTCAAGCTCGCGGTCACCGGAGACGGTGCCGCCGACAAGCAGCAGGTGCAGATGATGGTCCAACGACTCCTCGGACTGGCGGCCCCGCCCCGCCCCGCCGATGCGGCCGACGCCGCAGCGCTCGCGCTCTGCCACCTGGCCCACGCGCCGGCCCGGGCCCGCATCGCCGCCGCCTCCTCGGGGGTCCGGTCGTGATCGGGTCGCTGCGGGGCACGCTCCTCGACCGGTCGATCGACGGCGAGATCCTGATCGAGGTGGGAGGCGTCGGCTACCGGGTCCAGGCCGGCCCGGCCACCTCGGCCCGCCTGGGAGACCTCAACGGCGAGGTGTTCGCCTGGATCCACCACCACGTGCGGGAAGATGCCGACACGCTCTACGGCTTCGCCTCCCGCGACGAGCGAGACGTGTTCGAGGCGCTCATCGGCGCCCACGGCGTCGGACCGGCGCTCGCCATGGCCATCCTCTCGGTGCACCCGCCGGTCAACCTGGTCCGGGTGCTGGCCGACGACGACGTCGCCGCCCTGTGCCTGGTCCCCGGCGTCGGCAAGAAGACGGCCCAGCGCCTGCTCATCGAGCTCAAGACCAAGCTCGACATCCCCCTCGGCGAGGGCGGCCCCGCCACCTCGGTGGCCGATGCCGCACCGGCCGGCAGTGCCATCGCGGTGCGGGCCGATGTCCGCGAGGCGCTCTCCGAGCTCGGGTACCTGCCCGAGGAGATCGCCGAGGCCACCCGCGAGCTGCCCGAGGGCGACGCCGGCGTCCTGCTCAAGGAGGCGCTGCGCCGCCTCGCCGGGGCTCGCTGATGCGCGAGGAGCTGCTCGTCCCGGAGCCGTTGGAGCCCCAGGAGCTGTCCGACGAGGTCAGCCTCCGGCCTCGCACGCTCGAAGACTTCGTCGGCCAGGCGGAGCTCAAGGAGCACCTGTCGATCATCTTGGAGGCGGCTCGACGCCGGAACCAGGCCGCCGACCACCTGCTGTTCGCCGGGCCACCCGGCCTCGGCAAGACCACCCTGGCCAGCATCGTGGCCACCGAGATGGACGCCGACATCCACATCACCTCCGGGCCGGCGCTCGAGCGCGGCGGAGACCTGGCGTCGATCCTGTCGCAGCTGTCGGAGGGCGACGTCCTCTTCATCGACGAGATCCACCGCCTGTCGCGGGCGGTGGAGGAGGTCCTCTACCCGGCCATCGAGGACTTCCAGCTCGACATCGTGCTGGGCAAGGGCCCGGCGGCGCGGTCCATCCGCATGGATGTCCCACGGTTCACGCTGGTGGGCGCCACCACCCGCACGGGCCTCATCACCGGCCCGCTGCGAGACCGCTTCGGCCTGGTGGCCCGGCTCGACTACTACGAGCCCGCCGACCTGGAGTCCATCGTCACCCGCGCCGCCGGGATCCTCGACGTGCCCGTCGATGCCGAAGGCTGCCGGGAGATCGCTCGCCGGGCCCGCGGCACCCCACGCATCGCCAACCGGCTGCTGCGGCGGGTCCGGGACTTCGCCGAGGTGCGCGGCACGGGTGTGGTCGATGCCGCCGCCGCCCGCGCCGGCCTCAAGGTGTTCGGCGTCGACGAGCGCGGCCTGGACAAGGTGGACCGGGCCATCCTCAGCGCCATCTGCGAACGCTTCGGCGGCGGTCCGGTCGGGCTCTCCACCCTGGCCATCAGCGTGGCCGAGCCCACCGAGACGGTCGAGGACGTCTACGAGCCGTTCCTCATCCGCGAGGGCCTGCTCATGCGCACCCCCCGGGGCCGGGTGGCCATGCCCGCGGCCTGGCACCACCTCGGTCTCGCCGCTCCGGCGCTGGCACCGGACCAGGCACCCCCGCCGGGGCTGTTCGGGTAGGGAGGCCCTCGGGCTGGCCAGGGGGAGCAGCCCCTGCCGGTAGCCTTCCGACGGTGCAGATCGACTTCCACGCCTCCGCTGGTCCCAGCTTGGGGATCGAGGTGGAGCTGGAGCTGGTGGACGTGCGGACCGGGCACCTGGCGTCGCACGCATCGACGATCCTGGCGGAGCTGGGCACCGGTCACCCCGACGGCGAGCATCCCCGGGCGAAGCACGAGCTGTTCGAATCCTGCATCGAGGTGATCACCGACGTCTGCTCCACCGTGGGCGAGGCCAAAACGGATCTGGCGGCCACCATCGCCGAGGTGCGGGAGGCGGCCGGCCGCCACGGCTGCACGCTGATCTGCTCGGGCAGCCACCCGTACTCGCTGTGGGGCGAGCAGCAGATCAGCCCGAGCGAGCGCTACGACGAGCTGGTGGAGGCGATGCAGTGGATGGCGCGCCGGCTGCAGATCTTCGGGATCCACATCCACCTCGGCGTCCGCTCGGGCGAGAAGGCCATCGCCCTGGGCAACGCCATGGCCACCTACATCCCGCACCTGCTGGCCCTGTCGGCGTCGAGCCCGTTCTGGGAGGGCCACGACACCGGGCTGGCCTCCACCCGATCGAAGATCTTCGAGGGCCTGCCCACCGCTGGGCTGCCCGTCGAGCTGGCCGACTGGGACGAGTTCGAGCAGTACATGACCACCCTCGTCCACGCCGGTGCCATCACCTCGGTCCGCGAGGTCTGGTGGGACATCCGCCCGCACCCGGACTTCGGCACCATCGAGCTGCGGATGTGCGACGGCATGCCCACGCTCTACGAGGTGTCGGCGGTGGCCGCACTGGCCCAGGGCCTCATCGCCCACCTCGACCAGCTCCACGACGAAGGCGACCTGCCCGCCCGGCCCCGGGAGTGGATCCTGCGGGAGAACAAGTGGCGGGCCGGCCGGTTCGGGCTCGACGCGGACCTCATCGTGGACGATGCCGGCGCCACCAAGCCGGCCCGGGAGGCCATCGCCACGCTGGTCGAGCAGGTGCGGCCGCACGCCGAGGTCCTGCGCTGCACGGACGAGCTGGCGGGCATCGCCACCATGCTGGAGGTCGGGTCGAGCGCGGCGCGCCAGCGGCGGATCAGCGACGGCGGGAAGAACCTGCGGGCGGTCGTCGACCTGCTCGCCCGGGAGCTGTCCACCGACGAGATCCGCCACGAGACACGTTCATGACCGCACCCCACACCGCCCGGATCGCTGCGGTGGTCGATCAGCTCGCACCCGAGCTCATCGCCATCCGCCGCGATCTCCACGCCCACCCCGAGCCGTCCTGGGAGGAGCACCGGACCACCGCGGTCCTGCTCGAGCGGCTCCGAGCGGCCGGTCTCGAACCCCGTGTGGCGCCCACCGGCACCGGGGTGATCTGCGACCTGGGGACCGACGGCCCGATGGTGGCGATCCGCGGCGACATCGACGCCCTGCGCCTGCACGACACCAAGGAGGTGCCGTACCGGTCCACGGTGGAGGGCGTGTGCCACGCCTGCGGGCACGACCTCCACGCCACCGCCGTCCTCGGTGCCGGGCTGGCCCTCGCCGAAGCGATGGCGGAACGCCGGGGTCCGGGACGCGTGCGCCTGATCCTCCAGCCCGCGGAGGAGTCGGTTCCGGGGGGTGCGATCTCGCTGCTGGAGGCCGGCGTGGTCGACGACGTCGAGGCCGTCTTCGCCCTCCACGCCGACCCGTCCCGTGCCGTCGGGTCGCTCGGCATCAGCGCCGGTGCGGTCACCTCTGCAGCCGACCAGCTGAACATCTGGCTGTACGGCCCCGGAGGCCACACCGGGCGGCCGCACGAGTCGGTGGACCTCGCTCACCTCGCGGCCCGGGTGGTCCTCGAGCTGCCGATGAGCCTGAACCGGCTGTCGGATCCGCGCGACGGCCTCAACCTGACGTTCGGCTCGATCCAGGTGGGCGACGCCCCGAACGTGATCGCCACCGAGGCCCGGCTCATGGGCTCGCTGCGGGCATCGGGCCGCGGGGCCTGGGAGTCGGCCCCGATCCACCTGGATCGGCTGGTGGCCTCGATCGTGGAGCCGTTGGGTGCCACGTGGGAGATGGACCACCGCCGCGGCGCCCCGCCGGTCGTGAACGATCCGTGGGCCGCCGCCCTGGTGGCGGCCGCGGCGGGCGAGGTGGTGGGGGAGGAGCGCGTCGGCACCACCGAGCAGAGCGCCGGCGGCGAGGACTTCTCCTGGTACGGCGAGAAGGCCCGCCTCGGCTACCTGCGCCTCGGCGTGTGGGACCCGGCCCGCCTCCGCACCGACCTGCACGCCGGCGGCTTCGACATCGACGAGTCCGCCATCGCGATCGGCGCCAAGGTCCTGGCCGGCACCGCGCTGCGGGCCCTCGACGACCTCATCGGCACCTGACGCCGGTGGATGCCGCCGACCTCGACTACGACCTGCCCGCGTGGTCGATCGCCCAGCACCCCATCGAGCCCCGGGACTCGGCCCGGCTGCTGGTGGATGTGGCCGTCGACGAGCCCGTCGCCCACCGCCACGTCCGGGACCTGCCCGACCTGTTGGCGCCCGGGGACGTGCTGGTGGTCAACGACACCCGGGTCATCCCCGCCCGGCTCCACCTGCGCAAGCCCACCGGAGGCGCGGTGGAGGTGCTGCTCCTGGAGCGACGGCCGGAGGGTCACTGGGAGGCGCTGGTGCGCCCCAGCCGGCGGGTGGCCGACGGCACGGTGCTCACCCTCGACCACGCCCACGGCGCTGCGGGTGAGGTCGAGGTGGTGGTGGGCGAGGTGCTCGGTGACGACGGGCGGCGCCGGGTGGAGGTCCACGGCGGTGCCGATGACCTCGCCGTGCTGGACGACGTGGGGGAGATCCCCCTGCCGCCGTACATCCACGAGGAGCTGGCCGACCCCGATCGCTACCAGACCGTGTACGCCGATCGGCCGGGCTCGGTGGCGGCTCCCACCGCAGGGCTCCACCTGACCGAGGAGGTGCTGGCCCGCTGCCGGGCGAAGGGCGTGGTGGTCGTGACCGTCGAGCTGGTGGTGGGCCTGGGCACGTTCCGTCCCATCACCGCGGATCGGGTGGAGGACCACCCGATGCACGGGGAGGCGTACCGGATCCCTCCGGCCGCCGCCGCCGCCATCGCCGCTGCAGCGGGCGACGTGGTCGCCGTGGGCACCACGGTGGTCCGGGCCCTCGAGTCCTGGGCGGAGACCGGCGAGGTCGAGGCCACCACGCACCTGTTCATCCACGGCGACCGACCCTTCGCGGTGGTCGACCGCCTGCTGACGAACTTCCACGTCCCCCGGTCGTCGCTGCTCGCCCTCGTCCAGGCGTTCGTCGGGCCCCGCTGGCGGGACCGCTACGCCGAGGCGGTGACCGAGGGGTACCGCTTCTTGTCCTTCGGCGATGCGATGCTGCTCACCCCATGAGGACCGGTCGATGAAGCTCACCATCCAGCTCGACGCCACCGACGGCGCGGCCCGCACCGGCTCGGTCACGACGCCCCGGGGCGTGCTCCCCACCCCCCTGTTCATGCCGGTGGGCACCCGGGCCTCGGTGAAGGCCCTCGATGCCGATGACCTGGTCGCCATGGGCATCCCGCTCATCCTCGGCAACACGTACCACCTGATGCTGCGGCCAGGCTCGGAGCTGATCGCCGACCTCGGCGGCCTGCACCGGTTCATGGACTGGCCGGGCCACGTGCTCACCGACTCGGGCGGCTACCAGATCTTCTCGCTCCAGCCGAAGGTCACCGACGACGGCGCGAAGTTCCGGTCCACCTACGACGGGACGATGCACCACCTCCGTCCCGAGGACGCGGCCCGGGTGCAGTCCGAGCTGGGCGGCGACATCCAGATGGTCCTCGACGTGTGCCCACCGCTCCCGTCCACCGATCAGGTGGTGCGCTCCGCCGTGGAGCGGACCGCAGCGTGGGCCGCCCGGGGCCGGGGCGCGTTTGAGTCGCTCCGGGGTTGGCGGGAGGACCGCGCCCTCGACCAGGCACAGTTCGGCATCGCCCAGGGCGGGATCGACCTGGCGATGCGGGCCGAGAGCGCCCAGCGCACCGTCGACGTCGGCTTCGACGGCTACGCCATCGGCGGCCTGTCGGTGGGGGAGCCCCGCAACGAGATGCTCCCGGCGCTGGCCGCGGCGCTCGAGCACCTGCCTGAGGACCAGCCCCGCTACCTCATGGGCGTCGGCGATCCCGCCAGCATCGTGGAGGCGGTGGGGCTGGGCGTCGATCTCTTCGACTGCGTCCTGCCCACCCGCCACGCCCGCCACGGCACCGTCCTCACGTCCGAGGGCCGCTTGATGATCAAGAACCTGGCCTACGAGCGCGACGAGGGCCCGCTGGACCCGACGTGCTCGTGCTCGGTGTGCGCCCGCTACACCCGCGCCTACCTCCGGCACCTCCACCGCCTGGGTGAGCCCACGGGCGCCCGGCTCCTCACCATCCACAACGTGGCCTGGCTGTCGAACCTGGTGGTGAGCCTGCGAGACGCCATCGGGGAGGGCCGCTTCGACGCCGCCCGGAGAGCCGTGCTCGACGTCTGGGGATGAAGCCGGAGGGGGTGCGGCTGCGCACTAGGGTCCATGAGGCTTTTTCTCGTACCTGAACGGACCCTTCGTTGCTGCTCGGCATCCTTGCGATGATCATCTTCATCCCGGTGTTCTGGGCGCTGGTCATCCGACCGCAGCAGAAGGCACAGGCGGAGCGCGAGGCCCAGCACCAAGCTGTGGTGGACTCGCTGGTCCCCGGTGACCGCGTGGAGTCCTTCAGCGGGATCCACGGCACCCTCGTCCAGGTGGGCGAGGCCACGGTGGAGATCGAGATCGCCGACGGGGTGGTGGCCACCATGGCCCGCCAGGCCGTCTCCACCAAGATCGAGCCAGGCGGACACGACGATGAACAGGAAGACCAGTCATGAGTAAGCGACCGCTCTGGATCTCGCTGATCCTCACCGTGCTGGCATCGCTCGCAGCCGTGACGATCGCCCAGGTGACCGACACGAGCCCGACGCTCGGCCTCGATCTCCAAGGTGGCTTCTCGGTCGTCCTCCAGGCCCGGGAGGTCAACGGCGAGCTGCCGTCGGAGGAGAGCGTCGAGAAGGCGAAGGACATCATCCGCCAGCGCGTCGACGGGCTCGGCGTGGCCGAGCCGGAGATCGTGCGCCAGGGCCGGACGGTCATCGTCCAGCTGCCGGGCGTCACGGACCGTTCCAAGGCCGAGTCGGTCGTGGGCTGCACCGCCAAGCTCGAGTTCCGCCCGGTCCTCGCCGTGGAGCCGAACCCGAACGCGCCGCAGGCCACCACGACCACCACCAAGGGCAAGGGCAAGGGCGACAAGAAGTCCACCACCACCAAGCCCAAGGGCACCACCACCACCGAGCCCACGGGCGACGCCACCACCACCACCACCGCAGCCGGCGACGGCGAGGGCGAGACCGGGTCCGGCACCGCTGGCATCAGCGCCGGCGAGGGTGCGCTGCCCGGGCAGTTCGCCCCGTCCACCACCACGACCACGGCGCCGCCCACCACCACGACGGCGCCGGCTGAGACCACCACCACCGTGGCCCCGTCCTCCACCACCACCACCACGACGGCCACCGACGGCGCCACCGGCTCCAGCTCGACCAACGGCTGCAACTCGGGTGCGAAGATCGACACCTCGGCGGTCGCCACCACGGCGCCGCTGCCCGCAGGGTCCGAGATCGTGCCGTCCGACGACGGCCAGCTGATCTACACCCTCGGCCCCGTCGGCTTCACCGGCGACGCCCTGAGCAAGGCCGAGGCCGCCCTCGGGCCCCAGGGCGGCTGGGCGGTCAACGTGTCGGTCCGGGGCAGCAGCCGCACCGAGGCCAACGCGGCGTTCAACGCCTGCTACCAGGGCGCGGCCACGTGCCCGGCGCAGAGCAGCGACGGCAAGGGCGCCATCGCCATCGTCCTCGACGGCGAGGTGCTGTCGGCTCCGGCGGTCAACGGCCCGGACCTGGCCAGCGACAACTTCACCATCAGCGGCGACTTCGACCAGGCCGAGGCCAAGGAGCTGGCCCTCGTGCTGCGCTACGGCTCGCTGCCGGTCGAGTTCGACCAGGTCGCCCTCCAGCAGGTCTCGGCCACGCTCGGCACCGACTCGCTGCACGCCGGCCTGCTCGCCGGCGCCATCGGCATCGCCCTCATCGCCGTCTACATGCTCCTCTACTACCGGGGCCTCGGCCTGGTCGTGATCGGCGGCCTCATGGTGTGGGGCGGCTTCATGTACGGCCTGGTGTGCTGGCTCTCGGCCAACCAGGGCCTGGCGCTCACGCTGTCGGGCATCATCGGCATCGTCGTGTCGGTGGGCACCACCGTGGACTCCTACGTCGTGTACTTCGAACGCATGCGTGACGAGGTCCGCGCCGGCCGCAGCGCCCGCAGCGCCACCGACCGCGGCTTCAACAGCGCGATCCGGACCATCATCACCGCCGACGTCGCCTCCTTCCTGGGCGCCTTCCTGCTGTGGTGGCTGACCGTCGGCCCCGTGCGCGGCTTCGCCTTCTTCCTCGGCATCTCGGTCGTGCTCGACCTGTTCGTCGCCTACTTCTTCACCCGCCCGGTCGTGGCGCTGCTCAGCTACAACAAGCGCCTCACCGACTCGAAGTTCCTGGGGCTCGACAGCGCCAGAGAACGAGCGGTCGACCCGTCTGGAGCTGCGTCGTGAGCAACCCCAACGAACCCCTGGACCCCACGGCCAACGATCCGGTCGACCCGATCGATCCGGTCGAGCCGCCCGAGGAGATCGTCGAGGACTCACCCGTCGACTCCGAAGACGACCTGTTGGCCATCGCCCAGGCGCCCAAGCACCACGGCGCCCTGTCCCGCCTCTACCACGGCGAGACCGACATCAACATCATCGGCCGGTGGAAGACCTGGTTCGCCGTCTCCGGCGTCTTCCTGCTCATCGGGCTGGCCGCACTGGTCGGCAACGGCCTCAACCTGGGCATCGACTTCACCGGCGGCACGGTGTGGGAGGTGCCGGCGGGCAAGGCCGACGTGGCCGAGGTCGAGACCGCCATGGGCGATCTCGGCTACGACGACGTGCAGGTCCAGCTCGTGACCCAGAACACCGGCTCGGGCGACAAGCGCATCCTGCGCGTGGAGGCCGAGGCGTCGGCGGCGCCCGATGCCGCCACCACCAAGGCGGTCGGTGCGGCCACGTCGGACCTCAACTCGCTCAAGGACGACCTGGAAGGCAAGTCGAAGGAGAAGATCGATGCGGTCCGGGCCAACCTCGAGAGCATCGAAGGGCCCTTCCAGGATGCGGTGCCCGCGGACCTCAAGACGCTCCAGGAGCAGATCGACACCCTCCGGGGCAAGGTCGACGACGCCAAGGGCAAGGCCGAGGCCAAGGCGGTCAGCTCCGCAGCGGCCGACATGCAGAAGCAGGTCAGCGCCCTCGACGCCCAGGAGCAGACCGAGCGGGAGCGTCTGGGCCAGGCGGTGTCCGACGAGCTCGCCAGCCAGACCGGGACCAACGTCAAGGAGGTCACGGTCGACACGGTGGGCCCGTCGTGGGGTCAGCAGGTGTCGAGCAAGGCCCGCACCGCCCTCATCGTGTTCCTCATCGCGATCAGCATCTACATCACGCTGCGCTTCGAGTTCCGCATGGCCATGGCCACCCTCGCCGCCCTCATCCACGACCTGCTCATCGTGGTGGGCATCTACGCCCTCTTCCAGTTCCCGGTCACACCGGCCACGGTGATCGCCCTGCTCACCATCTTGGGCTTCTCCATCTACGACGGCATCGTGGTGTTCGACCGCGTCGACGAGAACACCAAGCTGCTCGGGCGGAAGTCGAAGATGACCTACTCCGAGATGGCGAACCTCTCGCTCAACCAGGTGCTGATGCGCTCGCTGAACACCTCGATCACGGCGCTGCTCCCCATCGCCTCGGTGCTGTTCCTCGGCTCGTTCGTGCTCGGTGCCACCGCCCTCGAGGAGTTCGGCCTGGCCCTCTTCCTCGGCCTGCTGTCGGGTGCGTACTCGTCGATCTTCATCGCCACGCCGCTGCTCGCCATCTTGAAGGAGCGCGAGCCCCGCTACCGCGAGCTGCGCGAGCGCCTTGCGGCACGGGGCACGACCTCCGGTCCAGGCTCGGGCGACGAGGATCTGGTGCCGGCCGGCGCCGGCGCGCCGGGCGACAACACCGTGGCACCTCGGGCGCGCAAGCAGGGCAAGAAGCGCTGATGGCGGACGCGATCGCCCTCGAGGCGTTCATCCGCGACATCGAGGACTTCCCGAAGGCGGGGATCACCTTCAAGGACATCACCCCGCTGCTCGCCGATCCCGGTGCGCTGGCGGCGGCGGTCCACGGGCTCAGCGCCGCGTTCACCGACCGGGGCATCACCAAGGTCGTCGGCATGGAGGCGCGAGGGTTCATCTTCGCCGCCCCCGTCGCCGTCGCCCTCGGTGCGGGCTTCGTCCCGGTCCGCAAGGCGGGCAAGCTGCCCTGGTCCGTCAACCGCCAGGAGTACGTGCTGGAGTACGGCACCGATCTGCTGGAGATCCACCAGGACGCGGTCACCGCGGAGGACCGCGTGCTCGTCATCGACGACGTGCTCGCCACCGGCGGCACGGCGGCGGCCACGGTCCAGCTGCTGGGCCAGAGCAGCGCCACAGTGGTGGCGCTGGGGTTCGTGATGGAGCTGGCGTTCCTCGACGGGCGGGCCGCGCTCGGCGATGCCGAGGTGACCACGCTCCTGCGGTACGCCTGATGGCCGGCCGGCGGACGCGCCGGCAGGTGCTCGCCGCGGCCTGGGCGGCGGTCGTCGCCCTCCCGTTCCTGCGCCTGGCGGTGGTGGCCCGGAACCTGCCTCCGAAGTCGATCCCGTGGGGTGCCGACAACTTCGAGCTGCTCGTCGGCGCGCAGAGCGCGTCGCGGCTCGGTCAGCTCACCGGTCCGTGGTCGCGGCTCGGGTTCACTCACCCGGGACCGCTGCTGGCGTACTGGGAGGCGCCGTGGTTCCTCGCCATGGGCGAGGCCCCGACGTCGCTCCTGGTGGCGGCCGCGATCCTGGGCGGGGTCTGCTTCGCGTCGCTCGTGGCGGTGGTGGGCGTCCGCATGGGCAGCGTCGGCGCCGCGATCGCCGCCGTCGTGGTCCTGGCGGGTCTGGCCCGGGCCGACGTCATCGGGTTCTCGCACCCGTGGAACCCGGCGGCCACCATGGCCGCCGCCGCGCTCCTGCTCGTGGTGGCGGCGGCGGTGTCCACCGGCTCGGTCCGGTTGCTCCCCGTGCTGGTCCTGGTGGGGTCGTTCGTCGCCCAGACGCACCTGGGCGCCGCACCGTTCGCCGTGGTGATCACCGGTGCCGCGCTCGTCGCCTGGCTGGTGCACCACCGGGCTTCGTGGCGGGCCGACGTCCGCTGGATCGTCGCCGCCGGAGCGGTGGGCGCGCTGGTGTGGCTGCCCGTCGGCATCGACCAGTTCTCGGGCACCCACAACGTGTCGCACCTGCTCGGGTTCGCGGCGTCGGGTGAGGTCCGCTCCGACGACTTCGCCGTCTTGGACCCGAACACCGACCACCAGGTGGGGATCGGCGAGGCGGTGAGGTGGACGGCGTCCATCACGTCGGGCTGGCAGCCCTCGGCCTCGCTGTGGGCCGGGTCGGACTCGGTGGCGGGCAAGGACGCCCGCCCGGACTCGGCCTCGCTCGTCGTGCTCGTCGGGCTCGTGGGCATCAACGGGTGGGCGGTGTTCCGCGCCCGAGGGGCCACCGTCACCCCAGCCGCATCCTTCGCCACCGCGCTGAGCCGCTTCGCCATCGGCGGGGCGCTCCTGTCGGTGTTCGCGGCCTGGAACAGCCGGGGCGACTTCCGGCCGTACCTGGTGGCGTTCAGCGTCGGCGTCGGGCTGGCCCTCTGGCTGGCGGCGGTGCTCACCGTCTACGTGGCCAACCGCGAGGTGCTGCACCGCGCCGGGAGGCAGGTCACCTCGACCACCGCCGGCCAGGTGGCGGCGTACGCCGTGCTCGCCGTCGCCGTAGTGCTGTTGCTCGTCCCGTCGATGACGCACCGCCACGCCGCCTTCCCCAGCGTCGACGACGAGAGCGAGGCGCTCCAGACCGCGGTCGAAGCCCGGCTCCCCGATGGGTTCGACGGGCGGGTCGAGATCGGCGGGCAGGGCTTCGTCCAGTACCAGCACATCGTCCAGCTCGTGTTCGGCCTGGAATCCGACGGCGTCCGCACCCAGGTCCCGGAGCGGTTCCAGCTGCGGGTGTCGACCCGGCAGCAGAGCGATGCGGAGCCCGACATCCGGTTCGTGCTGGGCGGGACCACCGACACGCCGCCCGAGGGGTGCGAACCCCTTCCGGTGGGCGACGGGACGAAGCAGTTCGGCACCACGCTCTGCGTCATCGAGCCCGCTTGACCCCACCCCGGTGGGAGGTTGCGGCGCCGTCGTAGGCTGGAGCCATGTCGACCGTGAGCCGAGTGCTTCCGTGGCGCCGATCGAGCGCTCCCGCCTCGGTCGAGCTCGCACCGCTGCTCGCCATCTTCCGCCAGCACCATCCCAAGAAGTCCACGGTGCTCATCGCCCAGGCCTACGAGCTGGCTGCGGCGGCCCACGAGGGCCAGACCCGCAAGAGCGGCGAGCCGTACATCCACCACCCGCTGTCGGTCGGTCGCATCGTGGCCGACCTCGGGCTCGACGACGTCACCGTCGCCGCCGCCCTGCTCCACGACTCGGTCGAGGACACGGGCGTCACCCTCGAGCAGGTCGCCCGGCAGTTCGGGGACGAGGTGGCGGCCATCGTCGACGGCGTCACCAAGCTGGACCGCGTCCAGTTCGACTCGAAGGCGGCGCAGCAGGCCGCGTCGATGCGCAAGATGCTCGTGGCCATGGCCAAGGACCTGCGGGTCCTGATGATCAAGCTGGCGGACCGGCTCCACAACATGCGCACGCTCGGGGCCATGCCGGCCGACAAGCAGACCCGCATCGCCCGCGAGACCATCGACGTCTACGCGCCCCTCGCGCACCGCCTCGGCATGCAGGACCTCAAGCAGCAGCTCGAGGACCTCAGCTTCGCCACGCTCCACCCCAAGCAGTACGCCGAGATCGACCACATGGTGGCCACCCGCAGCCCCGAGCGCGAGCTCTACCTGGAGCAGGTCCTCGAGGAGGTCCGCCAGCGCCTGGCGGAGCTCGGGGTCGATGCCGACGTGAGCGGCCGGCCCAAGCACCTGTGGAGCATCTACGAGAAGATGGTGGTCAAGGGCCGCCAGTTCGACGACATCTACGACCTGGTCGGCATCCGCGTCCAGGTCGACTCGGTCCGCGACTGCTACGCCGCCCTCGGCTCGATCCACGCCACCTGGCGGCCGGTGCAGGGCCGGTTCAAGGACTACGTGGCCATGCCCAAGTTCAACCTCTACCAGTCGCTGCACACCACGGTGATCGGGCCCCAGGGCAAGCCGCTCGAGGTCCAGCTGCGCACCAACGAGATGCACCAGCGGGCGGAGTTCGGCGTGGCCGCCCACTTCGCCTACAAGCGGGGCACGCCGTCCGACGAGCTCGCCTGGCTGAACCGCATCGTGGACTGGCAGCAGGAGACGTCGGACCCCGAGCAGTTCATGGAGACGCTCAAGGTCGACCTGGAGCAGGACGAGGTCTACGTCTTCACGCCCAAGGGCCGCGTCGTCACGATGGTCAAGGGAGCGACGCCCATCGACTTCGCCTACGCCGTGCACACCGAGGTCGGCCACGCCTGCGTCGGTGCCCGCGTGAACGGCCGCCTGGTGTCGCTCAGCCACCAGCTCACGTCGGGCGACACGTGCGAGATCTTCACGTCCAAGGTCGAGGGCAGCGGCCCGAGCCGGGACTGGCTCCAGATCGTCCAGACCCCCCGCGCCGCCAACAAGATCCGCCAGTGGTTCTCCCGCGAGCGGCGCGAGGACGCGCGCGAGACCGGGCGTGAGGATTTCCAGAAGCAGCTCCGCAAGGAGGGGCTGCCCACCCAGAAGCTGCCGCCGGGCGTCCTCGACGAAGCCGCCCTGGACCTCAACTACCTGGACGTCGACGCGCTCTACACGGCCATCGGCGAGCACCACGTCTCGCCCGAGGCGGTCGTCGCCCGGGTCAGCAAGCTGCTCCACTCGGGCGACCCCGAGCGCGAGGAGCAGCTGGGCACCTCGGTCACCCGCCCGTCCACCATGCGGAGCAACCGCAGCGGCGCCGGCGTCCACGTCGAGGGGCTCGACGACGTCATGGTGCGGCTGTCGCGCTGCTGCACGCCGGTCCCGGGCGATGAGATCATCGGGTTCGTGACGCGGGGACGCGGTGTCTCGGTCCACCGGGCCGACTGCGCCAACGCCGCGTCGCTCCAGGCCGGCCAGCGCGACCGCCTGATGGAGGTCGAGTGGGACAGCGACCTGTCCGGCGGCACGTTCGTGGCGTCCATCGAGGTGCGCTCGCTCGACCGCCCCGGCCTCCTCGGCGACGTGTCCGCCGTGCTGGCCGAGCACAAGGTCAACATCATCGCCTGCAACATGAAGACGGATCGGGACCGCATGGCGGCCATGCGCTTCGACTGCGAGATGGGCGATCCGTCGCACCTCGACGCCGTGCTCGGCCGCATCCGCTCGGTCGACGGCGTCTACCAGTCGTACCGGGTCCTGCCGGGGGCCAACTCCGGAGACTGACTCGTCTACCGTGCGGCCGATGGTTGCCGACGTGGACTCCCTCATCGCGGACGACGCTCCGGGCTGGTTCCGACGTTCGCTGCACACCCCGTTCTTCGACGAGCACGTCGAGGTCGACGGTGCCCGCATCCACTACCTGGCCTGGGGGGAGCCGGGACGCCGCGGGCTCGTGTTCGTGCACGGCGGTGCCGCCCACGCCCACTGGTGGACCCACGTCGCCGCCACGTTCTCCCGGCAGTACCGGGTGGTGGCCATCGACCTGTCGGGCCACGGCGACTCCGACCACCGCGACACCTACTCGCTCGAGCAGTGGTCGCGAGAGGTGATGGCCGTCGCCGACGACGCCGGCATCGGCGGCCCGCCGGTCGTCGTCGGCCACAGCATGGGTGGCTTCGTCACCATCGCCACCGCCGCCCTGCACTCGGACCGCCTCGCCGGCGTGGTGGTGCTCGACTCCCCGGTGGCCGAGCCCGACGCCGAGATCGGCGCCGCCCAGGCCAAGCAGGCCTTCGGCGTGCCCAAGGTGTACCCGACCTCCGACGAGGCCCTCGCCCGGTTCCGCACGGTGCCCCGCCAGGACCACGACCTGCCCTACGTCATCCACCACGTGGCCCGGCGCTCGCTCCACCAGGTCGAGGGCGGGTGGAGCTGGAAGTTCGACCACAACCTGTTCAACGCCTTCACGTCCAGCATCCGGGCCGTCGCCCTGCCGTACCTGCCCGAGGTGCGCTGCCGGTTCGCGCTGCTGCGCGCCGAGCTGGGCCTGGTGACACCGGACATCGGCGACTCGATGTACGAGAAGCTCGGCAGGGTCGCCCCCGTGGTGGAGCTGCCCGAGACCGGCCACCACGGCATGCTCGACCAGCCCCTGCTCGTGATCACCGCCATCCGCACCCTCCTCGCCGACTGGGACCACAGCACCCCGCAGAAGCGGTGAGCTCCCGCGCCGGTCGTTTCGGGTGGGGGAGGGGCGACGGGTAGCCTCGCCCCTCCATGGCACGAGCGAAGTTCCAGGCCCCGAAGGGGACCCAAGACGTCCTCCCGCCCACCTCCGCCCGGTGGGAACGCCTGCTCGCCGCCTTCGCGCAGACCGTCGAACGGGCCGGGTACGGGCTGCTCCAGTCGCCCATGTTCGAGGAGCTGGCGGTCTTCCAACGGGAGTCCGAGGGCGCCGACGCGGTGCGCAAGGAGATGTACGACTTCGAGGACAAGGGCGGGCGCCGCATCGCCCTGCGTCCCGAGGGCACGGCGTCGGTCGTGCGGGCGTTCGTCCAGCACCAGCCGGCTTCGCCGTGGAAGGTCTGGTACGCCACGCCGGCGTTCCGGTACGAGAACGTGCAGGCCGGCCGGTACCGCCAGCACCACCAGGTCGGCCTCGAGGTCCTCGGGTCTGCCGATCCGGACGTCGACGTCGAGGTCATCACCATCGGGTGGGAGTTCCTCCAGGCCCTGGGCCTGCGCAAGGTCGAGCTGCTGCTCAACACGATGGGCACCGCCGAGGACCGGGTCCGCTACGTCGAGGTGCTCCGCACCTTCCTCCAGGCGCGCATCGGCGACCTGGCCGAGGAGGACCGCGAGAAGGTCGAGCGCCACCCGATGCGGGTGCTGGACTCCAAGCGCACGGAGACGCGGCGGGCCACGGCCGACGCGCCGGCCATCGCCGACCACCTGTCCGACGAGAGCGCTCAGCACTTCGAGCAGGTGAAGGTCGGCCTCGGGGCGGCCGGCATCCCCTTCGTGCTGGCCCCCCGCCTGGTCCGCGGCTTCGACTACTACACCCACACCACCTTCGAGCTGGTCCCGTCGCTGGTCGACAGCGCCCAGGCCACCATCCTCGGCGGCGGCCGCTACGACGGCCTCGTCGAGGAGCTGGGAGGGCCCCCGACGCCCGGCATCGGGTTCGGGTCGGGCATCGAGCGCCTGCTCATCGCCTGCGATGCCGAGGACGTGTTCGCCGGGCCCACCGCCCGCGTCGACGTGTTCGTCGTCGACGTCACCGACGGCTCCCACGCCGGGCCGCTCACCGCCGAGCTGCGCCGGGCGGGCATCCGCTGCGACCGCGCCTTCGACCGCAAGGGCATGCGGGCGCAGATGAAGGCCGCCGACCGCTCCGGCGCCAGCCATGCGGTGATCGTCGGAGCGCAGGAGCTCGCCGACGGCACCGCCACGGTCCGCCCGCTGCGAGCGGCGTTCGGCGAGCACCAGGACGCCGTCGCCCGCGCCGATCTCGTCGCCCACCTCACCGCGCTCCTCGCTGCATCCCGCCCCACCGATCTCTCGACGACGACACCTGGCAAGGACCACTCATGACCACCGCCGTAGGCCTGCGCACCCACCGAGCCGGGGAGCTGACCGAAGCCAGCATCGGCGGCGAGGTCATCTTGTGCGGGTGGGTCGCCAAGCGCCGCGACCACGGCGGGGTGGCGTTCATCGACCTGCGCGACGCCAGCGGCGTGGTCCAGGTGGTCATCCACGACGAGGCCGTGGCCCACCCGCTGCGGTCGGAGTTCTGCCTGCGGATCATCGGCACGGTCACCCGCCGCCCCGAGGGCAACGACAACCCCAACCTGGCCACCGGCACCATCGAGGTCGAGGCCACCACGGTCGAGGTCCTCAGCGAGTCGGCGGTCCTGCCGTTCCCGATCGAGGAGCACGAGACCACGCCGGTCTCCGACGAGGTGCGGTACAGGTACCGCTACCTGGATCTCCGACGAGCCGAGTCGGCGGCCGCCATCCGCCTGCGCAGCCGGGTCAACCAGGCCGCACGCGAGGTGCTGCTGGGCGACGGCTTCGTCGAGGTGGAGACCCCGACGCTCACCCGCAGCACGCCCGAGGGCGCCCGGGACTTCGTGGTGCCCGCACGCCTGCAGCCCGGTTCCTGGTACGCCCTCCCGCAGAGCCCGCAGCTGTTCAAGCAGCTGCTGATGGTGTCGGGCCTCGAGCGGTACTTCCAGATCGCCCGCTGCTACCGCGACGAGGACTTCCGCGCCGACCGCCAGCCGGAGTTCACCCAGCTCGATGTCGAGATGAGCTTCGTGGTCGAAGACGATGTCATCGCCCTCGGCGAGCGCATCGTGTCCGCTGCGTGGTCCCTCATCGGCCACGAGATCCCGCTGCCCATCCCGCGCATCACCTACGCCGAGGCCATGCGCCGCTACGGCTCCGACAAGCCCGACCTCCGCTTCGACCTCGAGCTGGTCGACTGCACCGGCTACTTCGCCGCCACGGAGTTCGGCGTGTTCCAGGCCCCGCACGTGGGTGCGGTCGTCATGCCCGGCGGCGCCTCGCAGACCCGCAAGGTCCTCGACAGCTGGCAGGACTGGGCCAAGGCGCGCGGCGCCCGAGGCCTGGCCTACGTGCTGGTCGGCGACGACGGCGAGCTGAAGGGCCCGGTCGCCAAGAACATCTCGGATGAGGAGCGGGCCGGTCTGGCTGCGCACTGCGGGGCCCACCCCGGCGACTGCATCTTCTTCGGTGCCGGCACGGAGCGCTCGGCCAAGGCCCTCCTCGGCGCCGCCCGCCTGGAGATCGCCAAGCGCGGTGGCCTCATCGACGAGGACGCCTGGGCGTTCACGTGGGTGGTCGATGCGCCGCTGTTCGAGCCTGCGGGCGAGACCGACGACGTGGCCGTCGGCTCCGGAGCCTGGACCGCCGTGCACCACGCGTTCACCTCGCCGAAGCCCGAGAGCAGCGACACGTTCGACACCGAACCGGCCTCGGCGCTCGCGTACGCCTACGACATCGTGTGCAACGGCAACGAGATCGGCGGCGGGTCGATCCGAATCCACCGCCGCGACGTGCAGGAGCGGGTGTTCGCCGTCATGGGGCTCTCGCCCGAGGAGGCCGAGGAGAAGTTCGGCTTCCTGCTCGAGGCGTTCAAGTACGGTGCCCCGCCCCACGGTGGCATCGCGTTCGGCTGGGACCGCATCTGCGCCCTGCTCAGCGGGGCGTCCTCGATCCGCGAGGTCATCGCCTTCCCCAAGACCGGCGGCGGCTTCGACCCGCTGACCAGCGCCCCCGCCCCCATCACCGACGCCCAGCGCAAGGAGGCCGGGGTCGACTTCGTCCCCGACCCCGCTTCACCCGCCTGAGCGAGCGAGGCGTCCCGCACCGGGGTGGCGGTCATCTAGGGTGCCCACCTGTCACAACGAAACGACCGAGGTGGGAACAACGTCATGGGACCTGTTGGAAAGATCCGTTCACCGTGGGCCGTCATCGGCCTCAGCATCATCACGCTGGGCATCTACGGCCTGTACTGGCAGTACGCCACCTTCCAGGAGATGAAGGACCACTCCAACCAGGGCATCGGCGGGGTGCTGGGCCTGGTGATCGGACTCCTGGTCGCCCCCGTGAACCTCTTCTTGATGCCATCGGAGATCGGCAACCTCTACGCCGCTCGCGGCCAGGAGAAGCCGGTCTCGGGGGCCACGGGCTGCTGGATCTTCCTGCCGCTCGTCGGAGGGCTGGTCTGGCTGTTCAAGGTGCAGGGCCGCCTGAACGAGTACTGGGACGCGACGCCGCCCCTCACCGAGGGCTTCGCCGCCGCGACGGCCTGATCGGAACCCCGTCCCCGGGGCGTCGGGGTCAGGCGGTAGCGTCAGCGCGTGTCCGTGTTCAACCGCCGCCGTAGGTCCACGCGAGACCTCTCGACGCCCCGCTACGGGGATCGCTTCGGGTCGTACTACGACCCGGAGGGCTTCGGGCGATTCAGCGAGCGCATCGCCCACACCATCGGCACCGCCCGCTTCCTGGTCATCCAGACGGTCGTCGTCGCGTTCTGGATCACCTGGAACACGCTCGGGCCGGAATCGCTGCGCTTCGACACCACGTCGCTGATCTTGTTGAACCTGGTGTTCTCCACCCAGGCCGCCTACGCCGCCCCGCTGATCCTGCTGGCGGAGACCCGCCAGGCCGACCGAGACCGGGCCGAGGCCAACGAGGACCGCCGTCGCGGGGCCGACGTGAAGGCGGACCTGGACTACCTCGCCCGAGAGATGGCCAGCCTGCGGATGCGGGTGGTCGACTCCGACGATCTGGCTCGGGTCGAGGCCAAGCTCGACCGGCTGCTCGCGATCAAGGAGCCGGCGGAGACCCGAGAGGACGGCGCGCCGGCGTGACCCGTGGCTGACGACCTCTTCTCCTCGTCGGTGGAGGACCAGCTCGCCCGCCGGGCGCCGCTGGCCGACCGGCTGCGGCCCCGCACCCTCGATGACATCGTCGGGCAGGACCACCTGATCGGGCCGGGGCAGCCCCTGCGGGTGCTGATCGAGTCCGACCGGTTGTCGTCAGTGATCCTGTGGGGCCCGCCCGGCACGGGGAAGACCACGCTGGCCAAGGTCATCGCCGGCCACACGGCCAAGGCGTTCGAGACGCTGTCGGCCGTCACCGCCGGGGTGAAGGACGTGCGGGAGGTCACCGCCCGGGCCCAGCAGCGCCTGGGCGAGCGGCAGCAGGGCACGATCTTGTTCCTCGACGAGGTGCACCGGTTCAACAAGGCCCAGCAGGACGCCCTGCTCCCGTCGGTGGAGACCGGCCTGATCATCTTGATCGGCGCCACCACCGAGAACCCGTACTTCGAGGTCAACCCGCCGCTGCTCAGCCGGTCCACGCTGTTCCGCCTCAACGCTCTCGACGACGACGCCGCCCGGCGGCTCATCGCCAAGGCGCTCGGGGCCGAGGGTGCCACCGCCGATGCCGATGCGGTCGACCACCTGG
Source organism: Ilumatobacteraceae bacterium (assembly GCA_025463265.1). Taxonomy (GTDB): domain Bacteria; phylum Actinomycetota; class Acidimicrobiia; order Acidimicrobiales; family Iamiaceae; genus Aquihabitans. The sequence goes on from JAOBWH010000084.1 coordinate 21,477, forward strand.
CCGCCCGGGCCAACGGCGACGGCCGCCACACGCTCACCAGCCTGGAGGTCGCCGTCGCCCTGGCCCAGCAGCGAGCTGCGGCGGAGGGCGGTGACGCGGTGGTGAGCCTCGTGGATGCCGAGGCCGCGCTCGGCACCAAGGCCCTGCGCTACGGCCGCGACGACCACTACGACGTGATCTCGGCCTTCATCAAGAGCATCCGCGGCTCGGATCCCGATGCCGGCCTGTACTGGCTGGCCACCATGCTCGAGGCGGGCGAGGACGCCCGGTTCATCGCCCGCCGGCTGGTCATCCTGGCGTCGGAGGACATCGGACCGGCGGACCCGCTCTCGCTGCTCGTGGCCACGGCCGCAGCCCAGGCGGTGGAGTACGTCGGCCTGCCCGAGGCGCAGCTGAACCTTTCGCAGGCCGTGATCCACCTGGCCACCGCACCCAAGTCGAACAGCGCCACCAACGCCATCTCCTCGGCGAGGGCCGACGTCCGGGAACGCCCCTCGTCCGGTGTCCCCGCCCACCTCCGGGACGGGCACTACCAGGGAGCGAAGAGCATCGGCCACGGCGCCGGCTACCGGTATCCTCACGACGACCCGCGCGGCTGGGTGGAGCAGGAGTACCTGCCGCCCGAGGTCGCCGACCGCCACTACTACGAGCCCACCCAGCACGGGCGGGAACGGGAGATCGCAGACCGCATGGCCCGCTTGCGCCAACCGACCGAGACCCCCGGTGACGACGCTCCTCGGAGGAGCGACGCCTCGTGAGCGCCGTCGTGCTGGCCGAGCTGTCGGCATCCGACCTGGCGATGGTGATCGTCACCGGCTGCAGCATCGTCGCCGTGGTGGCGGTCCTGTTCGCCCTCCAGCGCATCTTGATCGCCGTCCGCCGGGTCACCCGGACGCTCGACGAGCTCAACGCCCAGGCCCTGCCGCTCATCGACGAGATGGCCGAGGCGCTGGCCGAGGCCAACGAGGAGCTCGCCCGCGTGGACCGGCTGGTCGGGAGCGCCGAGTCCATCTCGGCCACGGTCGATGCCACCTCGAAGCTGGCCTACCGGGCCTTGTCGGCCCCGGTCATCAAGACGGTCGCCATCCGCAGCGGTGCTTCTCGCGCCGCCCGGCGGATGCGGAAGGAGTAGACGTGTTCAAGCGGGTCTTCTGGTTGAGCACCGGCGTCGCCGTCGGTGCGAGTGGTGCGTTCTGGGCCAAGCGCAAGGTGGAGGAGACGGTGGAGCAGTACCTCCCCGAACAGGTGGCGGTGCGCGCCGCAGCCACCGCGAAGGGCCTCGGGACCACGGTCCGCCAGGCCGCGGCCGAGGGCCGGGACGCCATGCGTGCGACGGAGGCCGAGCTGCGCGCCCGGGTCGAGGCCCGCACGTTCGTGGGCGACGGGCCCGAGCCGCCGGCTCCCGCCAGGGAGACCAAGCCCAGCGGCACCCGCCGGGCCGGCCGGGTCGCCACCCACGCCGGCACCGGACCGGTCGGTCGCCGTCGCTCCCGTCGCTGAGGTGCCCACCGGCGGATCCCGATCCTCCACCGCCCAGCGGCTCGTTGCGGCACTGGTCGCGCTCGGCCTCGGCCTGACCGCAGCCGTGCTGGCCGTGGCCGGTCACCCGCCGTGGGAGGGGCCCACCGTGCTCTCGCTCACGGAGACCCACGGGCTCCACCAGGGCGACGTCATCGCCCTCATCCCGCTCGGCGCGGGCGCCTGGCTGGCCTGGTGGTGCTGGGACGAACGGCGTCGTTGAGGGTGAGAGCGGACCGGTAGGGTGGTCCGACCATCGCCCGGGCCGCCGTCGGCTGCCCGTCACAGTCCGGAAGGGGGGCGAGCAGCGTGAAGGCACAGGAGCTCCGGCAGGTCTGGACCGAGTTCTGGGTGGCCAAGCAGCACACGGACGTGCCCGCCAGCGGGCTCATCCCGCTGCACCCCTCGGCCCCGATGTTCACCAACTCCGGGATGATGCCCTTCGTCCCGTACTTCATCGGCGAGGAGCAGGCGCCGTACCGCCCGCCGCGCGCCACGTCGGTCCAGACGTGCGTCCGCGCCGGCGGCAAGCACAACGACCTCGACGCCATCGGCCGCTCCCTGCGCCACCTCAGCTTCTTCGAGATGCTGGGCAACTTCAGCTTCGGCGACTACTTCAAGGCCGATGCGATCCGCTGGGCCTGGGAGTTCTCCACCGAGGTCCTGGGCCTGGACCCCGAGCGCATCTGGGTCACCTGCCACGTCGACGACGACGAGGCCGTCGACCTGTGGGTCGACGAGGTGGGCTTCCCCATCGAGCGCATCCAGCGCCTCGACAAGGACAACTTCTGGGAGATGGGCGACACCGGTCCCTGCGGCCCGTCGTCCGAGCTGTTCTGGGACTTCGGTCCCGAGTTCGGTCCCGAGGGCGGCCCGGCCAACCCGGCGTCCGAGGAGCGCTACGTGGAGTTCTGGAACCTGGTGTTCCAGCAGTACTTCCGCCTGGGCGACGGCAGCCTCAAGCCGCTCGAGACCCGCAACATCGACACCGGTGCTGGGCTGGAGCGCATCCTCGGGGTCACCATCGGCTCCCCCGACGTCTTCCAGACCGACGAGCTGCGCCACCTGGTGGCGGCGGCGGAGGGTGCCACCGGGGTGGAGCTCGGCGCCGACCCCGAGTCGGACGTGGCGCTGAAGCTGCTGGCGGACCACGCGCGGACCATGACCTTCCTGGTGAGCGACGGGGTCATCCCCTCCAACGAGGACCGCGGCTACGTGCTGCGCCGCATCATCCGGCGCGCCATCCGGTTCGCCTACCTCCTCGGCGTCGAGAAGCCGATCACGCCGCTCATGGCGGAGCGGGTCATCGAGCTCATGGGCCCGGCGTACCCGAAGATGGTCGCCAACACCGACACCATCCTCGGGATCCTGGGCCGGGAGGAGGAGCAGTTCCGCCGCACGCTCCGCAGCGGGCTCTCCATCCTCGACTCCGCGCTCGCCGAGGTGCCCGAGGCCGGTGACCTGCCCGGGGCGGTGGCGTTCCAGCTGCACGACACCTACGGGTTCCCCCTGGAGGTCACCACGGAGATCGCCGAGGGCCGCGGCTACGCCGTCGACCGGGCTGGGTTCGACGCCGCCATGGCCGATCAGCGCGACCGGGCTCGCAAGGGCGGCAAGAAGGGCGGGCTGGCGGTCGGCGACGAGGTCGACGCGTTCCAGGCCGTGCTCGACGGTCACGGCACCTCGGAGTTCGTCGGCCGAGAGGTCTTCACCGTCGACGCCGACGTGCTGGCCGTGGTCCCCGGGTCCAACGGCCAGGTGAGCGTGTTCCTCGATCGCACCCCCTTCTACGCCGAGTCCGGCGGACAGGTCGGCGACACCGGCACCATCACCGGGCCCGACGGCTCCGGGGAGGTGCTCGACACGGTGCAGGCGCTGCCCGGGCTGCACCGCCACATCATGCGCCTGACCAGCGGTTCGCTCGCTGCCGGCGACAAGGTCGTCGCCGCCATCGACACCGATCGCCGTGACGCCATCCGGCGCAACCACACCGCGACCCACCTGCTCCACTGGGCGCTGCGCGAGGTGCTCGGCTCGCATGTGAAGCAGCAGGGCTCGCTGGTCGACCCCGCCCGCCTGCGGTTCGACTTCAGCCACTACGAGCCCGTCACCCCCGAGCAGGTGGTGGCCATCGAGGACCTCGTGAACGGCGACGTGCTGGCCAACGAGCCGGTCCGGCACTTCGAGACCACCAAGGCCGAGGCGGCCGAGCTGGGCGCCATCGCGTTCTTCGGCGAGAAGTACGGGGAGATCGTCCGCGTGCTCGAGGCCGGGCCGCACTCCACCGAGCTGTGCGGTGGCACCCACGTCCGCCGCACCGGCGACATCGGGCCCATCAAGATCGTGGCCGAGTCGTCGATCGGCTCGAACCTGCGCCGGCTGGAGGCGGTCACGGGCACGGGACCGATCGAGCGGCTGCGGCGCGAGGAAGCCGAACTGGCGGCGGTCGCCGAGCGCATCGGCGTTCCGCAGGCGGAGCTGCTCGACGGGATCGACAAGCGGCTGGCCGAGCTGCGGGACCTGCGCGCCGAGGTGAAGTCCCTGCGCTCCAAGCTGGCGTCGGGTGGTGCCGCAGACCTGGCCGCGGTTGCGGTCGACGGCGTCGTCGTCGCCCGGGTCGACGGCCTGGCGCGCGACGACCTCCGGAGCCTGGGCGTCGCCGTCCGGGACCAGGAGGGCATCCGTGCCGTCGTGCTCATCGGTGCGCCCGAAGGCGGGGGCGTGGCCCTCGTGTCGGCCACCACCAAGGACGGCGGCCTCGACGCCGGGTCGCTCATCGCCGATGCCGCCCGGACCGTGGGCGGCGGTGGCGGCAAGAACCCCGAGCTCGCCGTGGCGGGAGGCAAGGACCCGTCGCGCATCGACGAGGCTCTCGACCAGGCGCGCGCCGCCGCCGGCATCGCCTAGGCGGGCCATGCGCGTGCTCGCCCTGGATCTCGGATCGAAGCGGATCGGCCTGGCGGTCTCCGACGACGCCCAGCGGGTGGCCACGCCCATCGGCACCCTCGACCGTCACGGCGACCGGCCTCGCCTGCACCGCGAGATCGCCGAGCTGGTGGCCGAGTGGGAGGCCGGCGTGCTCCTGCTCGGGCTGCCCATCGCCCTCGACGGGACGATCGGTCCGGCCGCCTCGGCCGTGCTCGCCGAGCGCGACGAACTGGCCGAGGTGGTGCCGGTGCCCGTGGTCGTGCACGATGAACGGATGACGACGCGCATCGCCGATCGATCGCTGCGGGAGCGCGGCGATCTCGACGCCCGGGCCCGCAAGCAGGTCATCGACCAGGTGGCGGCCACGGTGATCCTCCAGGACTGGCTGGATCACGGGCCCCACGACGAGCCGGCCGAGGAGGCTGCTCGCCCGTGACGTCCGACGGAACTGATGACCCCGTGGGCCAGGGTCCCGACGCGCCCCTCGACCCCGACATCTGGTCCGAGGACCCCGTCGGTCCCGCTGGTCCCACCGGTCCCACCGGTCCGGGGCCTCGGCGCCCTCCACGCCGCTCCCGCTCCGCCGACGACGCCGCGAACGCCAACGCCAACGCGAACGTGAACGCGCGCCCGCCTCGCCGGGCGGGCGCCGTGGACCAGCCACCTGCGGCGCCGCCGCGCCGGCCCCGTCGCCGTCAGGAGGAGGAGGAGGACGAGTACTTCGACCTCCCGCGCGAGAGCCGCATCCCCCGGTGGATCGCCGCGCTGATCGTTCTCGCGGTGGTGGTCGGCGTGATCGTGGGCGGTTCCGTGTGGTGGTACCACAACCAGGTGGATCCGCCCGGTGAGCCGGGCGAGCAGGTCGAGGTCCAGATCCCGGAGGGCTCCACCACCAGTGATGTGGGGTCCATCCTCGACGAGGAGGGCGTGATCAGCAGCGCCACGGTGTTCGGCTTCTACGTGGGCGGCAAGGACCTCACCGCGGTGCAGGCCGGCTCCTACACGTTCCAGGCCAACTCGAGCTTCGACGACGCCATCGAGGTCCTCAACGCCGGACCCGGGAAGCCGGCCACCGCGAAGACCACGAAGGTGTCGATCCCCGAGGGGCTGACCGTCTCGGAGATCGTCGCCCGCATCCACGAGCAGGTCCCTCGCTTCACCGTCGAGGAGCTCAACGCCGCCCTCGACCAGGGCCAGGTCCCCACCTCGCTCCTGCCGAAGGGCACCACGAACTACGAGGGCCTGCTGTTCCCGGCCACCTACGAGGTCGACGACGAGGAGACCGCGGTCGAGATCCTGACCGAGATGGCCCAGGAGATGGAGACGCGGGTCGCCGGGATGGACATCGACCAGGCGGCGGCCGACGTCTCGGCCAAGTACGGGCTCCAGCTCACGCCCTACGACCTCCTCACCGTCGCCTCGCTGGTGCAGGAGGAGGCGGGGAGCCCCGAGGAGGCGCCGAAGGTCGCCACGGTGATCTCCAACCGTCTGGCGGAGGGCACGCCGCTCGGCATCGACGCCACCACCCGCTACCTCGCCGAGATCGAGGGCGGGGAGCCCGACTACGAGAGCACGTCGCCGTACAACACCCGCAAGCAGGCCGGGCTCCCGCCCACGCCCATCGCTGCGTCCGGGGAGTACGCCCTCGACGCCGCCCTGCACCCGGCCGACGGCCCGTGGCTCTACTACGTGCTCACCGACCCCGGGGTGCACTCGTTCACCGCGGACTACGACGAGTTCCTCCAGTTCAAGGACCAGTGCATCCAGAAGGACCTGGGCTGTGGCTGAGGAGGCGGGGGCCGGGGCACTCCGTGGCTCGACCCGCCTCGCCGCCGTCATCGGATCGCCGGTCCGCCACTCCCGCTCGCCGGTCCTGATGAACGCGGCGTTCGCCGCCGCCGGTCTGGACTGGGCGTTCGTCGCCCTGGAGGTGGCGCCGGGCGAGGGCGCGGCGGCGGTCGACGCCATGCGGGTGCTCGGCCTGGGCGGGATGTCGGTGACGATGCCCCACAAGCGCGAGGTCATCGGTGCCCTCGACCGCGTCACGCCCGATGCCGAAGCGCTTGAGGCGGTGAACTGCATCGCCTGGGACGGCGACCTCCTCGTCGGCCACAACACCGACGGTGCGGGGCTGCTCGACGCCCTCGCCGCCGACCAGGATCTGCAGCCGGAGGGCCTGCGCTGCGTCGTGCTCGGTGCCGGGGGCGCCGCCCGCTCGGTGATCCGCTCACTGGGGGCGGCCGGCGCGGCCGAGGTCACGGTCATCAACCGGACCGCAGACCGCGCCGAGGCCGCTGCGCTGCTGGCGGGGCCGGCGGGCCGGGTCGGGGTCGCCGGCGACGTCTGGGATGCCGATCTGGTGGTGAACGCCACGTCGGTCGGGATGGGTGCGAGCCCCGACGATTCGTCGGCGTCGCCCCTGGCGGCGGACCTGCTGCGTCCCGGCCAGACCATCGTCGACCTCGTCTACCTCCCCGTGGAGACCCCGCTCCTGCGGCGAGCCGCAGAGGCGGGCGCCCGTCCCGTCGACGGGATCGGGATGCTCGTGCACCAGGCGGCGCGGGCGATCGCGCTCTGGACCGGGACGGCGCCCGATCTGCGGGCGATGGACACTGCGGCGAGGACCTAGGCCGAACGCTTCAGTTTTCGGCTCGGGTGCCGATGGTAGGGGACTGCCTCGCATCGACGTCCCCTCCAGGAGGATCCCGTGGCCCTACAGGGTGACCTCAAGTCGTTCGCTCTCCCCGACGTGCTCCGCCTGCTCGCGGGCACCGGCAAGTCCGGTGTCCTCGAGGTGGCCAACGTCATCGCGGCCGGCGAGGTGACCCTGCGCCACGGCACCATCGCGTCGGCGGCCACCACCGTGTCACCGCGCGCCACCGATCCGGCGGACGTCGTGTACGAGCTGCTCCGCTTCGAGGACGGCTCGTTCGTCTTCGAGGAGGGCGAGATCGATGAGACCGGCATGAGCGCCGACGTCGACGCCACCATCGAGGCGGCGGCCGCCCTGGTCGAGGAGTGGATCGAGATCGAGGCCGTGATCCCGAGCATGGAGGCGTGGGTCTCCCTCGCCCCCGAGCTGGCCGAGGAGGAGATCATCATCTCGGCGGACCGGTGGCGGGCCCTCGTGGCCGTCGGTGCCGGCGGCAACGTCCACGATCTGGCCGCAGGCCTCGGCACGTCCGACCTGGCGGTCTCCCGTCAGCTGGTGGGGCTCGTCGAGGCCGGCCTGGTCCAGGTCCGGGCGTCGCACGGCTACCAGCCTCCCCGCGTCGAGCTGGACGACTTCGACGACTTCGAGGCACCGGTCGTCGATCCGATCACGGACCTGCACGACCTGAGCGCCGAGGACCGGCCCGTGGTGATGGAGGAGAGCGACGACGCCCTCCTGCCCGAACCGCTGCCGGGTGAGGGCGTCGCCTACGAGGGCGAAGCCTTCACCGGTGTGGTCGACGGTCGCTCGTTCGAGTCGGTCGAGAGCCCGACGGTCGATGGCAGCAACGAGGCCTTCGCGCCGTTCGACTCGCTCGCCTCGTTCGAGGCCGCCGCCGCCATGAGCGACCGGATCGGCGAGCCCGGCACCATCGACACCTACGCCGAGCCCGAGATCGACACCCCGGTGGTGGACCCCTACGGGTTCGGCGCCGGGAGCCACGACGGCGAAGCGACCATGGAGGAGGAGCCGGCGGAGGTGCACGACATGCCTGCTGGCGCCCCGTCCAGCCCGGTGGACGACGAGCGGGACTCGCTGCTCAAGTTCCTGTCCTCCGTCAAGCCCTGAGCCGCCGCCTCATCGGGGCTGCTGAGCCCTCGGGCCATGGCCGTCCCGCCTCGGACCGACCGGTAGCGTCCTGAGCCATGACGACCGGTCTGCTGCTGTTCCTGCTCGCCCTGTTCGGACTGGTCGTCGGCTCGTTCCTGAACGTCGTCATCGTCCGGGTCCCTTCGGGGGAGTCGATCCTGCGGCCGCCCTCGAAGTGCCCGCAGTGCGAGACCGAGATCCGGCCTCGGGACAACATCCCGGTCATCTCGTGGGTGTTGCTCAAGGGGCGGTGCCGGTCCTGCGGCGAGCCGATCCCGGCGGGCTACCCGCTGGTCGAGCTGGGCAACGCGGCGCTCTGGGTCCTCGCCGGCGTCCGGTTCGGCGACACCATCGAGGTGATCCCGTACGCCCTGCTGTTCTCGGTCCTGCTGGCCCTGTCGGTGATCGACCTCGAGCTGTACATCCTCCCGAACAAGATCACCTACCCGTCGATCCTGGTCTCGCTCGTGGCCATCCCCGTGATCGCCGTCACCACGGCCGACGATCCGGGTGCGGTCATCTTGGGTGCCGTGATCGGCGCCATCGGCTTCGCCGGGTTCCTGCTCGTCATCTTGTTGGCCTGGGAGCTGTTGATGCGCAAGGAGGGGATGGGCATGGGCGACGTGAAGCTCGCCGTGCTCCTGGGTCTGTGGCTGGGCTACATCAACCCCCTCCTGTGCCTGTTCGCGCTGATCGCCTCCAGCCTCGTGGGCCTGGTCGTCGGGGTCGTGATCCTGGCGGTCCGGAGGGAGAGCCGGCCGTTCCCGTTCGGCCCGTGGCTCGCCTTCGGCTCGATCCTCGTGATCATGTTCTCGGGTCAGATCCTGCGGGCGTACGACATCGGAGACGACTCGACGATGGGTCCCGTGGCGTCTGCGAGCACTTCGCTGCCGGGGGTGGCAGGCCAGTAGGTTTGCCCAGGTGATCCGCTACCTGACCGCCGGGGAATCCCACGGCAAGGCCCTCATCGTCATCCTCGAGGGGGTGCCCGCCGGGCTCGAGCTGTCGGCCGGTGACATCGCCTCGGAGCTGGGCCGCCGCCGCCTCGGCTACGGCCGCGGACCGCGGATGCGCTTCGAGCAGGACCAGGTCACGTTGGTGGGCGGGGTGCGCCACGGCCGGACCCTCGGGTCGCCGATCGCCATCGAGATCGCCAACACGGAGTGGGAGCGCAACCCTGAGAAGTGGCAGACCGAGATGTCTCCGGCGGCCGAGGACGGCCCCACCCGGGCGCCGCTCACCCAGATCCGCCCCGGCCACGCCGACCTCGCCGGCATGCAGAAGTACGGCTTCACCGACGCCCGCGACGTGCTCGAGCGGGCGTCCGCCCGTGAGACCGCCGCCCGGGTCGCTGCCGGAACGGTCGCCAAGGTGCTGCTGGCCCAGCTCGGGGTGCAGATCGTGTCCCACGTGATCCAGATGGGCCCGGCCCGATCCACCTCGAGCGAGCGCCCCGGTCCCGCGGATCTCGCCCGGGTCGACGAGAACGAGGTCCGCTGCTTGGACCTGGAGGCGGCCGCAGCCATGGTCGCCGAGATCAAGGACGCCGCCAAGGAGGGCGACTCCCTCGGCGGCGTCGTCGAGGCCATCGCCTACGGCGTGCCCATCGGGCTGGGCAGCCACGTCCACTGGGACCGCAAGCTCGACAGCGCCCTGGCCCAGGCGGTCATGAGCATCCAGGCGGTGAAGGGCGTCGAGGTCGGCGACGGCTTCGAGGTCGCCGGCCGGCGGGGGAGCGACGCCCACGACCCGGTCGTGTGGACCGACGGCGACGGCTACGAGCGCACCTCCAACTTCTCCGGGGGCGTCGAGGGCGGCATGTCCACGGGAGAGCCGGTCGTGGTCCGCGCCGCCATGAAGCCGCTGGCCACCTTGAACCGTCCCACGCTCGCCACGGTCGACACCGCCACCAAGGAGGCCGGCGTGTCGTTCAAGGAGCGCACCGACGTCACCGCCGTCCCCGCCCTCGGCGTCGTGGTCGAGCACATGGTCGCCCTGGTGCTGGCCAACGAGGCCGCCCGGAAGTTCGGCGGGGACTCGGTCGACGAACTGGTCCGCAACCACCGCACGTTCACCGAGGCGCTCGAAGCAGGCCCGGTCGGTGCCTGACACCGCCATCGAGGTCCGGCCCACGCACGTCGTGCTGGTCGGGCTGATGGGGTCGGGCAAGACCACGGTGGGCAAGAAGGTCGCCAAGCTCGTCGGCGCCCGCTTCGTGGATGCCGACGTCGAGATCGAGGCCCGCACCGGCCGCTCGGTCGCGTCGTGGTTCGAGGATGGCGAGCCCGCCTTCCGTGCCGCCGAGGCGCAGCTGCTCGCCGACCTGCTCGCCGACCCGGACCTCCTGGTCCTCGGGTCCGGCGGTGGCGTGGTGGTCACCGAGGCGAACCGCACGCGGCTGCAGGAGCGCGACGTCACCGCCGTGTACCTGCACGGAACCCCGGAGTTCCTCGCCTCGCGGGTGCAGGCCAAGGCCCACCGGCCCCTCCTGGACGACGACCCGCTCGCCGTCATGACCCAGATGTACGCCCAGCGAGACGGGTGGTACCGCGAGGTCGCCGACGCCGTTATCGAGGTCCGCCCGCACCACGAGGCGGGCGAGAAGCCCAAGTGGCGCATCGCCGAGCAGGTGGTCACCGAGCTCGTGGCGCTCGGCGCCGTCGACGCTGCGGCCGTGACCCGACCGGAGGCCTTCGGATGATCGAGCTCGAGGTCCCCCTGGGGGACCGCTCCTACCCGGTGCTGGTGGGCCACGGTGCCCGCCACCGGCTGCTCGAGCTGCTGCCGGTGGGCGTCAAGCGCGCGGCCGTCGTCACCCAGGCGTCGATCCCGGTCACCGTCGACCCCGGAATCGACCACCAGGTGTTCACCATGGGCGAGGGCGAGCACGGCAAGGACCTCGGCACCATCGAGGACCTCTGCCGCGACTGGGCGCAGTGGGGGCTGAACCGGGGCGACTGCGTCATCGCGGTCGGCGGCGGCGTGGTCACCGACACCGCCGGGTTCGCGGCGGCGGTGTACCACCGGGGCATCCCGGTGGTCCACGTCGCCACCACGCTGCTGGCCCAGATCGACGCCGCCATCGGGGGCAAGACCGGGGTGAACCTCCCGGAGGGCAAGAACCTGGTCGGGGCGTTCTGGCAGCCCGCTGCGGTCCTCTGCGACACCGAGGTGCTGGGGACCCTCCCGCCCCGGGAGTACCGCAACGGCCTCGGCGAGATGGCCAAGTACGCCTTCCTCGGGGTCGACGACCTGCCCGATCTGTCCCTCGAGGACGCCATCGCCGCGTGCGTGCGCTGCAAGGCCGACGTGGTCGGCAGCGACGAGCGGGAGTCCGGCCGCCGAGCGATCCTCAACTACGGCCACACCCTCGGCCACGCCCTGGAGACGGCCGGACAGTACGACCTGCGACACGGGGAGGCCGTCGCGGTCGGCCTCATCTACGCCGCCGAGCTGGCGCGCCTCCTGGGCCGCATCGACACGGCCAGGGTCGACGAGCACCGCCGGGTGGTGGCGGGGTACGACCTGCCCCTCGTGGTCCCGCCGGGCATGGACCCCGAGCGCCTCGTCGACCTCTACAGCCGGGACAAGAAGGCCGTCGACGGGGTGACCTTCGTGCTCGACGGCCCGGACGGCGTCGAGCCCGTCCGCATCGACGACCGCAAGGTCCTCCTGCAGGCGTTCGACGCGGTCACCTGACGCGCCCCTCAACCCTCCGCGGACCGCAGCCGGCCATGGGACAGGATGGGGCGGTGCCGGACCGTCCCATCGTGCTGCTCCTCTCGGGGCCCAACCTGAACCTGCTGGGGGAGCGCGATCCCGCCGTCTACGGGACGGCCACGCTCGACGATCACGTGGCGACGGCCACCGCAGCCGCCGATGCGGCCGGGCTCGAGCTGGAGCACCTGCAGTCGAACCACGAGGGCGCGCTGATCGACGCCATCCACGGCGCCCGCGGCCGGTGCGCGGCGATCGTGATCAACCCCGGCGCGTTCACGCACTACGCCTGGGCGATCCACGACGCGCTCGACGCCTTCGCCGGGCCGGTCGTGGAGCTGCACCTGTCGGACCCCAAGGCCCGGGAGCCGTGGCGCCACCTCTCCGTGGTGGAGCCGGTGGCGTCGGCGACCATCGCCGGCCAGGGCGGGGAGGGCTACCGGTTGGCGATCGAGGCCGTGGCGGGGATGCTGTCGGGATGAGTGCTGAGCTGACCCCGATGGACATCGCCGGGCGGACCGACCGGCTGCGGACCCTGATGGCGGACAAGCAGCTGCCATCGCTGCTCGTGACGAACCTCACCAACATCCGCTACCTGACCGGGTTCACCGGGTCGGCGGCCCTGCTGCTGGTCACCGCCGACGAGCTCCTCTTCGTGACCGATGGCCGCTACGGCCAGCAGGCGAGCGAGCAGCTGGGGGCGGCGGGCACCACGGCCCGCATCGAGGTCGAGAACCTCAAGCAGCGCGAGATCGTGGCCGACGGCTTCCGGGGCTCCGGTGCGGCGACGATCGCCCTCGAGGCCGACTCCGTCACCTGGGCGGCGCAGCGCACCTACGCCGACACGTGGTTCCCCGGGGCCGAGCTGGTGCCCACCACCGGCTTGGTCGCCGAGCTCCGCGTCGTGAAGGACGACGGTGAGGTCGAGCGCCTGCGCACCGCCGCAGCCATCGCCGATGCCGCCCTCGCCGAGGTCCGGCCCCGGCTCCTCGACCGGCCCACCGAGGTCGAGTTCGGCCGGGAGCTCGACACGGCGATGCGCCGCCTCGGCGCCGACGACGTCAGCTTCGAGACCATCGTGGCCTCGGGTCCCAACGGGGCACTGCCGCACCACCGCCCCAGCGACCGGACCGTGGTCGACGGCGACCTCGTGGTCATCGACTTCGGTGCTCTCGTCGACGGCTACCACTCGGACATGACCCGGACCGTGGCCGTCGGTGAGCTGACCGAGACCCAGCAGCGGATGTACGACGTCGTGCTCGCATCGCAGGCCGCCGGCGTGGCCGCGGTGAGCAGCGGCGTGGCCGCCAAGGACGTCGACACCGCCTGTCGGGCCGTGATCGACGCGGCAGACTGGGGCCAGGCGTTCCTCCACGGGACCGGGCACGGTGTCGGCCTCGACATCCACGAGGACCCACGGGTGGGCCAGAGCTCCACTGCTACGCTGGTCGACCGCTGCGTGGTCACCGTCGAACCAGGCGTGTACCTCCCCGAACACGGAGGGGTCCGCATCGAGGACACGGTGGTCGTCACGCCGGACGGCTGCCAGCCGATCACGCTCACCCCGAAGCTCGCCGCGGTCTGACGCGGCCCCCGAACTCGCACCTTGCACCTGAAGGAACCCACATGGCCATCACCACCAACGACCTGAAGAACGGCATGAGCCTCAACCTCTCGGAGGGGCTCTACCAGGTGGTCGAGTTCCAGCACGTGAAGCCGGGTAAAGGCGGCGCGTTCGTCCGCACCACCCTGCGCAACCTCCGCACCGGCAACCAGCTCGAGAAGACCTTCCGGGCGGGCGAGAAGGTCGAGCAGGCCATGATCGACAAGCGCGACATGCAGTACCTGTACCGCGACGGCGCCGACTACGTGTTCATGGACAACGAGTCCTACGACCAGCTCCACGTCGCCCCCGAGTCGCTGGGCGGCGCGTCGGACTACCTGCTGGAGTCCGCCAGCGCCATCTTGCAGATGTACGGCGACGAGATCGTCGGTGTGGAGCTCCCCGCCTCGGTCGAGCTGACCGTGGCCGAGACCGAGCCGGGCGTGCAGGGCGACCGCGTGTCGGGCGCCCGCAAGGCGGCCACGCTGGAGACCGGCAAGGTCATCCAGGTCCCGCTGTTCGTGAACATCGGCGACAAGCTCCGGGTCGACACCCGCTCCGGCGAGTACATCACCCGTGCCTGACCGCCCCGGGGGGGTCGGGTCCCGGCGGGAGGCCCGCGAGCGGGCCCTCGCGCTGCTGTACGAGGCCGAGGCGAAGGGCGAGAGCGGCGCCGA
>JAOBWH010000108.1 GCA_025463265.1 Ilumatobacteraceae bacterium
ACGAGCGCCTCGAGCACCGCCCGGTCCAGGCGGTCCAGGCCCAGGACGTCGACGTCGTAGAGCGCCAACGCGGCCTGCGCGACTTTCCGCGTCACCCGGCCGTCGGCCTTGACCTCGGCGAAGTCACGCACCCGGCGCAGCAGTCGGTTGGCGATGCGCGGTGTGCCGCGCGACCGCCCCGCGATCTCGGCCGAGCCGTCGTCGGTGAGGTCCACGCCGAGCAGGTGGGCACTGCGCGCGAGCACCAGGCGCAGTTCGGCGGGCTCGTAGAACTCCATCTGGCCCACGAACCCGAACCGGTCCCGCAGCGGCCCGGTCAGCAGCCCCGCACGTGTGGTGGCGCCCACCAGGGTGAACGGGTTGATCTCCAGTGGGATGGCGGTCGCGCCCGGGCCCTTGCCGACGACGACGTCCACCCGGAAGTCCTCCATCGCCATGTACAGGAGCTCTTCGGCGGGGCGGGCGATCCGGTGGATCTCGTCGATGAACAGGACGTCGCCCGGCGACAGGTTGGACAGCATCGCGGCGAGGTCGCCCGAGCGCTCGATCGCCGGGCCGCTGGTGATCTTCACCGACGTGCCCAGCTCGGAGCCGATGATCAGGGCCAAGCTGGTCTTGCCCAGCCCCGGCGGCCCGGACAACAGCACGTGGTCCGGTGGCCGGCCGCGGCGCTTGGCCCCCTCGAGCACGAGATCCAGCTGGCGGGCGACCTTGGGCTGACCGATGAAGTCGGCCAGGGAGTGGGGTCGCAGTGCCGACTCGACGACCCGCTCCTCGTCGCCGGCCTGCTCGGACACCGACGGGTCGCGCCCGAGGCCGGTGGCCACCTCGGCGGTCAACGGACGGTCGAACGGCGCGCTCACTCACTCACCCCCGGCCCAGCAGCTGCAGCGCCTGGCGCAGCAGGACAGCCACCTCGACGGCTCCCGTCGCGGCGATCTGCTCGTCGGCGACGGGGGCCAGCTGCCCGACCGCGCCGTCGGCCTCCTTGGGGTTCCAGCCCAGCCCGATCAGCGCGGACGTGAGCTGGTCGCGCCACGGCGCGACCGCCGTGACCGAGGGCAGGCCGGACGGCCCGTCGAGGGAGGTGTCGGAGGTCGTCGACCCGAGCCGGTCGCGGAGCTCGAGCACCAGCCGCTCCGCGCCCTTGCGGCCGATCCCGGGGACCTGCATGAGGGCCTTCAGGTCCCCCATCGACACCGCCCGGCGGACCTCGCGCGGCGGGTGGATGGCCAGCACCGCCTGAGCAAGCCGAGGCCCGACCCCGTTGGCCGTCTGCAGCAGCTCGAAGAGGCTGCGCTCGTCGTCGTCGGCGAAACCGTAGAGGGTGAGCGAGTCCTCGCGGACGACGAGGCTGGTCGACAGCCGAGCCTGCTCCCCCACCTGCAACCGCGCGATCGTGCCGGGCGTGCAGGAGACTGCGAGGCCGACGCCGCCCACCTCGACCACCGCGCCATCGGGCGAGACCGCGGCCACGCGGCCGTGGACGCTGGCGATCATCGCGACACCCCTGTCCACCGCGGCAACGTGCGGCTCTCGATCGGAGCGCCGATGCCGGCAGCCAGCGCCGCCACCCGCAGCCGCTGCTGGGCCGGACCCCGCCAGACATGGCACACCGCCAGCGCCAGGGCATCGGCGGCGTCGGCGGGCTTCGGCGACTCGACGAGGCCCAGGACCCTGGTCACCATCAACGTCACCTGGTCCTTGTCGGCGCGGCCGCTGCCGGAGATCGCCGCCTTGACCTCGCTCGGGGTGTGCCAGGCCACCGGCCGGTCGGCCTGGGCAGCGGCGAGGGCGGCCACGCCCGCTGCCTGCGCCGTGCCCATCGCCGTCCCCTTGTTGTTCTGGGTGAAGACCCGCTCGATGGCGACCACGTCGGGACGGTGCAGGCGCAGCAGCCCGGTGATCCCGGTGTGCAGTTCGAGCAGGCGCAGTTCCAGGTCGAGCTCGGCCGAGGTACGGAGCACCCCGACGCCGACCGCCGTGGGCCGGGCACCGGGGCGCCCGTCGACGACGCCCCACCCGCACCGGGTGAGACCGGGGTCGATGCCGAGCACCCGCATGGCGCCTCCTGTCGTGAGCCGAACTGGTGTTCGACCACGCTAACCGCGACCGCTGGCAGTTCGGGCCGACACGCCCGGACCACTAGGCGTCGATCTTCTCCACGACCTCGTCGGACACGTCGTAGTTGGCGTAGACGTTCTGGACGTCGTCGCAGTCCTCCAGGGCGTCGATCAGCCGGAAGACCTTCCCCGCGCTGTCCTCGTCGAGCTCCACCGAGACGCTGGGCACGAACGCGGCGTCGGCCGAGTCGTAGTCGATGCCGGCGTCCTGCAGGGCGGTCCGGACGGCGACGAGGTCGGTCGGCTCGCTCACCACCTCGAACGTGTCACCGAGGTCGCGCACCTCCTCGGCGCCCGCCTCGAGCACGGCCATGAGCACGCTGTCCTCGTCCACGCCGGCGGTCTTCGGCACGACCACGACGCCCTTGCGGGAGAAGAGATAGGAGACCGAACCGGGGTCGGCCATCGACCCGCCGTTGCGGCTCATGGCGGTGCGCACCTCCATGGCCGACCGGTTCTTGTTGTCGGTGAGGCACTCGACGAGGACAGCGACCCCTCCGGCGGCGTAGCCCTCGTAGGTGATGGACTGGTAGTCCACCCCGCCGGCCTCGAGGCCGGCCCCGCGCTTGACCGCGCGGTCGATGTTGTCATTCGGCACCGAGGACTTCTTGGCCTTCTGGACGGCGTCGAAGAGGGTCGGGTTGCCCGAGAGGTCTCCGCCGCCGGTGCGGGCCGCGACCTCGATGTTCTTGATCAGCTTGGCGAAGAGCTTGCCGCGCTTGGCGTCGATCCCGGCCTTCTTGTGCTTGGTCGTCGCCCACTTGGAATGGCCACTCATGTGGTGCCCCTCTCGTCCCCGGCAGCGCTGTGCATGGTGTCCTGCTTCCGCAGGTGGTGGCGGACGACGTCCACGAACAACGCGTGCACCCGATGGTCCCCGGTCAGCTCGGGGTGGAAGCTGGTGGCCACCAGGTTGCCCTGGCGGGCGGCGACGATCCTACCGTCGGCCGCGCCACCCACGACCCGGCCGAGGACCTCGACGGCG
>JAOBWH010000203.1 GCA_025463265.1 Ilumatobacteraceae bacterium
GGCCTGTCGATCACCCTGCACACGCGTCGGCGGCCGGACCTCGCCGGTGCCGCCGCCGAGCTGGCCGACGCGCTGGCCGCCCCTGGCGGCCTGCGGGTCGGGCAGGCGAAGCAGTCCATCGAGCTGCACCCGCCCATCGATGCCGACAAGGGCACGGCGCTGCTCGCCCTGGCCGAGGGGGCGCAAGCCGTGCTCTACGCCGGCGACGACAACGGGGACGTCCCCGCCTATGAGGCGCTCGGCGTCCTCGCCGCCCGGACGCCGCCGGTGACCACGCTCGGGGTGATCGTCGACGGGCCGGAGCTGCCTGCGAAGGTGCGGGCGCAGCGCGGCCTCCTCCTGGAGGATCAGCGCGCGATCCTCGACCTGCTCGACGCCCTCGCCGTCTGAAACCGGGGCCGCGAGCGGCCTCGTAGTGTGAGGCGATGGCCGACACCGCAGCCGCGCCCGGACGCCGACCGATCGTGGTGGTGTCCAACCGCGGGCCCGTCACCTTCGCCGCCGACCCGGCGGCGGCGAGCGGCGTCACCGCCCGGCGCGGCGCGGGCGGGCTGGTCAGCGGGCTCGGTCCGCTGGTCGCCGGGACCGACGCCGTGTGGATCGCCGCGGCCATGAGCGAGGGCGACCGCCTCGTCGCCGAGCGCGGGGTCACCGACGCGGAGGGCTACCGGGTCCGGCTGATCGACATCGAGCCCGCCGCGTTCTCGGACTACTACGACCGGGTCTGCAACGAGGCCCTGTGGTTCGCGCACCACGGCCTGTTCGACCCCGTCTACGAGCCGGCGTGGCCACCCGGGTGGGTCGACGGGCCCTGGGCTGCGTACCGGGCGGTCAACGAGCAGTTCGCCGAGGCCGTCATCGCCGATGCGCCGCAGGGCGCGGCGGTGCTGGTGCAGGACTACCACCTCTGCCTGCTGGCGCCTCGGGTGCGTGCCGCGCGTCCGGACCTGCGGCTGGTGCACTTCTCGCACACCCCGTTCGCCCCGTCGGCCTGGCTGCGGATGTTGCCCGACGCGGTGCGCATCGACCTGATCGACGGGCTGCTCGCGCACCACGCGTGCGGGTTCCACTCGTCGCGCTGGGAGCGCGACTACCTGGACAGCTGCGAGGACGCGGGTCGGCTCGCCAACGCCACGTTCGTGGCGCCGCTCGCCCCGGACCCCGACGACCTGGCCCGCACCGCCGCCGGCGCGGCCGCCGTCCGGGCCCGGGCGGACCTCGACGAGCTGGTGGGCGACCGGTCCTTCCTCGTGCGCGTCGACCGCATCGAGCTGTCCAAGAACGTGCTGCGCGGGTTCCAGGCCTACGAGGCGCTGCTGGAAGCCGACCCCCACCGCCACGGCACCGTCGTGTTCGGGGCGTTCTGCTACCCGTCGCGCCTCGGCGTCGCGGCGTACGACCGCTACGCCAGGGCGGTGGTGGCCAAGGTCGAGCAGGTCAACGAGCGCTTCGGCACGGCGTCGTGGACGCCGATCCACTACGACCCCACCGACGACTACCCGCGGTCGGTCGCTGCGCTCCAGCGGGCCGATGTGGTCGTGGTGAACCCCATCCGTGACGGGCTCAACCTGGTGGCCAAGGAGGCCGTCCTCCTCTCCGACCGGGATGGCCAGCTGGTCCTGTCGCCCGAAGCCGGTGCGTGGGAGGAGCTGGGCGAGCACGGCGCCTGGGAGGCCGATCCGTTCGACGTCGGGGCCACGGCCCGGGCTCTGGCCGACGCCCTGGACGCGGACGCTGAGGAGCGGGCCCGCCGGGCCGCCTCGCTGCGGCGCGCCGTGTCCGCCCGCACGCCGGGCGACTGGCTCGCCGAGCAGCTCGTCGCCGCCGAGGTCTCGGACTGATGCGGATCCTCGCCGCCCCCGACAAGTTCCGCGGCACCGCCACCGCGTCGGAGGCGGCTGCCGCCATCGCCCTCGCGGGTCGCGGCGCTGGCGCCCGGACCCGGCAGGTGCCGATGAGCGACGGCGGCGAGGGCTTCACCGAGGCGTTCGGCGGTGCCAACAAGGTCAGCGTGGTCACCGGCCCGCTCGGCGACCCGGTGCCCGCCGGCTGGCGGCTGAGCGGCCGCACCGCGGTGATCGAGATGGCGCAGGCGTCGGGTCTGCTGCTCGTCGGTGGCGCCGACGGCAACGACCCCATCGCCGCCTCCACCGCCGGCACGGGCGAGCTCATCGCCGAAGCGCTCGAGGGTGGCGCCAAGCGGATCTTCGTCGGCCACGGCGGCTCCGCCTCCACCGACGGCGGCCTGGCCGCCCTGCGCGCCCTGTTCCCGCCGGCCCGGCTCAAGGGGGTCGAGCTGATCGCCGCCGTCGACGTGCGCTGCGGCTTCCTCGACGCCGCCGCCCAGTTCGCGCCGCAGAAGGGGGCGACGGCCAGCCAGGTGGCGCTGCTCAGCCGTCGCCTCGAGCGCCTGGCCCAGGTGTACCTGGAGGACCACGGGGTCGACGTCACCACCATCGAGGGCGGTGGCGCGGCTGGCGGCCTGGCCGGCGGGCTCGCCGCGGTCGGCGCCACGGTGGAGTCGGGCTTCGAGCTCATCGCCGACGAGCTCGACCTGGCCACCGCGGTGGAGGAGGCCGACCTCGTCGTCACCGGCGAGGGCTTCCTCGACGAGGCGTCGTTCGACGGCAAGGTCGTCGGCGGCCTCGCCGGCCTGGCGGCCGAGTTCGGCGTGCCGATGCTGGTCGTGGCCGGCGAGGTGTTCGACGGCGTGGGCGACCGGGTCGAGGCCGTCTCGCTGGTCCAGGCGTTCGGCCGGGAGCGGGCGATGGCCGACACCGCCGCCTGCATCACCGAGGCCGTCGCCACCCACCTCGCCGCTCTCTGACCGCGCCGGCGCCCAGGTCAGTTCGGCGTTGGTCCTGAGCGTCACACCGCTCGCCTCGCCCTTCGGATCGGGACCTCCCGCCATCCGCCCGTCGTGGAACCCACGCGCCCAGGGCGTGGTCGCGACGGGCGTCGTCGCAGGGTCGGGCGTGGACACTTCTTGCTCCGGAACGACTTCCATGGGAAGCCGATCTGGAACGAGAAGCCACCGCCCTGGCTTCTTGTTCCGGAGATGCACCGATACGAAGCGGAATCGGAACAAGAACTGACTGGGGTCCGCACGACGACGGGCCAGCGCGGCCGGCGGGAGGCAGATCTAGGGTGCGGCCATGTCCGACATCGCCGCGCTCGACGCCACCGCCCAGGCCGCCCTCGTCCGCTCCGGGGAGGCGTCGCCCGCCGAGCTGGTGGAGGGCGCGGTGGAGCGGGCGAAGCAGGTCAACGGCCAGCTCAACGCCATCATCCACCCGCGCTACGAAGACGCCGTCGCCGAGGCCGGGGGCGACCTGCCGGACGGTCCGTTCCGTGGCGTGCCGTTCCTGCTCAAGGACCTCGATGGCACCGCGGCCGGCGAGCCGCTCCACGCGGGCACCCGGTTCCTGAAGGAGGCCGGCTACATCGCCGACACGGACTCCGAGCTCACGGTCCGCTTCCGCGACGCGGGTCTGGTGGTCATCGGACGCACCAACACCCCCGAGCTCGGCCTGGTGACCACCACGGAGCCGGAGGCCTACGGCGCATCTCACAACCCGTGGGACCTCGACCGGAGCACCGGCGGGTCCAGCGGCGGCTCGGCGGCGTGCGTGGCTGCGGGCATCGTGCCCATGGCCCACGCCGGCGACGGCGGCGGCTCGATCCGGATCCCCGCCTCGGAGTGCGGGCTCGTGGGCCTCAAGCCCACCCGCGGCCGATCCACGCTCGGGCCCGAGGTGGGCGAGGCCTGGGCCGGGCTCGTCACCCGGCTGGCCGTCACCCGGTCGGTGCGCGACACCGCCGCGCTGCTCGACGCCGTGGCGGGCCCCGGCGTGGGCGACCCGTACTGGGCCCCGCCGCCGGCCCGGCCCTACGTCGACGAGCTCGCCGCCGAGCCGGGCTCGCTGCGCATCGGCTGGACCAACCGCTCCTTCGACGGGTCCATCGAGCTCGACCCCCAGGTGGCCGCGGCCACCGAGGCCACCGCCAACCTCCTCGAGCAGCTCGGCCACCAGGTCATCGAGGCGTCGCCCGCCGCCCTCGCCTCCGGCGACACCCTCGAGTACTTCCTCCCCGCCTACTCGGCCTGGGTCGCCCGGGAGCTCGACCACCTGGCCGAGATGGCCGGGGTGCCGCTGCGCGAGGACGGCTTCGAGGCCGGCACCTGGGCCATCGCCGAAGCCGGCCGGGCCACCACCGCCCAGCAGTACCTCGCCGCCCTCGACGGCCTCCACCGCCTGACCCGCGCCACCGTCGCCTGGTGGGAGGTCGAGGGGTTCGACCTGCTGCTCACCCCGACGCTGCCCGAGCTGCCGCCGACCCTCGGCCAGTTCGGCACCACCAAGGAGGAGCCGCTCAACGGGCTGTTCCGCTCGGCCGTCCCGGCCCACTTCACGGCCCCCTTCAACGTGACCGGCCAGCCCGGCATCTCGCTTCCGCTGCACCAGAGCGAGGAGGGCCTCCCCATCGGCATGCAGCTCGTCGCCGCCCCGGCTCGCGAGGATCTGCTGATCCGCATCGCGGCTCAGCTCGAGACCGCCCACCCCTGGGCCGACCGCCGCCCCCTCATCTGGACCGGCACCATCTGACCTGATCCCCTCGCGCCCTCGCGATCGTCCGCCGCTGGACCGAGCGGTCGAGGTCAGGGAGCGACGAGGTTGGAGATGGCGAGCGCCGTGGTGATGGGGTCGCCGTCATGGGTGACGGGGAACGCCTCCGCCTGGCGCCAGCCGGCGAGGGCCAGCGCGAGGTGACGATCGATGTGGGCGGCGGGGCCGTCGGGGTGGACCCGGGTGGCCACGCCGATGGCCTGGGGCCCGGTGCCGAGCACGAGGTCGACGCTCCAGCGCCCCACGCGGTAGCCCGTCCGGTGGGTCACGCCCTGGTCGGTGAGCACGGCCGAGAGGGCGGCGGTCCAGGCATCGGCGGGACCATCGTCGGGCGGCTGGGCGGGCGGATGGTCCGCCCAGCGGAGGTAGTCGGCCAGCAGGCCGGACGTCGGCGTCGGCTCGGACACCAGGGCGATGAGCTGGTGCCGGGCGCGGGTGACCAGCACGTTGAACAGGTTGGGGTCCTCGAGGAACGCCCGGCCCTTCCCATCGGCGCTCACGCCGAAGGACGCGACCACCACATCGGCCTCGGCACCCTGCATCCCGTGCACGGTGGCCCCCCGGACCCGACCGAGCTGGAGCTGCTCGATCGGGATGCGTTCGCCGAGGGCGTGACGGAGGGCGTCGACCTGAGGGCGGTACGGGCTGACCACGCCGATCGTGCCGGAGGTCGACGCGAGCAGCTCGGCGACGAGCTCGACCGCAGCGTCGACCTCGGCGGCGTTCACCCCGTCGGTCCGCACGCCGGCGATCCGGCGGACCTCGATGGCCAGCTGGGCCTCGTTGCGCGGATGGCGGGTGGCGACGGTGAGCCGCCCGTCGTAGAAGCGCTCGGCGGAGAACCCGATGAGGTGGGGGACGCTGCGGAAGTGCTCGTCGAGGAAGGTCACGGGTGTGCTCGACGCAGCCAGGTCGAACGCGCTGACCCGGCGCAGGTCGAGGCGGTCGTGGAGCCCGCTCAGCCCTTCGGTGCGCAGCGCGGCCCGCACCTCGCCGTCGGAGAGGAACGAGACGAACCGGAGCTGGCGGGGGTCGCCGATGACGACGGCGCGGCGGGCCCGGAGCAGGGCGGCGCTGGCGCCGAGCTGGTCGATCTGCGAGGCCTCGTCGAGGATGACCACATCGAACGCAGATGCCGTGGCGGGCAGGAGGTGCTCGATGTCGCCCAGCGTGCCGACCCACAGCGGCAGGGCCTTGGTCAGCTGCCGGACGTCGATGGCGTTGAGGTGGGAGTGGCGGGCGGCCCGGCCGGACCGCAGCGCGGTGGCCAGCGCGGCGACGGCGCGCCGGGCCTGCTCGTCGGGCCGTCGGGCCAGCTCGTCGGCCAGCGCTCGGGCGGTGGCCGCCCGGCAGCTGGCGTCGG
>JAOBWH010000143.1 GCA_025463265.1 Ilumatobacteraceae bacterium
CCGGCGCCCGAGCCGCCCTTGAAGATCACGCCCTCTTCCCGGTACCAGTTGAGGATGGAGTCCATCTCGTCGTCGACCGAGAGGATGAAGCAGGCCGACGCCTGCTGCGGCACGCCCTTGACCCCGATGTTGAACCACACCGGCGAGTTGAAGGCGGCCTTCTGGTTGACCAGGAGGTGCTTGAGCTCCGCCCGGTAGGTCTCGGCCTCGTTGTCGTCGACGAAGTACCCGCCCTCGATGCCCCACTGCGTGATGGTGTCGGCCACGCGGTCGATGACCTGGCGCAGCGAGGTCTCCCGCTCAGGCGTGCCGAGCGTGCCCCGGAAGTACTTCTGGGCGACGATGTTGGTGGCGTTCAGCGACCAGGTGGTGGGGAACTCCACGCCGAGCTGCTCGAAGGCGACCGAGCCGTCACGGAAGTTCGTGATGCGAGCGTCGCGCGCTTCCCAGGTGACCTCGTCGTAGGGGTGGACGCCCTCGGTGGTGAAGTGCCGGCGGATGCCGATACCGGTCTGCTCGGGTGCCATGGCCATTGGGGGTCTCCTCGGTGGAGGTGGAGTGTCAGAAAGGTGGAGCGGGTGCTGCTGGCGGTGCCGGACGGTCGGTTGAGCGGCGAACCACCCTGCCCGAGCGACGCTGCCCAGACCACAACCCCTTGTGGTCAAGACGTCCCCTGTCGCCCCGGCACCACAAGATGTAGAACCCAAATTACACCATGGAAATTTCATCGGTGTCAACGGCTCCGGCACACTTTTGTGTGTCGGAGCCGTCTGTGCGCGCCACAGTCGGGCAACGGACACCGAACCGGACGGGCAGGTCGAAGGGAGCAGCGACCGCCGTCGACCGACGGGCCCTGGGGCCTCCCTCACGTACTCCCTCCCCGGTTCCGATCGCAGATCGGGTCCGAAGAGATCCCACACCACTTGTTCCGACCGTCCGGTCCGGCATCCGTTGACGCCGGGGACCAACCTACGGTGCTTGCCCTGTGGGTTGGAAGGGGAACAACCCTGTGTATTTCGCGGGGATTTCCCCGGCGTTCATCCACACCCCCGGTCATCGTTGTGGATTCGGCAGGTGTTCCGGTGGGTACAACCGGCGCCGCATGACCACATCGCACCTCCCCTCCCTGCTCGAGGATCCCCGCCTCACCACGATGGGCCTGCTCATGGAGGCCCACGCCGGCCTCCGGGCCGCCGCGGACCCGGACCTGGAGGAGCACGGGCTCACCAATTCCGCCTTCGACGTGTTGATCCGCCTCTCGCGATCGCCCGAGCAGCGCCTGCGCATGACCGACCTGGCGGGCCAGTCCACCCTCTCCAACAGCGGGCTCACCCGTGTGGTGGACCGGCTGCTGAGCGCCGGGCTGGTGGAGCGGGTGCGCCACAGCGAGGACAAGCGGGTCTTCCACGCCGTCATCACGCCCGCCGGGCTCCAGCGGGTGCTCGACGCCTTGCCCTCGCACCTCGCGCTCATCGACCGGACCATCATCTCGGTGCTCGACGAGCACGAGCGCGCGGTCTTGGAGCGGGCGCTGCGCAAGATCCGGGCCGTGGTGAAGCCCGGGGCCGACCCCGATCAGGTGCCGGCCCGCTGACGCGATCAGGCCGGGGCCACCGCCACCGGGATGCCGTTGAGCACGGCGTTGCCCGACGGGACGTCCACCAGGACCTCGTCGGACAGCACGTTGGAGTTGACCCCGGCGTGGCGCCCGGCGACCTCGAGGCGCACCCCCGGCAGGTCGTGGCCCCATCCGTGGGGCAGGCTCACCACCCCGGAGCGGACGGCGTCGGTCACCTCGACGGGGACCTCGACGCTGCCGACCCGGCCGGTGACGCGGGCGCTGGCGCCGTCGGCGAGACCCCAGCGGGCCGCGTCGTCGGGGTGGACGTGGAGCGTGCAGCGGGGACGGCCCTTCACGAGCACCTCGAGGTTGTGCATCCAGGAGTTGTTCGAGCGCAGGTCCCGGCGCCCCACCAGGACCGCATCGGGCACCGCCCGGTCGAGCGCGGCGTGCAGGCGCGGCAGGTCGGCGAGGATCGGCTCGGCGTCGAGCTCGATCATCCCGCTCGGCGTGCGGAGCACGTCGGGGAGCCGGGGCTGGAGCGGGCCGAGGTCGATGCCGTGCGGGTGGTCGAGGAGCCGATCGAGGGTGAGCGGGGCCACGCCGGGCGCCACGTCCTCGGTGCGGCTGCCGAAGCCGTCGCCGTACGGGCCGGTCCGCAGCAGCAGGTCCAGCAGGCGCTCGGGGCCGGTGCGCGGGGCCAGCTCGGCGAGGATCTCGTCCGCATCCCGCCCGGCGACCGGGCCGTGCTCGTCGCCCACCGCGCTCTGCACGAGGGCGTTGACGACCAGGTCGTCGACGATCGACGGGTCGGCTGCCGCGCCCATCCCCTGGGCGATGAGCGCCAGCCGGGCCAGGATCTCCCACTCGTCGGGCTCGCCGGGCGGGAGCGGCAGCACCGGCGGCGAGTAGTTGGCGACGTTGCGCAGCGCCACCTGCAGCAGCGCCAGGTCGTAGTGGCCCTTCGACAGGCTGCTGGGCGGCGGCAGGATCACATCGGCGTGCCGGGTGGTCTCGTTCACGTAGATGTCGACCGCGACGTAGAGGTCCAGGCCGGCCATCGCAGCATCGAGCCGATCGCCGTTGGGGGTGGACAGCACGGGGTTGCCCGCTGCGGTCACCATCCCGCGGATCTGCCCCTCGCCGGGCGTGTCGATCTCCTCGGCGAGGCAGGCGGCCGGCAGCTCCCCCATGGTCTCGGCCAGGCCGCGCACCCGGCTGCCGTGGCGGCCGACGCGCAGGCCGCGGCCGGTGCGCGAGGCGCCCCGGGTGTTGGCTGCACCGGCCGCCGCCTTGGCGAACATGGCGCCGCCCGGGCGGTCGAGGTTGCCCGTGACCAGGTTGAGCACGTCGACCAGCCACGAGGCGATGGTGCCGAACTCGGCCGTCGTGGTGCCCATGCGGCCGTACACCGCCGCCGACGGGGCGTCGCTCAGGTCCACGGCCAGCTGGCGAATCTCGGCGGCGTCGATGCCCACGGTGGATGCGACGGCCTCGGGTGTGAACGGGGCGAGCAGCTCGAGCACGGTGTCGAGCCCCTGGGCGAACTCACCCGCCGCACCCGGCGCGATGCGGCCCTCGGCCGCAAGCGTGGAGACCAGCGCGGCCAGGAGGAAGGCGTCGGTGCCGGGTCGGATGGCGAGGTGCAGGTCCGCTTCTTCCGCCGTGCGGCTGCGACGCGGGTCCACCACCACGAGGCGCCCGCCGCGCTCCCGCATGGCCTCGATGCGGCCCGGCCAGTCGGGCGCCGTGGCGAGGCTGCCGTTCGAGGCGTAGGGGTTCGCCCCCAGGATCACCAGGAGGTGGGTGCGGTCGACATCGGGCACCGGGATCGACAGGCCCCCGCCGAACATCCACGACGCCGACAGCTCCTTGGGCCGCTGGTCCACGGTGCTCGCCGAGAACACGTTCCGGGTGCCGAGGCTCTTCAGCAGCGGCTTCAGGTACAGCAGCGCCGAGAGGTTGTGGGCGTTGGGGTTGCCGACGTAGACGCCGAGCGCCTCCCGCCCGTGCTGCTCGGTGAAGGCGGCGAAGCGCCGCTCGACCTCGGCGAACGCCTCGTCCCAGCTCACCTCCACCAGCTCGCCGTCACGGCGCACGAGCGGCGCCCTCAGGCGGTCTGGGTCCTCGTGGAGCTGGCGCAGCGTCGACCCCTTGGGGCAGATGTAGCCGTGGCTGAACACGTCATCTCGGTCGCCTCGGATCCGGGTGACCTGGTCGTCGTCGAGGGTGAGCTCCAGGCCGCACCCCGCTTCGCAGAGCGGGCAGGTCCGGATGGCGGTGCGCACGGCGTCAGACATGGACCCATGGTGCCAGGGGCAGCAGTACCGTGCCCGGGTGCGCCAACTCCTGCCCGAGCCTGCTGAGATCGACCCGTTCGAGGCCCATGCGGCGGCCGCCCGGCCGGCCCCGTCGGACCGGCCCTGGATGCTGCTGAACATGGTCACGAGCACCGACGGCGCCATCGCCGTGGCCGGCCGGTCCGGCTCCCTGGGGAGCGACGCCGATCACCAGGTCTTCCGGGCGATCCGGGCCGTGGGCGACGTGATCATCGCCGCCGGTGGGACGGTCCGTGCCGAGGGCTACGGGCCGCCGAAGCCCACGGAGGCGGTGCGCGCCGCTCGGATCGCGCGCGGCCAGGCGGCGTTCCCCCGCATGGCGGTGGTCAGCGGATCGCTCGATCTCGACGAGACCAGCCCGTACTTCGCCGAGGCGCCCGAGCCGCCGCTCGTGTACACCACGGCCAGCGCCCCACCGGAGCGGGTGGCCGCCCTGCGGAAGGTGGCCGACGTGCAGGTCGCGGGCACGCACCAGGTCGACCTGGTGTCGGTGGCGGCCCACCTGGGCACGCTCGGGGTGCGCCGGGCGGTGGTCGAGGGCGGCGGGGTGCTCAACGGCCACCTGCTGGCCGCCGACCTCGTGGATGAGCTCAACCTCACGATCGCTCCGCTGCTGGTCGGGGGGATGGCCCGGCGGGCGGTGTCGAGCCCCGAGGAGTTCCCCCGCCACCTCGATCTCGCCCACCTCTGGGAGTCCGACGGCAACCTCCTGGCCCGCTACGTCCGACGAGCCAGCTGACGGAACGACGGGTTGACTTCCTTTCCGGTTCAGGACACTATTTCCGGTACCGCAAACAAAGGACCGCTTCCATGGACTCCCCCACCTTCACCTCCGCCGTCACCTACCGCGACCCCAAGGCGGCGCTGGCCTGGCTCGAGCAGGCGTTCGGCTTCGAGATCACCATGGCCATCGACGGGCCGCCGGACCAGCCCGAGATGTGCCACTACGAGATGAGCAGCGCCGGGCGGGGCCGGATCATGATCGGAGCGAAGTGGAGCGACCTGGTGCGCAGCCCGGCCGACGTCGGTGGGGCCAACACCCAGAGCGTCCACGTCCACCTCGACGCCAGCGTCGACGAGCACTGCGAGCGGGCTCGGGCCGCCGGCGCCGAGATCATCAGCGAGCCCACCGACCAGTTCTACGGCGACCGGGTGTACCAGGTGCTCGACCCAGAGGGTCACCGCTGGTCGTTCTCCCAGACGGTCCGCGAGGTCTCCCGGGAGGAGGCCGAAGCCGCGCTCGGCCAGCCCATCACCGCCACCGAGTGGCCGTGACCGGCGCCGCGGCGGTGGACGCCACCCTCGCTGCGCTGGCCGACCCGGTCCGGCGACGCACCGTCGAGCTGCTCGCCGAGCGACCCCACCGCGCCGGAGAGCTGGCCGAGGCGCTCGCCGTCTCGCCGTCGACCATGAGTAAGCACCTCCGCCTGCTCCGCCAGCACGACCTCGTGACCGAGGAGCACCCGCCCTTCGACGCCCGGGTGCGCATCTACGCCCTCCGATCCGCGCCCATGGCCGACCTCCGCGCCTGGCTCGACGAGGCCGAGCGGGGCTGGACCGAGCAGCTCAGTGCGTTCGCCGACCACCTCCGCTCGACGTGACGGATGGATCGCGCGTCCTGGTGGCCCTGCGGGTACCGGCGGACCCCGAGCGGGCCTTCACCGCCTTCACCGACGAGATCGGATCGTGGTGGCGTCCCGACGGCCTGTTCCAGTTCACCGCAGGGCGCACCGGAACCCTTGCGTTCGACCCCGGGCCCGGCGGCCGCCTCGTGGAGACCTACGACGACGGCTCGACCTTCACCGTGGGCGACGTCCTCGCGTGGGAGCCGCCCCACCGCCTGGTGCTCACGTGGCGCACCGCCAGCTTCGCCCCCGAACAGGCGACCGAGCTCCACGTGACCTTCACCGACGCCGGCGACGAGACCCGCGTGGTCGTGGAGCACTACGGCTGGGACCGGATCCCGGCCGCGCACGCCGCCCGGCACGGCTTCCCGCTCCCGGTGTTCCAGCAGCGCTTCGCCGAGTGGTGGCAGCACCAGCTCGACCGCCTCGCCGACTCGGTCACCCCCTGATCCCCACCCTCGCCCGCCGGCCCGGCGTCAGTGGCGCTTGGGCTCGGTGGCCTTGGTGAGGCGCGACGGACCCATCAGCTCGTCGAGCTCGCGCTCGAAGTCGGCGAGATCGTCGAACTCCTTGTAGACGCTGGCGAACCGCACCGCCGCCACCACATCGAGCCCCCGCAGGTGTTCGAGCACGGCGCGGCCGACCTGATCGCTGCTGACCTCGCTGCCCTCGAGCCGGAGCGACTCGTCCACGGCCGCTGCGATGCGGGCCAGGTCCTCGGCGCCGACCGGCCGGCCCTTGGTGGCCAGCTCCAGCCCGGAGATGACCTTCGCCCGATCGAAGGGCTCGCGGTCTCCGGACCGCTTCACGACCAGCAGCGGCACCTCCTCGAGGCGCTCGAACGTGGTGAAGCGCGTCTGGCAGGCCAGACACGAGCGCCGCCGACGGATCAGCAGGCCGTCATCGGACTGGCGAGAGTCGATGACCTTGTCTTCGGAGGTTCCACACGCGGGACAGCGCACGTTCCGACGCTACTGGGCGCACGAGGTCCGCCCGGTGTCCCGCCCCCCGCTGGTGCTCGACGGGGCGGCGCAACGCCGCCCGGGGGCAGCCGTTCAGGCCGGGACGGTGATCTGCTGACCGGGCTGGAGCGTGGTGGACCCGTAGGTGTCGAGCAGCCGGTCCACCAGCGGTCGGACATCGCCGGTGGGCTGCGCCCGGCGGGCGATGCTCCACAGCGTGTCGCCGGCTTGCACCGTGACGGCGGTTCCGTCGCCGACGCCGGCACCCGGCGCTGCGGGTGCGACTGCGGCGGCGCCACCGGTCGGTGCGGGGGCGAGGCTGGCGAAGGCGCCGTTGCCGATGGCGAGGGCGAGCACCATGGCCAGGACGAGGGCGACGACGGCGCCGGCCAGGTGGGCCGCGGTGAAGCCGAGGTCCACCGGTGCGCCGACCGGACGCCCGTCGTGCGCCGACACGAGGCGGAGCGCGGGCCGGGGGGCGGGGCGGACGGGAAGCCGACGGGGTTCGATGATTGCAGCCATGGACACATGCTCCCCAGGGGGTCTGACAGCGAAGGGTTCCGAACGCCCGTTCCACGAACGCTTGTTCGGAGATCGCACTCTACCCACGAACACCCGTTCTGCGTCAAGCCCCGGAACGAACAAATGTTTGCCCGAACACCTGCGCGATGCTACGGTCCCCATCGACCACCTGTTCGCCCTGTTCCGGGCACCCTGCAAGGAGCCACCATGACCGTCCAAGCGCTCACCGCCCGCCAGCGACAGATCCTCGAGTGCATCGATGCGTCGATGCGCGAGAAGGGCTACCCGCCGTCGGTGCGCGAGATCGGGGAGACGGTCGGGTTGGGCTCACCCTCCACGGTGCACTCGCACCTGTCCACGCTCCAGCGCCTCGGCTTCCTCCGCCGGGATCCGTCGAAGCCCCGAGCGATCGAGGTCCGGTGGGATCCGCAGTCCGGTGCTGCGGTCGAGCGCCGACCCATCCGCCACGTCCCGCTCGTCGGCGAGGTGGCCGCCGGCACCGACGTGCTGGCACAGGAGAACGTCGAAGAGGTCGTCCCGGTCCCGGCGGACCTCACCGGTGACGGCGACCTGTTCATGTTGAAGGTGCGCGGCGACTCGATGATCGACGCCGGCATCCTCGACGGCGACCTGGTGGTGGTGCGAGCCCAGCCCGAGGCCCGCAACGGCGAGATCGTCGTCGCCGGCATCCCCGGCGAGGAGGCCACCGTCAAGACCTACACGCGCAGCGGCGACCAGGTGGTGCTGCTCCCGTCGAACCAGCGGCTCAGCCCGATGGAGTTCTCCGCAGCGGACGTCCAGATCTTCGGCCGGGTCGTCACGGTCATGCGCAAGCTCTGAGCCCGCGCAGCACCGTCACAGCTTGGCGAGCGCCTCGCGGTAGCGGTCCTGCTCACGGGCGGTGCCGAGGCTGTCCGTGGCGAACGCGTCGACGACCGTCCCATCGGTGCCGATCAGGAACGTGGCCCGGTTGGCGCAGCCCAGCGCTTCGTTGAACACGCCGTAGGCCTGGGCGGTGGCGCCGTGCGGCCAGAAGTCCGACAGGAGCGGGAAGGTGTAGCCCTGCTGCTCCGCCCACACCTTCTGCGAGTTCTTCGAGTCGCAGGAGACGGCCAGGACCTGGACCCCGGCCGTCTCGTAGGTGCCGAGGTCATCGCGCAGCGCGCACAGCTCGCCCTCGCAGACGCCGGTGAACGTGAACGGGTAGAACACGAGGGCCACGGCCTGCTCGCCGGCGAAGTCGCTCAGCGACACGTCCCCGCCGTGCTGGTCCTTGAGGGTGAATGCCGGGGCGGTGTGCCCGATCTCGATCGCCATGGTCGCTCCTGCAGATGTGGTGGTCGGGCCGGAGTGTAGGGACTCCACCGACCGAGCGGGTCGCCCCCCGCCGTGGTTAGCGGTCGAGCTGCCAGAGCCGGCGGTAGGCGCCGAACGCGGCGTGGAGCGCGACGTCATCGAGGTCGAGGGCGTCGTCGTGGCGGAGCGTGATCGTGGCCAGGCCGCGCCCGCACCAGACCGTGAGGTGCTGGTAGCGCTCGACGATGCCCGACGTGGCCGTCCCGGTCTGGTCCTCGACGGTGATCCAATCGATCTGTCCGAGGGCACCGCCGCCCTCGTCATCGGCCGAAGCGACGGCGCCGATGACATCGGGGTCCTTCCAGCGGGCCTCGATCCAGCCGGGCTCGGTGTCGCGCTCGCGCCACCGGAGGCGCCACACCGCGTCGAGGCAGGCGGTGGCGTGCTCCTTCCAGGCGGCGCGGTGATCCCGGTCGTCGGGATCAGCGAACACCTCCACCCGCGGCACCACCAGGACCCGGTCTGCCCGGCGCCGCCAGGCCGCGCCCTCGTCGAGCGCGGTGAGCGTGCGTCGCGCCCGCTCGGCGCGCAGCACGGCCGAGTGGTCGTCGTCGCCGTAGGGATCGACGCGCTCGGCGTTGTTCCACATGGGCACCGTCTGCCAGCCACGGCCGAGGTACCCGGAAGGGAACAGGGGCGCCTCGACGAAGGCCTGATCCGCGTCGTCCCACCACGGGGCCTCCCCCTCCGGGCCGCTGCGGCGCTGGCCGGCGGGCGCCGCCCGGCGGCCGAAGAGCCCCACGCGCTCAGACCCCGGTGGCCAGCAGCTCGGCGAGGGCGGCGTAGCAGCGCTCGATGGGCGCACGGTCGACGCGCTCGTCCGCCATGTGGGCGATGGTCGCGTCGCCCGGACCGAAGTTCGTGGCCGGGATGCCGTGCGACGCGAACCGGGCGACGTCCGTCCAGCCCAGCTTCGCCCGCACGGGGAGGTCGTTGCGTCGGACGAGGGCTTGGAGCACCGGGTGGTCGAGGGAAGGGGCGGCGGCAGGAGCCAGATCGACGACCTCGAGCGCATCGCCGTCCTCCAGGAACGGCTCGATCACCGACCGCACCGCCGCCTCCGCCTCCTCAGGAGTCCGGTCCGGCGCGAACCGGTGGTTCAAGGTCACCGTGGCCAGGTCCGGGATCACGTTGCCAGCGACGCCGCCGGTCACCGCCACCGCCTGGAGGGCTTCGCGGAACTCGCAGCCGTCGATGACCGGACGGCGCTCCGGCACGGCCTCCACCGCGGCGAGGACGCGCCCGAGGCGGTGGATGGCGTTGCGCCCCATCCAGGGCCGGGCGGTGTGGGCGCGGGCCCCGTGCAGCGTGGCCTTGAGGCGCATGGTCCCCTGGCAGCCGGCCTCGATGGTGGCGTCGGTGGGCTCGCCGAGGAGGGCGACGTCGGCGGCGAGCAGGTCCGGCCGGTCCCGGAAGAGGTGACCGAGCCCGTTGTGGACCGCAGCGACCTCCTCGGCGGCGTAGAAGACGTAGGTCACCTCGACCGCGGGGTCGGTGACGGTGCGGGCCAGTTCGAGCATCACGGCCAGCCCGGCCTTCATGTCCGTGGAGCCGAGGCCCCACAGGGTGTCGCCCTCGATCCGGGGGACGGCGTTGCCGTTGGCCGGAACGGTGTCGGTGTGGCCGGCCAGCAGGACCCGCGTGGAGGCGGACCCGGTGGTGCGGGCGATGAGGTTGTCGCCCACCCGCTCGACCTCGAGGCTCGAGATGGGGGCGAGCTGCTCGGCGATCCAGTCCACGAACGCCCCCTCGCGGTGGCTCTCCGACGGGAAGGCGACCAGGTCCCGGGTGAGCAGGAGCAGGTCCGTCACGACGGCGTGCTGCCGTCGCCCGGAGGAGGAGGCGGGGGCGGGGGCGGTGCATCGCTGGACGCCGGCGGGTCCCATGACGGAGCCAGCGGATCGGCCGGAGGCGGTGCCGGAGCCTCGGCGCCGGGCTGCCACGGCGGGGGCACGGCCGGAGCGGGGGGCGTCCAGGTCGCGTCCGATGCGGAGGGGGGCGCCTGTGGAGGAGGCGGCTGCGGGGCGGTCCAGGTGGGACCGGGGTCGGCGGGACCGGGGTGGACGACAGGCGGCGGAGCCCACCCGGTCGCCTGTGGGGCCGCCGGCCAC
>JAOBWH010000183.1 GCA_025463265.1 Ilumatobacteraceae bacterium
GCCGCCTCATCGCCGGCGGGCTCGGCGCCGCCGCAGCCACGGTGGCGGCCGTCGCCGCCACCGGTCAGCCCGCCGCTGCGGCGGACGGTGACCCGATGATCGCGGGCCAGAGCGTGACCTCGTCGACCAACACCCGGATCACGGCGAGCACCACGCCCCTGAACACGGGGGCGTTCGAGGTGGTCAACCAGACCTCGAACCGCGACGCCATCTTCGCCGTCGCCACCGGCACGGGCACCGGCGTCCACGGCCGCAGCACCACCGGTGCCGGTCTGCGCGGGGAGTCGACCGGAGCAGGGGTCGGCGTCGAAGGGACCTCGCAGGGCCTGATCGGGGTCCGCGGGACCACCACCGTGGGCTACGGGGTCCGAGGCCTGGCCACCTCCCCCGGCGGGATCGGCGGATGGTTCACCGCGGACCGGGCGCAGCTCACCCTCACCACGACCGGCTTCCGCCAGCCCCCCACCGGCGACGCGACCGCCCACGTCAGCAACGAGGTCGTCGCCGACTCCCAGGGGCAGCTGTGGTTCTGCGTCGCCGACGGGACTCCGGGGACGTGGCGGAAGCTCGCCGGCCCCGCCACCGCCGGCTCGTTCCACATCCTGCCGGCGCCCGTGCGCGTGTACGACTCCCGTCCGCAGAACGCACCGGCCGTGGGCCCCAAGACGAAGCTCGCCAACAACACCTCACGGCTCCTCAGCCTCCGAGCCAACAGCAGCGGCGTGCCCCAAGGCGCAACCGCCGTGGCCGTCACGTTGCTGCTGGTCGATGCGGCGGCGATCGACGGCAACTTCATCATCTGGGCCCAGGGCCAGCCCCGGCCGCAGGCCAACACCATGGTCTGGGGCGGGAGCGCCGGCCGCTTCACCAGCCCGGCCGTGACCGCGGTCAACCCGCAGGGCGAGGTGTACGTGGCGGCGAGCGCCCCGACCAACCTCGTCGTCGACGTCGTCGGCTACTACCTCTGAGGCTGATCGACCCCCGCTCGCGAGCCATCCCGGCGAGGTGGCGGTCGTCGATCGAGACGGTGCAGGCACCGGCCTCGACCGCCGGCACGTGGTCAGTAGCGGTCGAGGATGGCGGACTCGGCCAGGCGGCTGAGCCCCTCTTTGATCGACGTGGCGCGGGTGGCACCCACGCCGTCGACGTCGTCGAGGTCGTCGATCGTGGCCCGCATGATCTTCTGCAGGTTGCCGAACCGGATGATGATGTTCTGGATCACCTGGTCCGGCAGCCGGGGGATCTTGGCCAGCATCCGGTAGCCGCGCGGGGCGATGCTGGCGTCGACGGCCGTGGTGGGCAGGCGCATGGCGTGCGCCACCTCCGACGGGTCGATGAGATCCTCGGTGGTGAGCGCCGACAGGTCGTCGAGCACCTGGTCGAGCGGGACGGTCTTGTCGTCGCCGCGGTAGTCGCGCACGATGTGGCGGCGGTCGTGCTGGACGCCGCCCACCAGCTCCACGAGCTGCAGGCGGACCAGGCGGCCCTCCTCGCCCAGCTCGACGATGTAGCGCTCGAGCTCCTCGGCGATGCGCTCGACCCCCTCCAGCACCTGGACGACGTTGATGACGTCGCGGATGGTGACCAGATCCTCGATCTCCAACGTGGACAGGGCGGCGGCATCGGTGTCGAGTCGCGTGCGGTAGCGCTCCAGCGTGGAGATGGCCTGGTTCGCCCGGTTGACGAGCCGGGGCACGGGCTCGATCTCGTGCTTGTGGTCGCCCACGTACACCGTGATGGTGTTCATGCGGTGCGAGACGGCCACCACCGGGACGTTGAGCGACCGCGCCACCCGCTCTGCGGTGCGGTGTCGGGTGCCGGTCTCGGAGGTGTGCACCGACGAATCGGGCACCAGGTGGACGTTGGCCCGCGCGATCCGGCTCCCGTCGGCGGCGAGGATCAGGGCGCCGTCCATCTTGGCCAGCTCCGACAGCCGCTGCGGGCTGAACGCGGCGTCGAGCAGGAAGCCGCCCGAGCAGATGTTCAACACGGCGGGCCCGTCCCCGATGACCACGAGGCCACCCATGCCGGCCTGGAGGATGCGGTCGATGCCGTCGCGCACGGGACGGCCGGGCGCCACCTGGGCGAGGGCAGCCCGGAGCTCGGCGGGATAGCGGGCGGCCATGGGCGTGGAGGCTACCGGAACACCCTGGTCACCAGGTGGGGATGGCGGGTCCCGGTCCGCTAGTTGGGCAGCATCTGCAGGCGCTCGACCGCATCGATCAGGGTGCCGACGCGGATGGCGACGATGCCCGGCGGCGGTGCGGGGGCGGAGAACGGGAGCACCGCTCGCTTGAACCCGAGCCGGGCGGCCTCGGCCAGGCGGCGCGGGGTGTGGGCCACCTGGCGCAGCTCCCCACCGAGCCCCACCTCGCCACAGGCCACCACGTCGGCCGGGACCGGCTTCCCGGTGAGCGACGACACCACCGCCAGGCCGAGGGCCAGGTCCGCACCGGGCTCCACGATCTTCACCCCGCCGACGGCCAGCGCGTACACGTCGACCTGTCCGGTCTGCACCCCGACCCGTTGCTGGAGCACGGCCAGCAGGAGCGCGAGCCGGCCGTTGTCGATGCCCTGGGCCGAGCGGCGCGGTGACGGGAGCGTGGACGGCGTGGTGAGGATCTGCAGCTCCACCAGCAGCGGCCGGGCACCTTCGATGGTGGGAACCACCACCGAGCCGGGGATCCCGAGCCGCCGGTCCGCCAGGAACATGCCGCTGGCATCAGGCACCCCGGCGAGGCCCTTCTCGGTCATCTCGAACAGGCCCAGCTCCTGGGTGGACCCGAACCGGTGCTTGACCACCCGCAGGAGCCGCAGGGCGTGGTGCCGGTCGCCCTCGAACGACAAGACGGTGTCCACCATGTGCTCGAGCACGCGCGGTCCGGCGAGTGAGCCGTCCTTGGTGACGTGGCCCACGAGGACCATGGCGCAGCCCCGGCGCTTGGCCTCTTGCACCAGGCGGTGCGAACAGTCCCGCACCTGGGCCACCGAGCCGGGCGTGGATGCCAGGTCCGGGTTGAGGAGCGTCTGCACCGAGTCCACGATCACCAGATCCGGCTCGACCGAGGCGATGGCCCCCAGCACCTGGGGCAGGGCGATCTCCGTGGCCAGCCACAACATGGGGTGCAGGGCCCCGAGCCGCTCGGCGCGCAGGCGGATCTGCTGCGCCGACTCCTCCCCGGAGAGGTAGAGCACCTTGCGCCCGGTGGCCGCCACCTCCGCCGCCGCCTGGAGCAGCACGGTGGACTTGCCGATGCCCGGCTCCCCGCCGAGCAGCGTGACCGAGCCCGGCACCAGCCCGCCCCCGAGCACCCGGTCCAGCTCCGCCACGCCGGTGGCCCGGGGCGTGAACTCGGTGGGATCCACGTCGCTGATCTGGATGGGTGCCGTGGTCGGGGCGAGGATCGGCACCGCACCGGGACCGACCGGACCGTCGACCTCCTCGATGAGGGTGCCCCACGCCTCGCACCCCATGCAGCGCCCGGTCCACTTGGGTTCCGTGGCCCCGCACTCGTTGCACCGGTAGAGCGTCTTGGTCCGAGCCATGGCGAAACCCTAGCGAGGGGGTCTGACAGTCGAACGGATGTTCGTCCCGGCATCGGCCGCGCCGGCGGCCCGCCCGTGCGCCCGCCAGGTCGGCAAGACTCCCGCCATGCGCCCCGAACGAGCCCTGGCCTGGCTCGCCCGCTTCGCTCGCGTGGTGAGCTGGCCCTTCGCCCGCTTCGACGTCGACGGGGGCGACGCCATGAACGACGCGGTCGAGACCGGGATCATCGTGGTCGATCACCGCAGCCTCTTCGACGTGGTCGCCGGGCTGATCATCTTCCACAAGTACCGGCGGTACCCGCGACTGCTGATCGAGAAAAAGTACGTCGACAGCAAGTGGACGGCCCCGTTCGCCAAGGCCATCGGCGCGATCCCCGTCGATCGGAACGCGGGCAGGGGGGAGGCGTTCAACGCTGCGGTGGAGGCCCTGCACTCGGGCATCACCATCCTGCTGCTGCCCGAAGGACGCATCCGCTACGACCCGGATCGCCCGCTCGAGACGGGCAGGGCGGCGACCGGCGTCTCCCGCCTCGCCGAGGCGTCGGGGATGCCCGTGATCGCGGCGGGGATGATCGGAACGGAGCAGGTGTGGCCCGGTTCGCGGTACCTGCCCTACCTCAACCCGTTCCGGCGGCGCCCCTACGTGACCTGCCGCATCAGCGACCGGCCGGTGGTGTTCACGGGGACCGACCACCGGGAGCGCACCGATGAGGCCATGGCGGAGGTCCGCCGGATGATGGCCGCGTGCGCCGCCGCCGCCGAGCGCCGCGACCAGCGGGCCCTCACCGCCTGATCAGGCGTCGACCAGCGCTTCGTCGGCCGGGCCGTCGCTCGCCGTCGAACCCTCGTCGGGACGGGGCGCCCGGAACCGGAAGTACCCCCAGAAGGCGACCGCGAACACGGTGAAGCCGGCGAAGAGGACCAGCGCCGTGGCGAAGCTGTCCCCGTCGACCTCGGTGCCGGGCCGGATCATCGAGTGGACGAAGGCGAACATGCCCAGCCCGTAGATCGCCGCCCACCCCGTCCGGCTCCACGCCTTCACCTTCTCGCCGTCGAGGAAGCGCAGCGGCATGAGACCGAACACCAGCGTCTGGATGCCGACCACCCAGGTCGTCGCCAAGGTCGCGTCGAGGAAGAGGGGGACGAAGCCGGCGTGGGCCTCCGATGCTGCGTCGGCCACCGGGATCCACAGGAACCAGCACGCGGTAGCGAGGGCGAGCAGCCACAGCGACGCGACGGCGACGCCCTTGCCATCGTCTCGCTGCTCGACCTTCGTGGCGAACCCGAGCGCGGTGAAGACGCCGAACAGGTAGCCCGGCTGGAAGTGGGCGACCCGTGACACGAGCACCAGCACCGCCGCCACCACCAGTCCCGCGGGGTAGCCCCGCAGGCTGCTGGCCACCCCGTAGTGCCGCTCCATGTAGTTCGACCGGGCGACGTCGTACACGCCGCTGATCAAGATGATCGACGCGGCCAGGCCGAGCAGCAGGGCGAACGACGCCATGTTGAGACCGAGGTTCGGGTCGAGCATGCCGAACAGGAACGCGCCCGCGGCGGCAGAGGCGGCCATCACCACCGGGACGGGGAAGGAGCCGCGCCGGGCCCGGACCCGATCGATCCGGCGGTGCACCGGGCCCAGCCAGCCGATGACCTCGTCGTAGTGGGCGGCGAGCGTGTTGTTGAAGAGGTAGGCCGGGTACGTGCTCAACAGGAGCAGGAACAGGGTCAAGACGAGGTTCTCGAACACGAACACCGGGTCCGTGGAGACCTGCTTCGGCGTGGCGGTGTGCGACGACAGCGTGGACCGCCCGAACTCCGCGGACAGCGAGCGCGGCCCGTCGTCGCCGTCCCGGCCGGAGTCGCCGGAACCGGCCGACCCGGACCCGGGGCCGGTGCCCGGCGTCGCGCCGGAGATCCCGGACCCCTCGTCGGTCTCATCGCCGTCGAGCTCCACCTGGTCGATGCGCGACGGCGCAGCCGACTCGTCTCCTCCGGGCTGGTCCTCCGCTCCCGCCACGCGGGCGTCCGGATCGCCGGTGTCCTCGGCGCCCGAGCCGGTGATGGCCGGGTTCTCGGCCACCGGTGTCGCGGGACGTGCTGGGCGCTCGCCCGGGTCGCCGGTCAGGGGGCTCGTGGTCGCGACGGTGGCCGGAGCCGTGGTCGGCGGGGCGGTGGTGGGAGCTGCGGTGGTCGGCGGGGCGGTCGTCGGCGGTGCGGTGGTCGTGGGCGGCACGACGGCGGGGAGGGTGACGGTGTCGCCGTCGACCTCGACGGCGATCGGGTCGGAGTCGTACGCGGCGAAGTCATCGTCGCCGGCGTAGCTGGCCACGAGCTGGCGCGTCACGGCGAGCTGGCGCCGCGGGCCGGCCAACAGCCCGCCGACGTCACCCGTTGGCGGACGGACCGTGAAGCTCCCGCCGTCGCGCCCCACCATCCGGGGGACCTCGATGGTGGTGGTGGTGCCGGTGGGTGCCGTGGTGGTCGGGACCTCGGCGGTCGTGGTCGTGGTGGGTGGGGCGGTCGTGGTCGTCGGGGCGGCCGTGGTGGAGGTCGGTGCCGGGGTCGACGTGGTCGTGGGAGCCGAGGTCGTGGTGGTGGTCGGGGGCGGTTCCTCGCATGCGGGGATGAAGCAGCGTTCGAGGACGGCCCGGCCGTCGACGAGGCGCCCCTCGGCCACCGTCTCGCCGCCGTCCCGGAGCAGGATCGGCCCGGCTGGCGCGCTCGATGCGGGCGCGGTGACCGATGCCTGGACGATGAAGCGCACGACGCCGCGCCGGGTCGGATCGAGCGAGGCGCTGACGACGAAGGTCACGCCGGCCCGGCCGACCACCAGCACCTCCTCGGGCGAGGTCGATGGGTCGATGCTTGGGGTGCCGAGGTACGTGGCCGCGATGCGATGGGTCCCGCCACCGAGGCCGCGCGGCATCGGGAGCACCGCGGTGCCGTCGCTGCGGACCGGTGCGGTTCCCAGGAGGAGCGCGCCCTCGTGGAACGCCACCTCACCCGGTGGCGTCCCGCCGACCACCAGCAGCTGGACCCGCGCCGTGAGGTCGAACACCTGGGTGGCCACCAGCTGCTCGGGCGCCGTCAACGTCGTCGTGCTGTGGACGATGGTCCCGGTCACCCTCTGGTCGATGGGGGCGGAGGTCGACGCCGCGAAACGTGCGTCACCGGCGTACGAGGCCACCACGGTGTGGGTGCCCACGTGCAGGGTCGCCGTGGTGAGCTCGGCCACACCACCGGAGCCGACCGGTGCCGTGCCGAGCACGCTCGCCCCCTCCTTGAACGTCACCGTCCCGCTCGGCGACCCGGCGCCGGGGGCCACCACCGCCACGGTCGCCGTGAACGTGACGTCCTGCGACGCTGCCGAGGGGTTCGGGCTGCTCCCGAGGAAGGTGCCGGTCGACGCCCTGGTCACGGTCCGCGCCAAAGGGGACGAGGTGCTGCGGCCGAACGTCGCCGCACCGAGGTACCGGGCCGTCACGCTGCGGTTGCCCACGGGGAGGTCCGTGACCGCCAGCTGCGCCTGGCCGGCGCCGTCGAGCGCCGCGGTGCCGAGCGAGGTGGCGCCGTCGAGGAACTCGACCGGGCCGGTCGGGGTGCCCGTGTCCGGTGCCACCGCCGTCACCGTCGCCGTGAGCGTGATCGCCTGGCCGGCGACCGTCGGCCCGGGCGGCGTGGCGGACAGCACGACCGAGCTGACCTTGAGCACGGCGATGACCATCTGGGTCGGCTGGTAGTCGACCGAGTACTGCGTGCCCGCGGTCCCGAGCGTGCCGAACGTCCCCGACGAGGAGGGGTACGTGACGACCGGGAACGTGGACCCGAACGGCGGGACGAACGTGGTGGTGGTCTCCAGGGCGCCGCCGAACGACACCGGGCCGGTCGTGGTGAGGCGGCCCGTCGCCCCCACCCCGTCCACGTCGACCAGCAGGGTCCCGGTGCTCTCCAGCACGAGGGGCCCGTCGATCGTGATCGGCGCCCCGGTCTGCAGGTGCAGGGTTCCGGTGTTGTCGACCTGCGTCGCCGTGATCGTCCGGCTCCCGCCGTTGCCCGGCTCCGCCGTGAGGGTGCCGCTGTTGACCAGCGTGCCGGCCACCGCCAGCGACGAGGCGGTCCCGCCGCACCCGCCGCTCGTGAGCGAGATGGTCCCGGCGTTGACGAGGCTCCCCGAGGCGGTGACCGTCGTGGCGTAGCTGCAGCCCACACCCTCGATGGCGATGGCTGCGCCGGCGGGGATCGGGCCGCTGAGCTGGCCGCTCTGGTGCATCACGAACCCGCTCGTGCCCGAGCCCGGCGCGACGAACGAGAGGCTCGACCGCAACGTGACCACGGCGGCGCCGGAGGTGTCACCGCCACTCTGCACGAAGGCACCGTCCGCCACCGTGAGCACGCCACCGGTCGCATCGATGGATCCCGACTCGTTGCGCACCGTGGCACCGGAGGTCGTCGCCGACTGGTTCAGCGTCACCGTGCCCCGGTTCGTGAAGGTGCTCCCGCTGGAGTCGAACGAGAGCGGCTGGTCCACCGTCACTGTGCCCTGGTTGAGGACCGACGCCCGCAGGTACCGGGCGCCACCGTTCCCGGCATCGACATCGATGGTGCCGGAGTTGGTGATCAGGCCGGTGCCGGTGAGCAGGGCGTACGTGCCGCCGCACCCGCCCGAGGTGAACCGGATCGTCCCGGCGTTGGTGAACGGACCCGTCGCGGTGACCTCGGTGGCGTACGAGCAGCCGACCCCCTCGATGGTCAACGAGGTGGAGGCAGGGAGGTCTCCCGCCAGGACGACGCTCTGGTGGGCGGTGAAGGCACTGGTCCCGGTGCTCGGGGTGAGGTACGTGAGGTCGGACCGGAGCACGACGACCGGGCTGCCGGACGTGTCGCCGTCGCCCTGCTGGAACGCGCCGTCGGTCACGGTCAGCTGCCCGGTTCCCGCCGCTCCGATCGAGCCCGCCAGGTTGCGGACGGTCGCGCCGCTGGTGGTCATGGGCTCGGTGAGCGCGACCGTGCCCTCGTTGGCGAAGGTGGTCCCGCTCCCGTCGAACGACAACGGCTGGTCGACCGCCACCGATCCCCGGTTGCGCACGTCCATGCGCAGGTAGCGGGCGCCGCCGTTGCCGGGCAGCACGACGATCGAGCCGGTGTTGGTGAGCAGGCCCCCTCCCGTGAGCGACGCGTACGTGCCGCCGCATCCGCCCGAGGTGAACCGGATCGATCCGGCGTTGGTGAACGCACCGGCCGCCGTGACCTCGGTGGCGTACGAGCAGCCCAGCCCCTCGATGGTCAGCGAGGCGCCGGCGGGCACGTCACCGGACAAGACCACGTTCTGGTGGGCGGTGAACTCGCTCGTGCCGGTGCTCGGCGACAAGAAGGTGAGTTGGGACTGGAGGACGACGACCGGGTTCCCCGAGGTGTCGCCGTTCCCCTGCTGGAACACCCCGCTCGAGGTCGTCAGCTGACCCGCTCCGGTGCCGTCGATGGACCCCGACACGTTGCGCACCGTCGATGCGCTCGCGGTCATGGGCTGGGTGAGCGTGACCGTGCCCTCGTTGGCGAAGGTGGTCCCGCTCCCGTCGAACGACAGCGGCTGCGCGACCGCCAGCGTGCCCTGGTTGCGCACGTCGGCGCGCAGGTAGCGGGCGCCACCGTTGCCGGCGGCGACGGTGATCGTCCCGGTGTTGGTGATCAGGCCCGGCGCGCTCAGCACGGCGGAGGTGCCGCCGCATCCGCCCGAGGTGAGCCGGATCGTGCCGGCGTTGGCGAACGGACCCGTCGCGGTGAGCTGGGACGTGTACGAACAGCCGAGGCCCTCCACCGTCACCGTCGCAGGTGCGGGGACGTCGGTCGCGAGCGTGGCGTTCTGGTGGGCGTCGAACTGGCTGCTCCCCGAGCTGGTCGGGGTGAACGCCAACGTCGAGTTGAGGATCTCCACGGGGCTGCCGGTGGTGCTCCCGTCGCCCTGGGTGAAGGTGCCCCCGGCGGTGGTGCGGACCGCTCCTGCTCCCGAGGACGCGACGGATCCCGACGCGTTCGTGAACGAT
The DNA here is from genome assembly GCA_025463265.1 of Ilumatobacteraceae bacterium. Taxonomy (GTDB): domain Bacteria; phylum Actinomycetota; class Acidimicrobiia; order Acidimicrobiales; family Iamiaceae; genus Aquihabitans. The sequence continues at coordinate 9,588 of JAOBWH010000183.1, forward strand.
GCCCCCGTGACGGTCAGCGGTTGGGTGAGCGTGACGGTGCTCCGGTTGTCGAACGTGGTCCCCGCCGCGTCGAAGGCGGTCGGGTGGCCGACCACCACCGAGCCCTGGTTCCGCACATCGATCCGGAGGTGACGGGTGCCGCCGTTGCCCGCGGCGCTCGAGATCGTGCCGGTGCTGGTGTTCGTGAGGAGGCCGGCCCCCTGCAGGACGGCGGTCGTCCCGCCGCAGCCGCCCGAGCTCAGCGTGATCGAGCCGGCGTTGGTCACGTTCGCAGGGGCATCGATGGCGGTGGCGTACGAGCATCCGAGCCCTTCGACGAGCACCGACTGGCCCGACCCGATCGTGCCCGCGATGGTCCCGCTCTGGTGGGCGACGAACGAGGCCGGGCTGCCGGCGCCGGTGCTCGTCAGCGCAGCGTTGAGGAGCTCGACCGGGGCGCCGCTCGTCGTGCCGCCGCGCTGGTCGAACGTCGCCCCGTTCACGGTGAAGCGGCCCGAGCCCGATGCGGTGATCGAGCCGCTGCGGCCGACGACGGTGGTCCCGGCCCGAGCCGTGAGCACGTCGGTCAGCGTCACCGACCCCCGGTTGTCGAACGCGCTGCCCGGCTGGTCGAACTCGGTGGGTGCCGCCACGCTCGCCGAGCCTCGGTTGATGATGCCCCCGCGCAGGGAGCGCGTCCCGCCGTTCCCGGCGCGCATCCGGAGCGAGCCGTCGTTCGTGACCCCGGCGCCGGAGGACAACGTGGCCGACGTCCCGCTGCACCCGGCGCTGGTCAGATCCACCCGCCCTCGGGCAAACACCTCAGCGGTGGTGCTGATGTCCAGCGCGGCTGCTGCGGTGCAGCCCACGCCCTGGACCTCGACCGTGGCGAGGCCGGCGCCGCTCGAGCCCACCTGCAGCGATTTCGCCGACTGCGAACCGGTCGCGACGACCGTGTACGTGCCGCTGACGGTGATGCAGACGTCGTCGGCCGCGGTCGGGACGCCGGCCGGGGACCACAGCGCAGGGTTGGCCCAGTGGCCGTCGGCGGCCGAGGTCCACGTCTTCGTGCAGGTGGGTCCGGCACCAGATGCGCCGCTGCCCGCCAGCAGGAACGCCAGCGCCCCGGCCAGCAGCCCGATCAGGAGCAGACCGCTGGACGCGGTGCGGCGACTCCCGTCCCGTACGGCCATGACGCGCACGGTACGAAGCGGGGCGCGAACGAAGCGCGAACGCGGACCTAGCGCGCGAGCAGCCCGCACAGCTTGTCCAGGGCCTCGGACCGCTCCCGGATCAGCCGCTCGCCCTCGCGCTTGAGGGCTCTGATGTTGGCGGGCTTGATGTTGTCGAGGGAGAAGCTGGCCTGGGTGAGCTCCTGCTGGAACCGGAAGTACCGCTCGGGGCCGAGCAGCTCCCCCATCACCCGCTGGCAGGTGTCCGCCGCACCGTCGAGGACGATCTCGAACATCGGGCGGGCCCAGTGCGCCGCACCCCACTCCTTCACCTCGTCGAACTCGAAGGTGCGCGTCATGCCCCCGGCGCCGAGCGACGCCACGAGGATGTCGCGACCGAAGTAGTGGCGCTCGACCTCACCGAAGGCCAGGAGGCCGGGGCTGTTGGCGTAGACGGCACCGTCCACGAAGACGTGCTCCCGCCCCGTCGGGTCCTTCACCTGGAACGGCTCGAAGAAGGTCGGGGCCGCCGTCGTCGACCGCACCGCCTCCCACATCTTGAAGTCGTAGGCCCCGTCCTCCCGGGCCTGCCGGCTGCGGAAGAGCCAGGTCTCGCTCCGGCTGATCTCGTACGACGCCAGCAGCACGTCGGTCAGGGCATCGGACAGGCGAAGGTCACCGAAGCGCTCCTGGAGCAGGCCCTCCAAGCTCGCGGCGTGGTACCGCTCGTGCAGCACCCCGCCCAGCGAGTTGACCACGTCGCGCTTCGACCGGTGGAAGATCGTGGGCCCGAGCTCCTCGTAGAGCGCCACGCCGTCCGCGCCGGCGTACTTCGGTTTCCCATCGGGGCCGGGGGCCACCAGGCCCATGGCCAAGATGCCGCCGGTCGACGTGCCGGCGATGAGGTCGAACAGCTGGTGGGCCGGCTTCGCCGTCCGCCGCTCGATCTCGGCGATCACCATCGCCGGGATGAGCCCGCGGATGCCGCCGCCGTCGATGCTCAGCACCCGCTGGGCCTCCACGTGCGGCTCCGGCCCGTGCGCGTGCTTGCGCCCCATCCACCGCTGGTGCCCCAGCTTGACGTGACGAACGTCGTCGTCGTCCATGGCCTTCCCCTCCCACAAGGAGCCCGACTCTGCGCGAGCGTACGGCAATTCCGGCCTCGGCGTCACGGAACGCGGTCAGCAGCACGCCAGGCACACGGATCGTGCGTTTGGCCTACGCTCCCGGCCCATGGAGGGCGCGGGAGCCGTGCTCCGCAAGCCGCTCGGGTGGGGAGGAGTCCTCCTGGCCGGGTTGCTGGGCACGATCATGACGTTCAGCTACTTGGGCGGGTTCCTCGACCCCGTCCGCCACCTCGCGGGCCTGAAGGTGGGCATCGTCGACGCCGACGCACCCGTCGACGTGGCCGGCAACCACATCGACGGTGGAGACCAGGTGGTCCGGGGGCTGCTCGACAGCGGCCGCCGCGAGATCGAGTGGGTCCGCTACCCCACCCGAGCTGCGGCGATGGAGGCGATCCGCGACGACCAGATCATCGGTGCGGTCGTGGTGCGGCCCGGGTTCTCCCAGGCGCTGGGCGACATCGGCATCGCCGGCGGCAGAGCCGACCCGGCCCGCATCGACATGTTGTCGAACGACGGCGCCGGTCTGTTCCAGTCCCAGGTGTTCGGGCGCGTCACCAACGAGCTCGAGCGCGAGGTGAACGCATCGGCCAACGACCAGCTGGTCGCCGTGCTCGCCGATGTCGGCGTGAAGATCGACCCGGCCGGTGCCGCCCGCGTGGGGCGCCCGGTCGAGCTGCGGACCATCGATGTCGTGTCGGTCGACGGCCGCACCGCACGCGGCCTGGCGCCGTTCTACGCCGCGGTCATGGCCACGCTCACCGGCTTCCTCGCCGCCAGCGTCACCAGCCTGATGGTCGACGTCCTGCGCGGGACCGAGCACCTCGAGCTGCTCGGCAAGCAGGTGCACATCGACACGCTCGACGAACGCCCGGTGTCCACGTGGATCGCCAAGGCCACTCTCGCGGTCGCCGGCGCGTGCCTCGGTGGCTTCGCCGTCGCGTTCGTCTCCGTCGTGGTCCTGGAGATGCCGAGCGTCGGGTTCTGGCCGACCGCCGGGCTCGCGGCGCTGGGCGCCGTCGCCATCGCCCTGGTCACGCTCATCTTCTTGACGTTGTTCGGCATCGGCGGCGAACTGCTCGGCGTGCTCTTCACCACCATCTTCGGCGTGCCCGCCGCGCTCGGCGTCTACCCGGTGGAGGCCCTCCCGCCGTTCTTCCGCTTCCTCTCGGGCTGGCACCCGATGCACTACCTGACCGACGGCATGCGCTCGCTGATCTTCTACGACGGGCGAGCCGCCGCGGGGATGGAGCGAGCGGTCCAGGTGCTGGTCTTCTGGATCGTCGGCGCCGCCATCGTGGGCTACCTGAGCGCCCGGCTCATCCAGCGGCGCGGCGGCCAGGTCGGCACCGGGATCAAGGACAAGACCCACCGCCACCTCCGCCACGGCCGGCCCGGCAAGGTGCCGGTCCACCTCGAGGCTGCCCATCTGGACCCCGCCGCAGCCGGTGCTGGCAGTGTCGATGGTGCGACCCGCACGGCCGACACCGACACCGACGGCGCCGACGGCAGCGGGCGCTGACGGGCACCCGGACGCGACGAGGCCCCGCCTCTCGGCGGGGCCTCGTTCACATCGGTGGAGCGAGGGTCAGGGGACCAGGTCGCCCGCAGCGCCGGTGCCGGTCGGCGTGGCCGACTCGGCGAGCTCCGCAGGGACCGTGGGCTCGAAGCCCTCGACCGCCCGGAAGACGATGCCGTTCTCGCCGGTGTCGGGATCGACCCCGGTGTCGACGATGACGATCTCGCCGGCTCGGAACTGCTTGTAGAGCAGGCGCTCCGACAGCGGATCCTCGACGAAGCGCTGGATCGCCCGGCGGAGGGGACGAGCACCCATGGTGGGGTCGTAGCCCTTCTCGACCAGGTAGCCCTTGGCGTCGTCGGTGAGCTCGATGCCGATGCCCTGCGCCTCGAGCTGGATGCTCGTGCGCTTGATGAGCAGGTCGACGATGGTGGTGACCTCGGCCTTCGACAGCTCGTGGAACACGATGATGTCGTCGATGCGGTTCAGGAACTCCGGGCGGAAGTGCTGCTTCAGCGCGTCGTTCACCTTCTCCTTCATCTTCTCGTACGAGACCGCCTCATCGTTCTTGCCGAAGCCGACGTTGGTCTTGCGCAGATCCTGGGTGCCCAGGTTCGACGTCATGATCAGCACGGTGTTGCGGAAGTCGACCGACCGGCCCTGGGAGTCGTTCAGGCGACCTTCCTCCAGGATCTGCAGCAGCGTGTTGAACACGTCGGGGTGGGCCTTCTCGATCTCGTCGAAGAGGACCACGCTGAACGGCTTGCTGCGGACGGCCTCGGTGAGCTGGCCGCCCTCCTCGTAGCCCACGTAGCCGGGGGGCGAGCCCACCAGGCGGCTGACCGTGTGCTTCTCCATGTACTCCGACATGTCGAGGCTGATCAGGCACTGCTCGTCGCCGAACAGGAACTCGGTGAGCGTCTTGGCCAGCTCGGTCTTGCCGACGCCCGAGGGCCCCAGGAAGATGAACGAGCCCGACGGCCGCTTCGGGTCCTTCAGACCGGCGCGGGTGCGGCGGATGGCCTGCGAGACCGACTTGATGGCCTGCTCCTGGCCGATGACCCGCCGGTGGAGCTCGTTCTCCATGCGGAGGAGCTTGGCGGTATCGGCCTCGGTCAGCTTGTAGACGGGGATGCCCGTCCACAGCGAGAGCACCTCGGCGATGGACTCCTCGTCGACCTCGTCGAACAGGTCGACGCCGGAGGCCTTGATCTCGGTCTCCTTGGCCTCCTTCTGGCCGAGGAGCTCCTTCTCCTGGTCCCGCAGGCGGCCGGCCTCCTCGAAGTTCTGGGCCTCGACGGCTTCCTTCTTCTGCTGGACCACCTGGGCGATGGAGTTCTCGAGCTCCTTGTAGTCGGCCGGGGTCTCCATGCGCTTGATGCGCAGGCGCGAGCCGGCCTCGTCGATGAGGTCGATGGCCTTGTCGGGGAGGTGGCGGTCGGCG
>JAOBWH010000197.1 GCA_025463265.1 Ilumatobacteraceae bacterium
ATCTGGCCGTCGTCGAGCGGCAGCTCGCCGGTGATGCAGCGCAGCAGCGTCGACTTGCCGACGCCGTTGGCTCCGACCAGCGCCGCGTGCTGGCCCGACCGGACCCGGAAGGACACGTCCGAGAACAGCAGGGACCCTCCCGGATGCGCGTAGGCCGCGCCGGTGACGTTGATCGCTGCCATGGCGTCGATCATCTTCGCCCACCAGCTGCCGCCCCGCCGCACGAGATCTCGCGCGACCGTCGGGCTGGATCGAGGCCGGTACCGGGTAGAACGGTCATGATGACGACGCCGGCACCGGGTGACGACGAGCGCGACGACGAGACCGGGCTGAAGGTCGGGCCCCGCGAGCGGTCGGCGGCCGGGATCCCGGCGGTGGTGGCGTCGATGCGCCACGCGCAGGCCCAGCTCGGCCCGGTCCGCACCGCCCGGACGCTGCTGAAGCTGAACCAGCCCGACGGGTTCGACTGCCCGGGGTGCGCCTGGCCCGATCCGGGCCAGACCACCCACTTCGAGTTCTGCGAGAACGGGGCCAAGGCCATCGCCGAGGAGGCCACGGTCCGGCGCATCGATGCTGCGTTCTTCGCCCGCCACCCGGTCGACGACCTGGCCGGCCGCACCGACTTCTGGCTGGGCCAGCAGGGCCGGCTCACCGAGCCGATGTACCGGCCGGCGGGCGAGCAGCACTACCGGCCCATCTCCTGGGACGACGCGTTCGGCACCGTGGCCGAGGCGCTCGCCGCCAGCGGTGACCCGGACCGGGCCGTCTTCTACACATCGGGCCGGACGAGCAACGAGGCGGCGTTCCTCTACCAGCTGCTCGTCCGCAAGATCGGCACCAACAACCTCCCGGACTGCTCGAACATGTGCCACGAGTCGAGCGGGGTCGCCCTCACCCAGACCATCGGGATCGGCAAGGGCAGCGTCACCCTCGACGACATCCACGAAGCCGACCTGCTGGTCATCGTGGGCCAGAACCCCGGCACCAACCATCCTCGGATGCTGAGCGCGCTGGAGGCGGCGAAGCGCAACGGTGCCGCCATCGTGGCCATCAACCCGATGCCCGAGGCCGGGCTCATCCGTTTCAAGAACCCGCAGCGCGCCCGGGGCATCGTCGGTCACGGCACCGCCCTCGCCGACGAGTACCTCCAGGTGAAGCTGGGCGCGGATCTCGCGCTCTTCCAGCTGCTGAACCGGCGGCTGGTCGAGCTGGACGAGGAGCGTGGCGGCGGCGTCTTGGACCGGCCGTTCGTCGACGAGCGGTGCGACGGCGCCGACGAGCTGGTCGAGCACCTGCGCTCGCTCGACGCGTCCGCCCTGCTGGCGGCCACGGGCCTGCCCGCCGACGAGGTGGAGCGCGTCGCCCAGCTGCTCGCGGGGCGCGAGCGGATCACCATCTGCTGGGCCATGGGCATCACCCAGCACCGCCAGGCGGTCCCCACCATCCGGGAGATGGTCAACACGCTGCTGCTGCGGGGCAGCATCGGGAAGGCGGGCGCCGGGGTCTGCCCGGTCCGCGGCCACTCCAACGTGCAGGGCGATCGGACGATGGGCATCTACGAGCAGCCCTCCGACGAGTTCCTCGACGCCCTCGCCGCCGAGTTCGGCTTCGAGCCGCCCCGGGAGCACGGCTACGACACCGTCGACGCCATCCACGCCATGGCTGCGGGGAAGGTCGACGTGTTCATGGCCATGGGCGGCAACTTCCTGGCCGCCACCCCGGACACCGGCGCCACGGCCGCAGGGATCGCCCGCACCCAGCTGACCGTGCAGGTGAGCACCAAGCTCAACCGGTCGCACGTGGTGGGCGGCGGAGCGGCGCTGATCCTGCCCTGCCTCGGCCGCACCGAGATCGACCGGACGGCCGGTGCCGTGCAGCGGGTCACGGTGGAGGACTCGATGAGCATGGTCCACGCGTCCGCCGGTCAGCTCGAGCCGGCGTCGCCGCACCTGCGCAGCGAGGTGGCGGTCGTCTGCGGTCTCGCCGAGCGCATCTTCGGACCCGGCGACGACGTGCCGTGGGCGGAACTGGCCGCCGACTACGACCGGATCCGCGACCGGATCGAGGTGGTGGTCCCGGGCTTCACCGACTTCAACCGCCGCATCGACCACCCCGGCGGCTTCGTCCTGCCCCACCCGCCTCGGGACGAGCAGCGGTTCACCACCGCCAACGGTCGGGCGCAGCTGACCACGAACGTGTTCGCAGGCGATGAGGTCTCGCCGGGGCGGCTGCTCCTCCAGACGCTGCGCTCGCACGACCAGTTCAACACCACCATCTACGGGCTCGACGACCGGTACCGGGGCATCAAGGACGGTCGGCGCGTCGTGTTCGTCCACGCCGAGGACCTGGCCGTGCTCGCCACGGTCGACGGCCCGGGCGGCGGCCGCTTCGCCGATGGCGATGTGGTCGACGTGGTCAGCGAAGCTGCCGACGGCACCGAGCGCCGGGCCGAGGCCTTCCGCCTCGTGGCCTACGACGTGGCCCGTGGCACCTGCGCCGCCTACTTCCCCGAAGCCAACGTCCTGGTCCCGCTGACCGCCGTCGCCGAGGAGAGCAACACCCCCGCTTCCAAAGCGGTCATCGTCCGCTTCGAGGCCCGTTGACCCGGGCCTGACCCTCCGGGTGACGCAGGGTCAGGTGGGGAGGGGGAGGCGCTGACCGGTGCTGCCGACCAGGTCGAGGAGGGGCCCGAGGACGTGGGTCCACCACGGGTCGGGATCGGCCGCGACCGGGGCGCTGGCGGCCGAGGCGCCGCTCGCGGGCACGAGGTCGTTGGGGGTGGGATCGCCGGCGCAGGCGTCGCCGTCGGACGCGACGGTGAGCGAGCCCCACGGCAGCCGGGCCCAGCTGTCGAACCCGGCGACCTGCGGGAACGAGACCAGCAGATCCCCGCGACAGGCGAAGAGCGGGCCGGGGTCGACCGATCGGGGGTCGTTCGAGTTGCTGCCGCCCGGGTTCGCGAACTCCTCGAAGTGGAGGTGCGGCGCCGACGCCGAACCGGTCTCGCCCACCTTGCCGAGGAGGGTGTTCTCATCGACCCACATGCCCTCGCCCGGCACGAACGCCTCCGACAGGTGGGCGTAGAGCGTGGTGACGCCGAAGCCGTGGTCGATGCTGATCACGTTGCCGAACCCGGAGCCGCCCGGCCTGCCGGTCAGGTTGGTGGCGAAGCCGGCGCCGGCGGCGAAGACGGGGGTGCCGGTGTCGGCGAGGAAGTCGATGGCCCAACGGTCGTGGTGGCCGCTGCACTCGTAGCCGAACTGCGAGCCGTGCGAGTCCAGCGTGCAGCCCACGGTGACCTCGCCGCCGGGAAGGTCGCGTCGCAGAGGCAGCCAGCGCGGCGACGAGTAGGTGCCGGGCGCGGCTTCGGCCGTGTCGGGCCGCAGCTCGGCGGGGGTGGCCGGCTTGGCGGGCTCGGCCGTGGTGGAGCCGGGGGTGGTGGGAGCAGCGGTGGTGGTCGTCACCTCGGGCGCGCTCGTGGCCGCCGGCTCCTGGGCGAAGGCGGGCGATGCGGCCACGCCCACCAGGACGGTGGCCGCAGCGGCGATGAGGAACGGGGTGCGTCGTCGGAGGAGACGGTGCAGGCGGATCTCGGGCCCTCCCGGCCTGGGGTCACGTCCGCACGACGCTAGTGGGCGGTGGAGGGGTGCCTCCAACCTCACCTTCAGGCGCCCGGGTCCCCACGTCAGGGCCGCCTCGGGAACCAAGATGGAGGTGCCGACGATCCATCGTCGTCCGTTTCGTCGCCCCGCAGGAGTCCTCGTGTCCCGTCCCCGCTTGCGCTTCCCGCTCGCCGTCGCTGCTGCGGTCGGCGTCGCCCTGTGCATCGCCGGCCCCGCCTCGGCCCACATCCACACCGACCCCGAAGAGGTGCAGGCCGGGACCGAGAACTCGGTCGGCTTCGTGATCGAGCACGGCTGCGAAGGGTCGCCCACCACCCAGGTCGAGCTCCGGCTGCCCGAGGGCGTCACCGCCATCTCCGCCGAGGACCAGGGCGGTTTCTCCGCTTCGGTCGACGGCCAGGTCGTGAAGTTCACCGGGGGCAGCCTCCCCGACGGCACCGAGCAGGCGTTCACCGTGACGTTCACCGCGCCCGGCGAAGCGGGCACCATCGACATCCCGCTGATCCAGACCTGCGAGGAGGGCTCGACCGACTGGATCGAGCCTGAGGTGGACGGCCAGCCCGAGCCCGAGCACCCAGCCCCGCAGCTGGCGGTCGCCGCCAACCCCGACGCCACCACCACGACCTCGACGACGACCGCCGAGTCGACCACCACCGCCGCCGAGGCCGCGAGCACGGCGGTTGACGCCACCACGACCACCGCGGCACCCGTGGCCCCGGTCGTCGCCCCCGAGGAGGAGGACGACGCCGGCAGCACGGGGCTGATCATCGGCGGCATCGTCGTCGTCGCCCTGCTGATCGCCGGTGGCGTGCTCTACGCCCGGTCCCGGAAGGGCGCCGACGCTGGCCCCGCCGACGGCACGACCCCGCCGGAGGGCGGACCGGTCGACGAGTAGGAGAGCCCCCGGTCGGGTCGCGTCGGTGAGCTGCCGCTCACCGGCGCCGGTGCCCCTTCCTCCAAGGCGGTGTGCCGAGCCGGAGCGGTGCAACGTGTTTGGCCTCTGGCGCGGCGGGGAGTCCGTGAGCACTCCACGGACAGAAGAGGAACCTCATGGCACAACCTCGATCGACCACGCGCAACGCGGGGGCATCCTCGGGCTCCGGCTACTCGGAGCGCAGCCAGATGGGGCTGGGTCAGCGCTTCGCCCTCGTCGTCGGCATCGTGTTCCTCCTCGTCGGCGCAGCCGGGTTCATCCCGGGCGTGACCAGCAGCTTCGACGACCTGATGTTCGCCGGGCACGACTCCCACGCCGAGTTGCTCGGTGTCTTCCAGGTGTCGGTCCTGCACAACGTCGTGCACCTCCTCTTCGGGATCGCCGGCATCGTCGCCGCTCGTTCCCTGCGAGGGTCGCGCAGCTACCTCCTCGGTGGTGGCGTGATCTACCTGGTCTTGGCGCTGTACGGCTTCGTCATCGATCACGCTTCCGACGCCAACTTCGTGCCGATCAACCGGGCCGACGACTGCTCCACGTCGCGCTCGGAGCGGGCATGATCGGACTCGGCTCGTGGCCAAGAAGGAGATCGAGGACTCGCTCGGCCGTCGGTGACGGTTCGTCGAGGCCGGTTCCTGGCCGGGTGAACGGATCACACCGGGCCGCAACTCAGGAGTCCGGCGGCGGCTCGATCTCCTGCGCCCGTGTGTCGGCATCGGGTTGGTGCTCGAGCAGTTCCTCAGCTCGCGCTTCGTTCGCCTCGATATCCGCTGCGGTCTCGTCGGGGGATCGTCCCAGCGCCCGCTCCACGGGATCGGCGTGGCGCTGGCCCCGCCGGCTCTGCGGGATCCGCTCCTGGGGGTCGTAAGCAGCCATGGCGGCCCCTACCCCGCTGGCGGGTCCGCCAAGCACTCGGCCCGGCTGCGAACCCGAGCCTCACCGGTGGTCCTGGAGCCCGCGGTCGGAATCGAACCGACGACCTGCCGCTTACAAGGCGGCTGCTCTCGCCAACTGAGCTACGCGGGCGGGGCCGGCACGAAACGTGGAGGGGACCCCTCCGGTGTTGAGCGTCGACTGGACGGCCGATCGTAGGCGAGCGGTGCGCTCGGTCTCGGCGCTGGGAGGTCGTCGGCGATCCGCGTGATCTCGTCGACCCTCGTCCGGTTTCGAGCGCCAGGCCCGGGATGCTCGAGCCCGCCCAGGCCCACCGGCACCGTCGTGTCGTCGGTCCCCCGACCCGGCTGCGCTCAGGCAGGTGGTGGGGCGTCGATGGCGTGGGCGATGGCGGTGGCGACGGCGGTGAGGTCGACGGGCTCCTCGCTCTCCTGGAGGCCCGATGCGCTGAAGCCGGCCCAGACGTAGCCCACGAGCAGCTCGACGAACGCGTCCCGAGGGGGGTGTCGGGCCCCGCACCACCACTCGGTGGCGTTGAACACGGCGCCGAGGGTGGCGTGGGCGAGGGCCTCGGACCCGGCGGGGTCGAGCCCCTGGCGTTCCAGCTCGCTGCGGACGAGGGCGGTGACGGGCGCAGCGACGTCGGCCATCACGGCGCCGCCGTCGGCGTTGAGGACGATGAACCGGTAGGTCTCGGGTTGGGCCTCGATGAGCCGCACGAAGATCTCGATGCCGCCGCGGACCACCTGCTTGGCGGTGAGGGGCTGGACCAGGCCGGTGGCGAACTGCTCGAGGACCTCCCGCCCGTACCGCTCGAGGAGGGCGTCGGTGAGCCCGGCCTTGCCGTCGAAGTTGTCGTAGAGCGTGGCCTTGGAGACGCCGGCCTCGGCGGCGATCTGCTCCATCGAGGCGGTGGCGCCGTGGGTGGCGATGGCCCGGGTGGCGGCCTCGACCAGCGCCGCTCGGCGCTCGGCGGGGTCCTGCTGGGCGCCCCGGGGTCGTCCGGGCCGGCGGGTGGGAGCGGTCACCGACCCCAACCTACCGGGGCGTGACGTCGGTCTCGTTCCTTGAAACCGACCGTCGGTCGGTTTATGGTCCTCCCATGAGCTCCATCGGTGTCGTCGAGCGCGTCGAGCGCCTCAACCGTGCGTCTGCCAAGCGGGTCATCGACCCCGACGTCGACCTGGCGGGCAACGTCGGCGACGGTCAGCTGGTGGCCGACGAGCTGCTGTCGGTCCACGGCCTCGGCCTCGACCTGACCGACGAGCAGAAGCGCACCCTCAGCCGGGAGGAGGTGGCGTCGATGTTCGACAACGGCATCCGGTTCGAGGCCGTCCTCGAGGCCGGCTTCGCGCTGCGCATCGCCCGGGCCGACGACATCACCGACCCGCGCATCACCTACCTGTTCCACGAGATGGGTGAGGAGACCCGCCACCAGCGGCTGTTCCAACGGGTGATCCGCCAGATCGCGCCGACGGCCAGGAACCCGCTCGCCGCCAACCTCCTGATCCGCTGGTTCGACCGGTTCGGGACCCGCTGGATCCTCAACCACCCGGCCACGCTCTACACGATGGTCATCTCCGGTGAGGAGATCCCGGACCTGCTCCAGAAGCTGGCGAGCGAGCACCCCGACACCGATCCGTTCCTCGCCTCGGTGAACCGGTACCACCGGCAGGAGGAGGCGCGGCACCTCTCGTTCGCCCGGTCGATGCTGCCCGACGTGTGGGCCGAGGCCGGGCGGGGCGAGCGCTGGGGCATCCGCCACGTCGTGCCCGTCGCCATCCGCCAGATGTACGAGTTCCTGGTGCACCCGGGCGTGTACGAGACCATCGGCCTCGAGGGCTGGCCCACGTGGAGGGCCGTGAACAAGCTGCCGGAGCGCATCGCCATCCGTGAGCAGGCCACCCGCCCGATCCTCGGTGCGCTCATCGACGCCGGCATGATCTCGCCCCGCAAGGTCCCCAAGGGCTGGCAGCACCTCTGCGGCGTCCCCGCCCGGGTCGACCGCGCCACCCTCTAGATCACGTCGGAGGGCGGAGCCCTTCAGGGGGTTCGGGGAGCGGGTGGCCGAGGCGTTCGGACCAGCCCTCGTCGAGCACCCGGATCGTGTCGGTGTGATGGGTCCAGTCGATGCCGCGGGCGGGGTCCTTCCACGACGGGTGCAGGCTCGGCCGCACGCCCGACCGCTTCTCCCGGATGATCTGGCGCCACTTCTTGGCGTCGGGGCGGGCGGCGCGGCGCAGGGCGTGGAGGATGGCGTTGCGGACCTCCGGGGCGCGGCCGGTGTCGTCGAGCAGGCGGACGACGTCGATCCAGTGCTGGCGCGACTGGATGGGGGTGGGTCGCATCGTCCGGAGCTTGTCGAGCGGGATCTCGTCGGGGAAGCCGGTGGCGAGGTGCAGCGCGCCGACCGCCTGGAGCGCAGCCATCGTGATGATGCACTTGCCGCAGCGGCCGCAGTTGTCGGGGCGGTCCTCCTCGTAGCAGACCTTCAGGAACGGGAGCAGGTCCGGCCGCTGAGCGGCGAGGGCGGCCACCTTGCCGGCCCGGCCCGCACCGATGTCGCCGTGGCGGACGGTCAGCGCCGAGGTCGACAGGAGCGGGTCCAGCAGCGGGTGCGAGCCGTAGGGGACGAGGGTCGCGTAGCTGTCGGTCGACGGGATCACGACGTCGCCGACCTCGCCGCCGAGCGACGTGGCCAGGGCGGCGAGGACGCAGCCGTGGACGTCGGACCAGTCCCGGGCGTGGCCGGTGAGGGCGTGGACGTCGGTGCGCACCACGTGGAGGGGGAGACCGAGGAGGGCGGCGGCCTCGGCGGCGGCTTCGACCTCGGCGGCTGCGGTGGCGGGGGAGTGGCGGGGCTCGATGCCGTCGAGGAACACGAGGTGCGTGAGCGGCGGACGCGCCTGGGTGTCGAGGGCGGCCTCGTACATGGAGTCGACGCCACGGGAGAAGTAGGCGGCGGTCCCGGCGCCCCGCTGGTCGACCGCGGTGGCCCGCTCGGCGGCGACGGTGACCCGGGGCAGCGGCAGGGCCGGGACCCACGAGCGGTAGATGTGGAGCAGCCGGCGGATCCGGTTCAGGTGGCCGGCCTCGACCGTGGCCTCGATGTGCAGGTCGGTTTGGGCGAGGATCGCCGGCCAGATGCCGAGCCCGACGAGGTGGGCGTGATCGGCGACGTCGCCGGCGATGGGGGCGGGGATCTCGATCTGCAACGAGTCGGCGCCGTGCGAGCCGATGACCCTCGCCCGGCGGGTCACGGTCGTCTCGGTGACGATCGGATCGAGGGGCTCGATGATCACCATCGGTGCAGCTCCACCGTCGCGACGGGCTGGTCGTCGGTCGCCCACCACTGCTTGTACTCGTGATCGCCGGTGAGGAGGTGGAAGTCCAGCCCCCGTTCGCACGAGTCCCGCATGGCGTCGACGAGGACCGCCCGACCGACGGAGCGCTCGGCGTGCGCCGGGTCCCAGCCGGACTGGTGGAACCAGGTCGCGCCGGCGCCGGCCAGCAGGAACAGGGCGGCGACGGGCCGGTCGTCGACGAGGAGGGTGCGGACGCTGGCGGCACCGTCGTCGCTCATGGCCATCGCGGCGGCGGCCACGGTCGTGTGCTTCTCCTCGGTGAACGACTCCGACCGGTCCGAGAAGCGCAGGTGGTGGAGGCGGACGAGGTCTTCGAGGGCGTCGAAGATGGTGTCGGGGTCACTGGCGACCTCGATCCGGACGGCCGGCTCGGCCAGCAGGCGATCGGCCTGCACGGCGATGCGGCGCGCCCGGCGGGATTCGGGACGGGCGAGGTACTCGTCCCAGGTTCCTTCCGCGAGGTGGATGGTGGGGCTGGCGGCGATCTCGGTGACGGCGGCCCGATCCTCACCGAGCTTCCGGGCCAGGGACTCGGCCGTGGGCAGCGGCAGGCGGCGAAGGCGCAGCGGCTGGTCCCGGGCCTCGGCGCAGGCCGTCGCCGCGAGCAGGGCGTCGAGGGGCGGATCGAGCCGATCGCTCAGGCGGTCGCCGACCAGGCGGAGGGGACCGCCGACGGTCCAGGCCGTGACCGCCTGGTCGTGAGGATCATCACCCCACCGCTCCACCCGCAGCTCCGGTTCGAGGATCTGCGTGTGGGCTCCCAACCAGGCGGGGTGGCGAAACGGGTTGCCGGGCCACACCGAGGGCACGATACTCGCAGCGTGTCGGCACTGGCCCTGGCGTACCACGGGGTCTCGATGGTGCCGTTCGACGAGGACCGGCACCGGCTCTTCACACCGCCGGTGGCGCTCGACCGGCAGATCCGCCAGCTCCAGCGCTGGGGGTACGAGCTGGTGACCTTCCGCGACCTCGCATGCCGGGTCGCGTCGGCGGGTTCGCCAGCGGCGGCCGGTCGCATCGCGGCGCTGACGTTCGACGACGGGTTCGCCGACAACCGCCACGAGCTGCTGCCCGTGCTGGCGGCGCACGGCGTCCCGGCGACCGTGTTCGTGGTGGGTGGTTGGATCGGAGGTCTGCATCCGGATGCGCCCGGCACGCCGATCCTCAACGCCGATGACGTGGTGGCACTGCGCCAGGCCGGGGTGGAGATCGGCGGTCACGCCATGGGCCACGTCGACCTCCGGGGTGTGGGCGCGGCGGAACTGGCGGCCGACCTGGCGGCGTGCCGCACCCTGCTGTCGGACCTGATCGGCGGACCGGTGACCTCCTTCGCCTACCCGTTCGGCGATGCCGACGACCGGGTGCGTGCCGCCGTGGCGGCGGCCGGGTTCACCGCCGCGTGCCGCACCTCGGGGCAGGGCTCGTGGTCGGATCCGTTCGACCTGCCCCGCCAGGCGATGGGCAACGGTTCGTCGCTGCTGGGCCTGCGCCTCAAGCGGGCCGATCAGTACGAGGCCGTCTTGCGCTGGCCGGGTGCCGCACGGCTGCGGCGGGTCAGCCGCCGGGCGCACAACCGGGCGGAAGCACGGCGCGCAGCAGGGCGTTCCACCGCTGCGCCGCCGCCTGCGGTGTGAACTCGGCTGCCCGGCCGGGGCCGCTGGCGGCGAGGCGCACCCGGCGGGCGTCGTCGTCGAGCAGGTCCGCGATCGCCTGGGCGAGCGCGTCGGCATCGCCGGGCGGGGTGAGGACGCCGTAGCGGCCGCCGTCGAGGATCTCGGACGGCCCGTCGGTCGCCGAGGCGATGACCGGGACACCGTGGGCGAGCGCCTCGACCACGCTGAGCCCGAACGCCTCGTGCGCCGACGCCTGGATGGCGAGGGCTCCGGCCGAGTGCCACGGTCCGGGGTCGTCGACGAACCCGAGGTGGTGGACCAGGTCGGCCACGCCGCGGTCCTGGGTCTGCTGGTACAGGCGCTGGGCCAGGTCGCCCTCGTGGCCGACGACCGCTCCGCCGACGAGCGCCAGGTGCACGTCCCGGCGCCGTTCGCGCAGGGCGGCGACGGCGTCGATCGCGGTGTCCTGGCCCTTGATCGGGTCCAGCCGGGCGACCATCGACAGCAGCGGCGGGTCGTCGTGGGCGAGGCCGATGGACCCCCGGGCTCCCGTCGCCGCCCGGCGGTGCTGCACGACGTCGCCCCAGTCGGCGCCCGGTGCGATGACCTCGACCCGCAGGGCCGGGGCCCGTTCACGGAGCGCCCGTCGAGCCGCCCGGGTGGCGGTGGCGGCGGCCAGCGCCGGAACCCCCAGGGCGAGCCCCTCGTTTGGCCGGCCGCGGAGGGTCAGGTCCAGCCACCACACCGCAGGGATCTCGGCGTGGGCAGCGGCGCGCCCGGACCAGGCGTGCCCGGAGGCGCCCATCGAGAGGACGACGTCCGGAGCCAGGTCGGTGAGCGCGTCGGCATCGGCTGAGACCGTGGTGGCGATGCCGTCGGCCGACAGGTGATCCGCCAACGGACCGGCCTCACCGAGCAGCGCCTGCACGTCCCACCCCAGGTCTCGCAGCGCGGGTGCGACGAGCCCGAGCGTCCGCTGCGAACCGCCGGCCACCGCCCGCTCGGTGGCGACGACGATGCGGCTCACGATGCGGTGTCGGCGCGGGCCGCGGCCAGGCCGTCGGCGAAGGCGGCGGTGGTGGCGGCCGCCGTGTCGTCCCAGGTGCAGGCTCGGACGAACGCCTTTCCGGCGGTGCCCCGGATGCGCCGCTCGGTGGGGTCGTCGGCGACGCGAGCCATCGTGGCGGCCAGGTCGGCCGCATCGCCGGGGTGGAACGTGAACACGCCTGGCCCGCCGTGCTCGGAGACCGAGGCCAGCTCGGCGGCGATGGCCGGGCAGCCGTGCGACAGGCTCAACACGAGCGATGACGGCGTCCACTCGTACCCCCGCGCCAGCACGGTGGCGTCGGCGAGCTGGTGGAGCGCGGCGACGTGCTCGTCGGGGACGTGCCCTCGCTGCACGATGCGGGGATCCTCGCTGCCGCCGGACGTGCCGGGCCGGTCGTCCGCCCCGGCGATGACGAGCGCCACGTCATCGCGGTCGAGCTGCTCGAACGCCTCTCGCAGCAGGTCCAGCGCCTTGTCGTGCCGCTGGTGCCCGAACGCGAGGAACACGGTGGCGTCGTCGCTGATCCCGAGGTCGCAGCGCGTGAGATCGGCGGGCGCGCCGTGCGCGTCGCCGTAGTGGCCGAGCGGCACGGTCCGCACCCGATCCCGTGGCGCCAGGCCGAGGTCGATGACCCGTGCGGTGGCCACCTGGTTGTGCGTCAGCACGACGTGGGCGTGCCGCCCCAGCTCGACCGCCGCCAGGTGCTCGAGCGTCGGCGCAGTGCCGCCGAGCTGCGCGACCTCGTGGACGGTCCAGGCCAGCGTGTACCCGAGCTCGGTCGCGTGGGCCAGCTGCTGGCCCAGCCGGGCCGCCGCCTCCGCAGCCGAGTCCGGGGTCCAGGCTCGGGGCGGCCCCAGCGGCTCGTCATCGTCGACCAGCCGATCGAGCCGCCAGTGCACGTGCAGCACATCGACGTCGTCGGTGTGTGCCTCCAGCCAGCCGGGCGTCAACCACCCGTGCCCGACCAGCTCGACGCCGTGGCCGGCGAGGTGCGAGTAGAGCAGCCGCTGGTACGGGTTCCGATCCGACGTGACCGGCAAGCGCGCCACCCGAACCAGACCACCCTCCCGCATGCGGGTGAAGCGTACGTCCACCGAACTCGGCCGTCGCAGTGCGAGCGGGGAATCTCGTTGTCGTCCACGCGGAGGCGGCCGTAGGGTTCGTCGGCATGGATGTGGTGGTGATCGACCCTCCCGCAGACCTCATCGCCGAGCGGCAGCGCCTCGGCCTCGACAAGCACGACGAGGTCTGGGACGGCGACTACCACATGGTTCCTGCAGGTTCGGGTGAGCACCAGCGGACGATCCTCCAGCTGGCGATGGCGTGGCACCCGCTCCTCGATGCGGCTGGGCTCGACCTCCGACACGAGTGGAACCTCATCCCCGTCGGTGAGCCCGGCTGGAACGATTTCCGGGTCCCCGATCTCGTGGTCTTCCCTCCCGAGGTGTACGAGGATCGCGGAGCGGTCGGACCCGCAGCACTGGTCGTGGAGATCCGGTCTCCCGGTGATGAGTCGTTCCAGAAGCTGCCGTTCTTCGAGCGGCTCGATGTGGGCGAGGTCCTGATCGTCGACCGGGACACGAAGGCGGTCCGGCGGTGGGTCAACGGCACGGACGGCCTCCTCGAGTCCGCGGGTGATGGCGAGGGCCGTCATGTGCTCGCCTGCCTGCCGGTCGAGATCTGGAACGAAGGCGAGACGCTCGTCGTGCTCGCCGACGGGGTGCGCTGCGAGATCTGACCCGCCCTACTGCTCGACGGCGAGGGGCTTCGATCGGACGTCGAGGTAGCGGGCCACGTCGGCGGCGTCGGCTTCGAGGGCGGCCATCGCCTCCTCGGCGATCGTGGCGATGGGCTTGAGGGTGACCTGGCCCTTGGACATGGTCCAGGTGGCGGCGACCCGACCGTCGACCAGGGCGGTGGGGCGGAAGATGCCGTTGCTCGTCACGACCCCGTCGTCGGCCTCCACGAACTCCTTGCGGCTGGACCAGCCGTGGAGGATCGGGTCGAACCCGCCGAGCAGGATCGGGGCGGGCAGGTCGGCCGACGGTGGCTGGTCGACGAGCCGGATCAGCCCTCCGGCGCCCCACGGTTCGGTGCGGTCCTCGATGGAGGCGAAGGCCGTGCGGCACTCGCCGAGGGCGAGGCCGGTCCACTTCACCAGGTCCTCCGGTGCGGCCGGGCCGTGGCCGCGGAGGTAGCGCTCGGCCAGGCGGGTCAGCTGCACGGCGCGATCCTCGTCCCGTCGATCGCCGAGCCAGGTCGGGGCGTGGACGAAGGCGTGCTGCCCGTCGACCACTGGCCCCCGGACCACATGACCGTCGATCGCAGCGGCGTGGATGACGTGGACCAACGCCTGGTGGGCGGTCGGGACGCCCGCCGCGTCGAGGAGCACCTTGAGCTGGTCGCGGGTCTGCGGGCCGGAGCGCACGGCTTCGAGCACCACGGCGACGCCTCGTTCGGCCTGGCGTCCATCGACGCCTTCTTGGCGGAGCCTGGTCCGGCTGGCGGTGCGCTGCCGGGGGGTCAGGAGGTCGTGCAGCCACCAGAAGTCGTCCGCGGCGACGAGGTGGAGGGTCGTCCGCATGAGGGACCCGACCACCAGGGTCCGCCGGTCGGTGAGCGCGGCGTCGACATCGCCAGCGGTGAGCCCCGTCGACCGGGACCGCACGCTCAGGCGCATCGCCCTCGGGTCCTGGGCCTGGACGGCGAGCAGCTGCTCCACGACCGCCTCCGGCGACGCTGCGGACCGGCTCGTCAGCAGCTGCGACGCGAGGCGGGCGGCGCGGAGATCGGGGTCAGCAGGTGCGGCGATGGGTCGAGCATGCCTGAGTGGCGGCTTCACTGTCAGACCCCGTCCCTACGGTGCTGATCCCCCGTACGAAGGAGCTGACCATGACCGCCACCTTCCCCGACCTCCCCGGTGTCGATGCGATCGCCGTCGACGTGATCGGTGCCCGGCCCGGCTGGGACCCCGGCACCGACGCCGAAGCCGTCGAGATCGCCGTGGAAGCGCCCGGCGAGGACCCGCACGTGCTCTCGCTCAGCATCAGTGCCGCCTACGAGCTCCGAGAGGCGCTCGACGACGCCCTCGGAGCGCCGTTCTGGTGGGAGGAGGCGACCGACGATGAGGACGTCACCGATGCCGTCGCGTGCAAGACCCCCAGCGCCATGCGCGCACCCGAGGTCATCGACCTCGCACGGGAGCGTTCGGTCCGGTGGGACGAGGCGTGGACGCCCTCGCAACGATGAGGGCGGTCAGGCGAGGTTGACCGCGTCGTCAGAGGGCAGGGCCGACCCGCCGCCGACGTCGTGGTAGCGGTTCCAGATGGTGGCGTTCAGCACGGGCGCCGCCACCATCAGCCGGCCCAGCAGGTACAGCCACAACAGGGCCGAGGCGGCCACGCCCAGTGCGCCGTAGGCCGCCGACGCCCTGATCTCCGCCGGCCGGTCGGTGGGGGCGGAGCCGGGTCCACGGGAGGTCCTGGATGCGGGCGAACGGAGCGCCCGCAACGTATCGCCCGACCGTGGGCGGGCGCGGGCCGAGCGGGTCCTCAGGCGTCCATCTGGGTGCGGACCGAGTTGATGGCGTCGATGAACTCGTCGACCATCTCGTAGACCACATCGGCCGAGCGCTTGGTCTCGTTCATGTTCCCGACGATCTGGCCAACGAAGTAGTTGGCCAGCTTCTCCGCACCCGACCCCGGCGTGAGAGCGGCGCGGTCGATGCGGGCGATGGCTCGGGCGGTGAGGATCGGTTGGAGCGGCATGCCCAGCGGGGGGTGCTCGGGGTTGTCCCACTCCTCGGTCCACGCCGACTTGAGCTGGCGGGCCGGCTTGCCGGTCCGGGAACGGGAGCGGACGGTGTCGGCCGACGTGGCCTTCAGCATCTTCTCCTTCACCGCCGGGTGCGTCTCGGCCTCCTCGGTGGTGAGCCACACCGAGCCGCACCACACGCCCTGGGCGCCCAGCGCCATGGCGGCGGCCATCTGCCGGCCGCGCCCGATGCCGCCGGCGCCCAGCACGGGCACGGGGGCCACGGCGTCGACGACCTCGGGGATGAGGACCATGGACCCGATCTCGCCCGTGTGGCCCCCGGCTTCACCGCCCTGGGCGACGATGATGTCAACCCCGGCGTTGACGTGGCGCTCGGCGTGCACCGCCTTGCCGGCGAGGGCGCCGACCAGGCGGCCCTCCTCCTTGCAGCGGTCGATCATGTGCTGCGGCGGCGGGCCGAGGGCGTTGGCCACGAACGCCGTCTTGTGGGCGAGGGAGATCTCCAGCTGCGGGCCCGATGCCCGCTCGGAGAAGGGGAGGGGCTGGTCGTCTCGCACCTGGAACAGGGCGCCACCGGCGTCCTCGGGCATGGGCGGCACGTCGTAGCGGGCGAGGATCTCGTCCACGTACTCCCAGTACTCGCCCGGGATGAGGCTGGCGATGTCGGACATCGAGTAGCCGCCGCCCTCATCGCCGGCGTACTTGGCCGGGATGATCAGGTCGACGCCGTAGGGCTTGTCGCCGACCTCGGACTCGATCCAGTTCAGGTCGATCTCCAGCTGCTCGGGGCTGTGGGCCACGGCACCCAGGACGCCGAGGCCGCCGGCCCGCGAGACCGCGGCCACGACGTCGCGGCAGTGGCTGAAGGCGAAGATGGGGACGTCGATCCCGAGCAGCTCGGTGATGTCGTTCTTCATGGGCGGGCTCCTGCCTTCTGCTGGTGTCCCCGGATCATGCGTCAGGCGACAAGGTAATGCTGGCGGCCAGATGTTACCGCAGGTACTGTCCGGTCATGGAGCGAACCCTGCTGGCCCCACCGCTGTCCTCTGTCGTCGACACCGGGAGCGAGACGTTCGTGCGCAACCGGGCCGACATGGTCGAGCAGCTCGAGGTGATCGACGGCCTCCTCGCCGAGGCCGAGGCGGGCGGGGGTCCCGAGCGGACCGAGCGCCTCCGCAGCCGCGGCAAGCTCCCCATCCGCGAGCGCATCGCCAACGTGCTCGACCCGGACTCGCCCTTCCTGGAGATCAGCGCCCTCGCCGGGTACGAGTCGGACTACACGATGGGCGGCGGCATGGTCGTCGGCATCGGGGTCATCGCGGGCGTCGAGTGCGTGATCATGGGCAACGACCCCACGGTCCTCGCCGGCGCCCTCACCCCCTACGCCGGCAAGAAGTGGATGCGGGCCATCGAGATCGCCCGCGACAACAACATGCCGTACGTCTCGTTCGTTGAGTCGGCCGGCGCCGACCTGCGCATGGGCGGTGGCGGGAGCAGCGGGCCCAAGACCCAGACCACCCACTTCGCCGAGACCGGCCGGTTCTTCTACGAGATGATCGAGCTGTCCAAGCTGCGCATCCCCACGGTGTGCGTGGTCTTCGGATCGTCCACCGCCGGCGGGGCGTACCAGCCCGGTCTGTCGGACTACACGATCGTCGTGAAGGACCAGTCGAAGGTGTTCCTCGCCGGTCCACCGCTCGTGAAGATGGCCACAGGCGAAGACAGCGACGACGAGTCGCTCGGCGGGGCCGCGCTCCACGCCGATGTCTCGGGCACCGGCGACTACTTCGCTGACGACGAGATGGACGCCATCCGCCTCTGCCGCGAGGTCGTGTCCCACCTGAACTGGCGCAAGGCCGGGCCCGAGCCGACGCTCAGCCCCGACGCCCCGCTCCACGACCCCGAGGAGCTCCTCGGCCTGGTGAGCCGGGACCTGCGCACGCCGGTCGACGTGCGCGACGTCATCGCCCGCACGGTGGACGGGTCCCGCTTCGAGGAGTTCAAGGCCCGCTTCGGGCCGACCATGGTCTGCGGCTGGGCCAGCATCCACGGCCACCCCGTCGGGGTCCTCGGCAACAACGGGGTGATCTACCCCGACGCGGCGCAGAAGGCCGCCCACTTCATCCAGCTCTGCAACCAGATCGACGTTCCGCTGGTGTTCCTCCAGAACATCACGGGGTTCATGGTCGGCAAGGACTTCGAGGAGGACGGCATCATCAAGAAGGGCAGCCAGATGATCAACGCCGTCACCAGCTCGACGGTCCCGCACCTCACGGTCGTCCTCGGCGCGTCGTACGGCGCCGGCACCTACGCCATGTCCGGCCGGGCGTTCGGCAACCGCTTCACCTGGCTGTGGCCCACCGCCAAGATCGCCGTCATGGGCCCCAAGCAGATCGCCGGGGTGATGTCGATCGTCCGCCGCGGCCAGGCCGCCCGCAAGGGCGAGGAGTTCAACGAGGAGGAGGACGCCCAGCTGGTGGCCATGGTGGAGGCCATCCAGGAGGAGGGCTCCCTCGCCCTCCGTGCCACGGGCGCCATCACCGACGACGGGATCATCGACCCCCGCGACACCCGCGACGTGCTGGGCATGTGCCTGTCGGTGGCGGCCAACCGAGAAGTCGCCGGCACCGAGGGGTACGGGGTGTTCCGGCTGTGAGCACCGACCCCACCCGCACCGTGACCGCCACGCCCATCACGTCGGTCCTCGTGGCCAACCGCGGGGAGATCGCCCGCCGCATCATCCGCACGGCCCGCTCCATGGGCATCCGCACCGTCGCCGTGTTCGTCGAGGCCGACGCCGGCGCGCCCTTCGTGACCGAGGCCGACGGTGCCGTCCGCATCGACACCCGCTACCTCGACGGCGATGCGATCCTCGCTGCCGCCCAGGCCAGCGGAGCCGACGCCATCCATCCCGGCTACGGCTTCCTCTCGGAGAACGCCGCCTTCGCCCGCCAGGTCATCGAGGCCGGCATCACGTGGGTCGGCCCGACCCCCGCCGTCATCGACGCCATGGGCGACAAGATCACCGCCAAGGCGGCGGCAGCCGGAGCGGGCGTGCCCACCCTCCCGTCCACCGAGGACCCGGCTGCGGCAGCCGAGGTCGGCTTCCCGCTGCTGGTGAAGGCCTCGGCGGGTGGCGGCGGCAAGGGCATGCGCGTCGTGGAACGTCCCGAGGACCTCGACGAGTCGCTCGCCGCCGCCCAGCGCGAGGCCCTGAGCGGATTCGGCGACGACCGGGTGTTCCTCGAGCGGTACGTCGCCCGTTCCCGCCACGTCGAGATCCAGATCGTCGGCGACCAGCACGGCACGGTCGTCCACCTGGGCGAGCGGGAGTGCTCGATCCAGCGCCGCCACCAGAAGGTCATCGAGGAATCGCCCTCGCCCGTGGTCGACGAGGCCATGCGCGCCGCGATGGGCGATGCCGCCCTCGGCCTCGCTCGCGCCATCGGGTACACCTCGACGGGCACGGTCGAGTTCCTCGTCGACGACGAGACCCGGGAGTTCTTCTTCTTGGAGGTCAACACCCGCCTCCAGGTCGAGCACCCCGTGACCGAGGAGGTCACGGGCGTCGACCTCGTGCGCGAGCAGTTCCGGGTGGCCGCCGGCGAGCCGCTCGAACCGGCGGCGGCCAACGCCTCGTTCACCGGCCACGCCATCGAGGCGCGCCTCTACGCCGAGGACCCCGCCGCCGGCTTCCTCCCCGCCACCGGCACGGTCGTCGCGTTCGCCCCGGCCGTGGAGCCGGCGGTCCGCTGGGACTCGGGGGTCGAACCCGGCTCGGTGGTCGGCGTCGACTTCGACCCGATGCTGGCCAAGGTCATCGCCCACGCACCCACCCGCACCGAAGCGGCCGGCCGCCTGGCGCTCGCCCTCGAGCGGCTGCACCTCGGCGGCGTGACCACCAACCGGGACTTCCTGGTCGCCACACTGCGCACGCCCGAGTTCCTGGCCGGCGACACCACCACGGACTTCATCGAGCGCGTGGGCGTCCCGCTCAGCCGGGAGCCGAACCCGGTCGAGCACGCCCGCATCGCCGCTTCGGCCGCGTTGTGGCTCCAGGGCCGCAACCGGGAGCAGGCACCGGTCCTCGCCGCCATGCCCAGCGGGTGGCGCAACACGCGCACGCCGGCGCAGTCCGTGTCGTTCCTCGTCGACGGGACCCCGATCGACACCACCTACCGCCGCCTGCGCGACGGCACCTTCGAGATCGACGGCGGCGCCTGGGCGGCCCGCATCCACGAGTGGTCGCCGTGCCACATCGACATCGAGAACGGCGGCCACCGCGTCACGGTCGGCGTCACGGCCATCGGTGCCGACCTCTACCTCCAGGTCCCCCGGGGCACCGTCCACGTCGAGGTCGTCCCTCGCTTCACCGTCCCGGGACCGGCGGAGATCGCCGGTGGGTTCACCGCCCCCATGCCCGGCGTGGTGCTCGAGGTGCGGGTCGAGCCGGGCCAGAAGGTCACGGCGGGCGAGACGCTGATCGTGCTGGAGGCGATGAAGATGGAGCACCACATGGCCGCGCCGGCCGACGGCACCGTCGCCGAGGTCCGCGTCGCCAGCGGCGACCAGGTCGCCAACGGCGCCCTCCTCCTGGTCTTCGAGCCGGACACCGAACCTGCGGGCGCCACCCCCGAGGGGACCTCGACATGACCGACCCGATCCGCATCGCCAACTGCTCCGGGTTCTACGGCGACCGGCTCAGCGCGGCGCGCGAGATGGTGGAGGGCGGTCCCATCGACGTGCTCACCGGCGACTGGCTGGCCGAGCTCACCATGTTGATCCTCGCCCGCACCCGGATGAAGCGGCCGGGCGGCGGCTACGCCCGCACGTTCGTCACCCAGATGGAGCAGGTCATGGGGACCTGCCTCGACCGGGGCATCAAGGTCGTCACCAACGCCGGAGGCCTCGACCCCGACGGCTGTGCGGAGGCGGTGGCGGAGGTCGCCGAGAAGCTGGGACTGAGCCCCACCATCGCCTACGTGAACGGCGACGACCTCCTGCCCCGGTTGGGCGAGCTGGTCGAGGCGGGCGTCCACCTGGACCACTTCGAGACCGGTGAACCGGTGGGCGACACCAGCCGTTTCCTGACGGCCAACGCCTACCTCGGCGCATGGGGCATCGTCGAGGCGCTGAACGCCGGGGCCGACATCGTCGTGACCGGCCGCACCACCGATGCCGCGGTGGTCGCCGCACCGGCGGCGTGGCACCACGGCTGGGCCCGAGACGACTGGGACGCGATGGCCGGGGCGGTCGTGGCCGGCCACATCATCGAGTGCGGCACCCAGGCCACGGGCGGCAACTACTCCTTCTTCACCGAGCTCACCGGCCTCAGCCGCACCGGGTTCCCGTGGGCGGAGATCGCCGCCGACGGCTCGAGCACCATCGGCAAGCACGACGGCACGGGCGGCGCCGTCAACGTCGGCACGGTCACCTCGCAGCTGCTCTACGAGATCGGCTCGCCCGCGTACCTCGGTCCCGATGTCACCGCCCGGTTCGACACGGTCGTGCTCGAGCCGGCCGGCCCGGACCGCGTCCGGGTCAGCGGCACGAGGGGCGAGCCGCCGCCGGCCACCCTCAAGGTGGCCATGAACGAGCTGGGCGGCTTCCGGACCGATCTCAACGTGGCCCTCACCGGGCTCGACATCGAGGCCAAGGCCGACCTGGTCGAGGAGGCGTTCTGGGCGTCGGCGACCGTGCCGAAGGCCGACATCGCAAGCGTCACCACCCACCTGGTGCGGACCGACAAGCACGACCCGGCCACCAACGAGGAGGCCGTCGCCCTCTGGCGGATCACGCTGAAGGACCCCGACGAGCGCAAGGTGAAGGGCGCCGCCGGTGCCATCAACGAGCTGGCCCTCGCCACCATCCCCGGCCTGTTCGCCGTGGCCGGGATGGGGGTGGCCAAGCCGTTCGGCGTGTACCGGCCCGCGGTCGTCCCCGCTGACCTGGTGCCTCAGCACGTGGTGGTGCTGGGCGGGGCCCGCACCGTGGTCGAGTCGGTCGCTCCCGCGCCCACCGGCGCACCCGCTGCAGTGGAACCGCCCGTGGTCGACCTCCCGCCGGTGCCGGACGGCCCCACGGTGCCGATCGCGCTCGGCCGGGTGTTCGGCACCCGGTCGGGCGACAAGGGCGGCAACGCCAACCTCGGCGTCTTCGCCCGCACCCCCGAGGCGTACGCCTGGCTGGCCGAGCACCTCACGGTCGAGCGGCTCCAGCAGCTGCTCCCCGAGGCCGCCAGCCTCCGGGTCGAGCGGTTCGACCTGCCGAACATCTGGTCGGTGAACTTCGTGCTCCACGGCCTGCTCCAGGAGGGGGTGGCCGCGTCCACCCGCCAGGACGGCCAGGCGAAGGGGCTCGGCGAGTGGCTCCGGGCCCGCACCGTCGAGCTCCCGCTCGACCTGGTCGGCGGATGACGAGCCGGTGACCGCATCGACCACCGCACCGGACCAGGCGGCCACGTCTGCGCCGTCTGCGCCGTCGGAACCGTCCGGGCCGTCGGAGCTGGAGCGGCGGCTGCGGGCCATCCCCGCGCCGCGGCCGATGCTCAGCCGCGACGACGTCCACCGCCTCACCGACCGCCAGCGCGAGCTGCTCGCCCAGCTCGGCGCCCTGTTCCGCGACGGGTTCGCCGAGCTCACCATGTCGGAGATCGCGGCCCGGCTGAACTGCTCGCTGCGCACGCTCTACGGCCTGGCCCCCAGCCGCGACGAGCTGGTGCTCACCGTGGTCGACACGCACCTGTGGCGCATCGGCCGGGAGGCGATGGCCGCCATCACCGCAGACATGGCCCCGCTCGACGCCATCCGCACCTACCTCAGCGCGGCCACGTTCGCGGTGAGCGGCACCACCGAGGCCTACTCCCGCGACCTCGCCGCCATGCCGGCGGCCCGGCGCCGCAACGGCGACCACGCCGACTACGTCGTCGCCGTGACCCGCACCCTGCTCGACCTCGCCGTCGAGCGCGGCGACATCGCCATGGTCGACACCGCAGCCGTCGCTCACACGTTGGCCACCGTGGGCCAGGAGTTCATCCGCCCCGAGGTGCTGGCCACCCTCGGCACCCCGCCCAAAGCGGCGGCCGACACCGTCGTCGACCTCATCCTCCGCGGCCTCACCGCCACCCCGAACCGAACGACCTGAGAGGCTCACCCGATGGACGTGTCCGAAGTCCGAGATGACCTGCTCGCCGAGCAGGAGGCGCTCGACCTGGTCGTGCGCGACCTCACCGCCGAGCAGCTCGCCCTGCCCACGCCCAGCCCCCGCTGGACCGTGGCCGATCAGCTCTCGCACCTCATCTACTTCGACCGGGCCGCGGTGATCGCCATCACCGAGCCCGATGAGTTCCCGGCCCAGGTCCACCTGCTGCTCGAGGCCGCCGCCGGTGGCGATGAAGCGGTCGACGCCTTCGAGATGGACGAGTGGCGCCACCTCCCGCCCGCCGAGCTGCTCGCCGCCTGGCGGGCCCACCGCGCCGCGCTGGCTGCCGCGGCCGAGACGCTCCGGAACGACACCAGGGTCGCCTGGTACGGGCCGTCGATGGGCTCGAAGTCGTTCCTCACGGCCCGGCTGATGGAGGTGTGGGCGCACGGCCAGGACATCGTGGACGCGCTGGGCGCCGACCGGCCCGCCACGGACCGGCTGCGCCACATCGCCCAGCTCGGGTCCATCACCCGCACGTGGTCGTACCTGAACCGGGGCCTGGAGCCGCCGGAGGGCGAGGTGGCGATCGTGCTCACCTCGCCGTCGGGCGAGATCTGGACCTATGGCGACGAGGGCACCACCGAGAACACCGTCACCGGACCAGCGGAGGACTTCTGCCTGGTCACCACCCAGCGCCGCCACGTCGACGACACCGATCTGGTGGTCACCGGCGACGTGGCCCGGGACTGGCTGGTCCGCGCCCAGGCCTTCGCCGGGCCGGCCACCGATGGCCCCGCCCCTCGCACAGCGAAGGAGTCCTGATGGCCCTCGTCGAGCAGTCCCTCACCGACGGCGTCCTCACCGTCACCCTCGACGACGAGCCGCGCCGCAACGCGCTCAGCGCCGACCTGCTGGTCGAGCTGATCGACATCCTCGACGCCGCCGATGCCGACGACGCCGTGCGCGTCATCGTCCTCACCAACGCCGGCACGGTGTTCTGCGCAGGCGCCAACCTGTCGCAGCAGTCGTCGGGTGCCACCGCCGGCCGCACGGTCGACATGGCCGGCGTGTTCGCCCGCTTCCGCACGTCGCCCAAGCCCTATGTCGGGCGGATCAACGGGCACTGCGTGGCCGGTGGCATGGGGCTGGCGGCGGCGATGGACGTCTCCGTCGCCGTCGACACCGCCCGGTTCGGGTTCACGGAGGTCCGCGTGGGTGTCGCCCCCGCCATGATCTCGGTGCTCTGCCTCCCGAAGCTGCGCGAGGCCGACGCTCGCGCTGCGTTCCTGCGCGGCAACCGGTTCCTGGCCGCCGAGGCCGCCCGCATCGGGCTGATCAACCGGTCGGTCCCCGCCGACGAGCTCGACGCCGCCGTCGCCGAAGTGGTGGCCGACCTGCTCGCCGGCGGCCCCAACGCCATCGCCGCCACCAAGCGCCTGCTCGCCGAGGTCCCGGCTCTGCCCGTCGATGACGCCTTCGCCTGGACCCAGCAGCTCTCCGCCGAGCTCTTTACCAGCGACGAGGCCAAGGAGGGCATGAGCGCGTTCCTGGAGAAGCGCCCCGCCGCCTGGGTGCCTCCGCCCGACGGCGCCTGAGCGCCGCTGGTCAGGTGGCCGTGGCCGTGGCGTCGCCGCCGGCGGGCTGGACCTCGGGGATGCGGCGGGTGAAGAAGAGCGAGATGAGGGCGAGCAGGGCGAGCACGGCGAGCGCCGTGTCCATGCCTTCGACCCGGGCGGCCCGGTTGGCCTCGATGATCGCCTGTTGGGAAGCCGTGGACAGGTCGCTGTCATCGAGGGCGTCGGACAGCTGGCTGTCGGAGACGAAGGGGACCCCCGACGCCAGCTCGACGGTCGCCTGCTGCTGCACGGACGCGGGGACGTCGGCGCTGTCGCCGACGCCGGCGATGGCCGTGGCCGTCAGCACCGCGATCAGGACGGACCCGGCCAGTGCGGTGCCGAGCGAGGCGCCGAGGTTGGTGGCGGTGTTCTGCAGGCCGCCGACCTCGCCGCTCTGCTCGGTGGGGACCGACGAGACGGTGACGGCGCCGAGCTGGGACGACAGCGCGCCCATGCCGAGCCCGAGCAGCAGCAGGGGGATGGCGACGACGCTGGCATCGGCGTAGAGGTCGATGCCGCCGATCAGCGAGACGATCCCGAGGAGCATGAGCGCCAGCCCGCAGCGCACCACCCGCCGCGGCGAGGCCGCCGGCCAGATCTTGGGGACACCCGCTGCCGCCACCAGCAGGGCCACCGAGAGCGGCATGACCCGGAGGCCGGTCTCGATGGCGTTGAGCTCCAGGACGATGGACAGGAACAGCGGGACGATGAAGAACACGCCGGCCTGGAGCAGGAACTGGAAGAAGAACATGATGAGCCCGCCGACCAGCGGGGGCACCGCCAGCAGCGACGGGTCCACGAGCGGCTCCTTGCCCAGGCGGATGAGCCGGTGCTGCCACACGAAGAACAGGTACACCACGCCCAGGCCCGCGGCGATCAGCCAGAACGTGGGCGAGATGCCGAGCAGCTCGGGCCCACCGGGCTTCGGGGTGACCCAGCCCCACTCGCTCGAGCGCAGCACGCCGAACACC
The DNA here is from genome assembly GCA_025463265.1 of Ilumatobacteraceae bacterium. Classification (GTDB taxonomy): domain Bacteria; phylum Actinomycetota; class Acidimicrobiia; order Acidimicrobiales; family Iamiaceae; genus Aquihabitans. The sequence continues at coordinate 24,979 of JAOBWH010000197.1, forward strand.
GCAGCGCCCAAGCCCACCACCGACAGGAAGGTGCTCGTCAGGTCCAGGTGGTGGTGGCCCTCGGCGGGTGCGTCGGCGATTCTCCGCGACAGCACGAGGATGACCAGGACGAGCACCACCTCGCCGAAGAACACGAGCCGCCAGGTGGCGTAGGTGGTGGCGAGCCCGCCGATCAGCGGTCCGGCGGCGACGGCGATGGCGCCGGCGGCGGCGACCAGCCCGTAGGCCTTCGGTCGCTCGGCGGGCGAGAAGTTGCCGGCGACGAGCGCGACGACCGCCGGCAGGATCAGGGCGGCACCCATCCCCTCGAGGAACGACCAGCCGACGATCATCACGCCGAGCGTGGGCGAGGCCCCGGTGACGAACGAGCCGGAGCCGTAGATCACGCAGCCGATGGCGAACGCCTTGCGGCGGCCGATGATCGTCCCGATCTTGCCGCCGGTGATCATGAGCGTGGCCATGACCAGCGTGTAGAGCGTGATGGCCGTCTGGATGCCGGTGATGGTGGTGCCGAGGTCGTCGGCCACCGTCGCCATGGACACGTTCATGACCGAGCTGTCCAGCGTCATGAGGAACTGGGCGGTCGCCAGGGTGATGAGCACCGCGCCGGCCGCGGCGGTCGCGGTGGCCGTCGCTCGGTTGGGTGTCCCCACGTCGTCGCTCATCGCCCTGTCCCCGTCCTCACCGGTCGCCCGCATCGACGCCCCGGGCCGTTCTAGCTGGCCCGGGTCGCCGATGTGAGCACCCGGACACCGGTACGGTCGGGCTGATCGCCAACGGAGGAGCAGGCATGGGGTTGTTCAAGCGGGAGAAGACGGTCAAGTACCAGATGCGGGAGAAGATGATCTCGATCGGCGACGACTACTGGATCGAGGACTCCGACGGGAACAAGGCGTACCGGGTCGACGGCAAGGCCGTCCGGTTCCGCGACACGTGGATCCTCCAGGACGCGCAGGGCCAGGAGGTGGCCATGATCCGGGAGAAGAAGGTCGCCGTGCGCGACACCATCAAGATCGAGACCGGCGGCAAGGAGTACAAGGTCAAGAAGGCGCTGGTCGGGATCCGCGACCGGTACGTCATCGAGACCGACGGCAAGAACCTGAAGGCCCACGGCAACATCCTCGACCACGAGTACGAGATCGAGCAGGACGGCGACAAGGTGGCCGAGGTCTCCAAGAAGTGGTTCCGCCTGCGAGACACCTACGGCGTGGAGATCGACGCCGATGTCGACCCCGCCCTGATCTTGTCCATCACCGTGGCGATCGACAGCTTCTCGCACGACCACGGCTGAGGGCCGACGGCTCACGGCTGACGGCGGACCGGGCCACGTGGCCCGGACCCAGGCGCGACGGTGCCCGCCTCGGAGGGCGGGCACCATCGGTGTTCGGACCAGCTCGAGCGAGCCGGTGGACCCGTCAGCTGTTGAGGACCTTGGCCTTCTGCGCGGAGAACTCCTCGTCGGTGAGGATGCCCTGGCTGTGGAGGTCGGCGAGCTGCTTGAGCAGCTCGATCGGGTCCGCAGCGGGCGCCGCTGCCGGCGGAGGCGGGGGCGGGGGCGGGGCCTGCTGGGCCTGCACGTCTTGTTGGTAGGCGGCGTTGCGGTCGGCGTAGATCTGGGCGTCGCGGTCGGTGTACTTCTCGGCCTGACGGCGCTGGACCCGGCCGCTCACGGCGGTGGCGGTGCCGGCGATGACGGCGGTGCGGGCGACTCCTCGGAGCAATCCTGGCATGGTCTGGTTCCTCTCAGCTGGCCGCGTCAGCGGCGTCGAGCACTTCGATGACGGTGTCGGCGGGGATGCGGGCGGTGGCCACGACCTCGCCGCCGGCGGAGCGGGCGGCCCGGATGAACGGGATGGCCCAGGTGTTCTCGTAGACGATCAGGGCGGCGACGGTGCCGGGCTCGAGGGCGTTGCCGGCCTCGTCGACATCATCGGTGCTGAGGAGTCCGGACTGGGCGCCGGAGAAGGCCGTGAAGCTGCCCAGGTGCTCGTTGTCGAGGTCCTCGATGTTGATGCCCCGGACGCTGCCGTCGGCGTCCTTCGCCACGACGAGCAGGTCCCAGATGCGGACGGTCCCGGCGTCGACCAGGTCCAGCAGGGCGGCACCGGCCTCGCCGTTCAGGCGGTCGCCCTGGAACTCGATCAGGACGAAATCGATCGGTCCGTGTACTTCTTCGTCGGTCACGCGGTCATTCCTCTGCTGGTGTGCGCCCGCCCAGGCGGGTGAGTGGGTGGGGGGCACCGATCCGTGATCGGCGCTCGTCTGGGTGTCCGCCGGCGGCCGACGTCGCCATGATCGCACGTGCGCTGTGACCACGCGGCGACAAGGGTGATCGGCCTGGTAAGAACGTCTCACCCACACGCGGGAGGGCGCTCGATCGTCCGTCGCGCCCGAGGCTCGGAGACCACCCATGCCCACGTCCGCCGACAACGCTCCGAACCTGGGTGGCAACCTCGTCACCGTCGAGGATCACGTCGCCGTCGGGAAGGCGGTCCGCAAGGCGGTGCCTCGCTCGTCGCTCGGCCACTGGAGTCAGGCGCAGCGCACGCACGACCCGGTGACCCTCCTGGAGCAGCAGGCCGAGACCCGGGTGCCCGACCTGGTGCCGATCCGCCACGGCCGCATGTCGGTCTCGGCGTTCGCCAACTTCCGGGGTGCGGCGCTGATGATGGCGGCGGACCTGGCCACCACCCCGAACACGGGGCTCACCGTGCAGCTGTGCGGTGATGCCCACCTGAGCAACTTCGGTGGCTTCGCGTCACCGGAGCGGAAGCTGGTCTTCGACCTCAACGACTTCGACGAGACGCTGCCCGGCCCCTTCGAGTGGGACGTGAAGCGGCTCGTCGCCAGCATCGACGTGGCCGGCCGGTCCAACGGGCTGGAGGAGGAGACCCGCCGAGACATGGTGCTGGGCGCGGCGCGCTCGTACCGGGAGGCGATGGCCCAGTTCGCGGCCATGCGCGACCTGGAGGTCTGGTACTCGTCGCTCGACGTCGAGGCCGTGCTGGGCACGATGCAGGCCCAAGCCGACGCAGCCCAGCGCAAGCGGGCGAAGAAGGGGCTGGCCAAGGCCCACGGCAAGGACCAGCTCCGAGCCGCCGCCAAGCTCACCGAGCTCGTCGATGGGCATCTGCGTTTCATCGACAACCCGCCGCTGCTCGTCTCCGCCGGGAAGCTGTTCGGCGCCGAGGCCGGCGCCAACCTCGAAGACGCCGTGCGCGGGTCGCTCGACTCGTACCGCGAGAGCCTCAACGCGGACCGCCGGCACCTGCTGGGGCGCTACCGCTTCATGGACCTGGCTCGGAAGGTGGTGGGTGTCGGCAGCGTCGGCACCCGGGCGTGGGTCGCCCTGTTCGTCGGCCGCGACGATGACGATCCGCTGGTGCTCCAGGTGAAGGAGGCGCAGCGCTCGGTGCTCGAGGAGTTCCTCCCGGCGTCGGTGTACGCCACGCACGGGCAGCGGGTCGTCGAGGGGCAGCGCCTGATGCAGGCATCGAGCGACATCCTCCTGGGCTGGCAGCAGACCGACGGGATCGACGGCGTCCGGCGCGACTACTTCATGCGCCAGCTGTGGGACTGGAAGGCCTCGGTCGAGGTCGAGCTGCTGGAGGCGCCGATGCTCGCCCGCTACGGCGAGCTGTGCGCGTGGACCCTCGCCCGGGCCCACGCCCGCTCCGGTGACCGGGTGGCCATCGCCGCCTACCTCGGGACCGGTGGCTCGTTCGACAAGGCGATGGCGGCGTTCGCCGGGGCGTACGCGGACCAGAACGACCGGGACCACGCCGCGCTGGTGGCGGCCATCGCCGACGGTCGGCTCCAAGCCCAGATGGGGATCTGATGAGCGCGACCGTGGTGGACGGGGTCGAGATCACCGCCTCGCAGCCGGAGCGGGTCACCCAGGCCCCCAGCGACGTGCTGCGCATGGCGGTCGCCGTGGTGTCGCTGCTGGTCGTCACCCTCCTGGGTGGGCTCTTCGGCGACGCGGTGGTCGGGTTCGTCGGCGTGCTCCTGCGGGGTCTCGACGGGCTCCCCAGCTGGTTCCTCTCGCTGCTCGCCGTGGGTGCCCAGCTCGTCGGGGTCCTGCTCATCGCCGTGGGCCTCGCCGCCGTCATCCGGTCGCGTGCATGGCACATCCTCCTCGCCGCGCTCATCGCGGCGATCGCCGCCGGCCTGGTCGCCGGGGCGCTCCGGCTGGTCATGGGCGACCCGGACCCATCGGTGACCGGCGCCGAGCCGATCGCCGCCATCGGCGGTGGTGGCGGCTGGTCCGCCGGTGCCCTCGCCGCCCTGGTCGCCGTGGTCACGGCGTCGGCGCCGTGGGTCCCGCGCCGCTGGCGCCGGTTGGGCTGGGCGCTCACCATCGCCGTCGCCGTGGTCCACTTCGTCGAGTCGCCGGTCGCGTTCGACACGCTGCTGGCGATCCTCGCGGGCTGGGCCACCGGCTCGGCGGTGACGGTCTTCTTCGGCGGACCGCCCCAGCGCCCCACCGGCTCGGGCATCGCCGCCGGCCTGGCTGCGGTCGGGGTGCCGCTCGCTCGGCTCGAGCAGGCGAGCCTCGACGCCCGGGGGTCCACGCCCTACTTCGCCACGACCGTCGACGGGTCCGAGCTCTTCGTGAAGGCGCTCGGCGCCGACGAGCGCAGCGCAGACCTGATGTTCCGGATCTACCGGCGCATCCAACCTCGCGACCTGGGTGACGAGAAGGCCGACGCCTCGCTGCGCCGGGCGGTCGAGCACGAGGCGCTCGTCGCGCTGATGGCGAGCCAGATGGGCGTGCGCACCCCGCGGGTCGCCGCCTTCGCGTCGACCTCGGCGCCCGACGGCTTCGTCCTCGCCTACGACGCCATCGCCGGCCGGTCGCTCGACCGGCTCGAGCCCGAGGAGATGACCGACGACGTCCTGGCCCTCGTGTGGGAGCAGCTGGTGCTCCTGCGGTCCCACCGCGTGGCGCATCGCGATCTCCGCCTCGCCAACGTCTTCCTCGCCGACGACGGTGCCGCATGGATCATCGACTTCGGGTTCTCCGAGGTGGCGGCGTCGGACCTGCTGCTGGCCACCGACCTCGCCGAGCTCACCGCATCGCTCGCCACGGTCGTCGGCCCCCAGCGTGCGCTGGACTCCGGCCTCGCCGCCGTCGGTCCCGGGGCCATGGCCACCTCGCTCCCGCGCCTCGAGCTCCCGATGCTGAGCGGTGCCACCCGCACCTCCCTGAAGGGACAGCCCGAACGGCTCGAGCAGCTCCGCACCCTCGTCGCCGCCCTGCCCTGAGGGGGCCTTCAGTAGAGGATGGCGGTGAGGACGCCCCCGACGAGGAGGCCCGCACCCATGCCGGCGGTGACGTCGAGCGGGTTGTGGGCGCCGACGAACACCCGGCCGACCGCGACGAGCCCGGCCAGCACGAAGGGGATGGCGGCGACTCCGGCATCGAGGTGGCCGGTGAGCACGGTGGCGATGGCGGCCACCAAGATGACGTGACCCGACGGGAAGCTCATCCCCTGCTGGGGGACATCGGCGCCGCGCAGCCGGGCGCCGGGCTCGCTGGTCCCGGGCCGCTGGCGCACCTCCATGGAGCCCGCGAGCTGCTTGCGGACCAACCGCTCGGCCACCAGCTTGAGCACCATCGCCAGGACCACGGCCACGGCCACATCCCACGCGCTGAGCGCCAGGGCGATGGCCAGGCCCACCGCGGTCCCCACCACCAGGTTGCCCAGCTGCATCGGGAGCCACAGCGGGAGGTACAGCCAGTCCGGCCAGCCGTTCACCGCCCGGAAGACCCGGGCCTCGGCGGGCCGGATGGTGGGGAACCGGGCGCCCGCGATCGAGCCCGCCAGGATGGCGGCCCCTCCCGCTGCGATCGCTGCCCCGGTGACGTCCACGAGCGTCGAACCTACGAGACCGGGGGTCGCCGCACGCTCGCTGCTCCGGGGGAGCGTCGATCGCCCGCACGGGCGGGCCCCATCCCGGCTTGACCAGAACGTGGTCGCGTGATCACACTGACGGCACTCGGTCCCTCCGAGTCGATGGCGCCCCTATGGTGTCGTCGGACCATCGCCGCGGGTGGCGAACTCGTTTCAACCGGTGTCGCCCATGCACGAACGGCCCCCGTCGGCACCAGCCGAGGGCCACGTTGAGACGAAAGGCACTGCTTCATGCTCGCTTCCGATTTCGGTACCGGCCAGGTCTTCTGGTCGTTCCTCTGGTTCACGATGTTCTTCATCTGGATCTGGCTCCTGATCATGGTGTTCTCGGACATCTTCCGCAGCCACGACCTCAACGGGGTGAGCAAGTTCCTCTGGATCTTCTTCATCATCTTGCTGCCGTACCTCGGCGTGTTCGTCTACCTCATCGCCCGCGGCCACAAGATGGGCGAGCACGCGATCGCCGATGCCAAGGCGCGTGACGAGGCGGCCCAGGCCTACATCCGACAGGCTGCCGGGTCCGCCGGCGGGGGCACTGCGGCCGAGCTCGAGAAGCTGGCCGCCCTCCGCGACAGCGGGGTGCTGGACCAGCAGGAGTTCGACGCCCAGAAGGCCAAGCTGCTCGCCTGAGCACCGACCCATCTGAGGTCCAGCACGGCACGGAGGCCCTCGGGTCTCCGTGCCGTGCCGCGTCCGGGGTCCCTCCGGGCCTCGCGGACTGTGTCCAGGCGAGTACGGTCCGTCCCGTGACCGATCGCCGATCGCCCGTGGGCCGCCTGATGGGTGCGGTCGTGCCGTCCGTCGTCGACGCGGTCGACCCCGACGAGCTGATCGGGCGGCTCGACGTCGACGCCCTCATGGCGAAGGTCGACGTCGACGCGCTCCTGGCCCGGATCGACATCGAGGCGCTGCTCTCGCGGATCGACGTCGACGCCCTCCTCGGCCGCATCGACGTGGGGGTGCTCATCGCCCGCATCGACATGAACGAGGTGATCGGCAAGGTCGACCTGAACGTGCTCCTCGCGGACGTCGACCTCAACGCCTTGATGGACGGGGTCGACATCCGGGCCATCATCGCCAAGGCCGGCATCGACGAGATCGTGGCCGAGGCCAGCACCGGCGTGCTCACCCGCACCCTCGATCTCGCCCGCCGCCAGCTGGTGGGCATCGACATCATCTTGATGGGCGCCATCGACCGGCTGTTCCGCCGGGAGCGCCCGGCGCTCCCCGACACGCCCACGCTGAGCGCCAGCGGCCGGGCGGCCGGGCCGGTGAGCCGCCTCATCGCCTTCGGCCTGGACCTGTTCTTCGTGTCGTCGCTCTTCAGCCTGGTGGTCTACTTCGGCCGATCGATGGTGGAGCTGTTCACCGGCGACGCCGTCCAGCCCACGAGCGGGGCCGCCCCGCTGCTGTGGAGCGCGGCGTACCTCCTCTGGTTCGGGCTCTACCTGTGGGGCAGCATCGAGATCTCCGGGCGAACGCCGGGCAAGGCGCTGGTCGGGCTGCGGGTGAGCGATCTCGAGGGCCGCCCGCTCGGTCCGGGCCGGGCGCTCGTCCGCACGCTGGTGTTCCCGTTCAGCTTCATCCTCGGCCTCGGCTTCGTCCCGATGATCACCCGGAAGGACCGCCGCGCCCTGCACGAGCTGGTGGCCGGCTGCAAGGAGATCGTCGACTGGGGTGACCGGCAGGCCGGCATCCCGAGCGCCCTCGAGGGCTGGGTGGCACGCCAGCGCAACGCCCAGCAGGTCGCCGGGCTCACCGAGCCGGCAGCCGGAGGAGCCGAGGTCATCGAGCTCAAGCTCGAGGTCGTCCCGAAGGCGGACCAGGCCGACCGGGCCGACCGGGCCGGGACCGAGGCGACCGACGAGACCGAGGAGGGGGCGTTCGATGAGGACGGCGAGCTCATCGCCGCGCTCGACTCCACCCCCGTCCTCACCGAGGCGGTCGATCAGACCGAGCTCGAGGACCGCCCCGCAGGCGTGACCGAAGCCGACTACTGGGCCGGTTAGGCCCCTCGCGCCCGCGCCCGCTCGGGTCACCGTCCGTTGCCGCCCGCGGAGATGTCGCGGGGGTCGTTGCCGTGGCGGTGCCGAGCGGCCAACCTGGGGGAACCATGAGCGACACGCCACCCCCCACGCCCCCCGACCTGCCGGCCTCCTGGCAGGAGGACGACGACGATGCCATCCGTGCCGACAAGCGCGGCCGCCTCTGGTGGGTGCTCGGTGGCATCGTCCTGGTGGTCCTCCTCGCGGCCGGCGTCTTCGCCTTCGTGCAGGCCCTCCAGCCCGAGGACCGGGCCTGGCCCGAGGCGTACGGCGGCCGTCCGCAGGGGCTCGGTGGGGAGAAGGACACGGCGATCGACGTCACCCCGAAGGCCCCGCCCGGGGTGTACATCTGGCAGAGCTTCGACGGCTGGCACCTCTGGCTCGTCAACGGCGATGGCTTCGCCGGACTCACCGGGACGATCTCGTCGAGCGACGACGTCGTCGAGGCCACCAGCTCCTCGCCCGGCGACGGCGTCGTGACCGCCGAAGGCAGGACCGTCTCCTTCGACCTCTCAGACGGCGCCCCGGTCGCCGGCGTCGACTTCGACCCCGGGTTCGCCAACAAGCTGACCTTCAACCTCGAGAGCGGCGGTGGGGAGGTCGAGGCGACGCAGGTGTTCACCGGGTCCGACAGCGCACCGGTCGACGCCGTGCCGGTGGTGGTCGACAAGGCGCCGGTCGACTGATGCGGCCTCTCGTCGGCCGGTCTGGCTGATCTCGGATCAGGTCGAGCTGGAGCCGGCCTTCGCCCTGCGCCGGTCAGCGCGGCTGGGCTGGGGGTGGGCGGCGACGATGTCGGCCCAGGTGGTCTCAGCCCAGCGCTGCGCCTCCGGCCCCGGGTCGGTCCGGGCGAACAGCGCGGTCGACACCACATCGGCGACATCGGCCAGCCGGGGATCGGGGAGCGGCCCGGCCTGCAGGTCGTCGGCGTAGCGCACCAGCGACTGCGAGCGGCGCCGGGCCGGCCCGCGCGCCGCGCCCTCGCGGTCCACGTCCCGTGCGAGGCGGACCGCCCACGGCGGGGCGTCTGGGGGCGGGGCCTTCGGGGTTCGCCGGCTCAGCCACCAGACCAGCGCGCCGAGCGCAGCGAGCGCGACGGCGATCAGGGCGAGGAGGCGGCCGTCGAGCTTGAAGGACCCGTTCTCGTCGTCGTCCTGCTGGTCCTGGTCCTGGTCGGTCTGCTGATCGGTCGGATCGTCGCCGCTTCCGGCTGTGGCCTCTTCGTCGGTGGCGATGCGGCCCTGCGGGTCGTAGAAGAGCGTGCGGCCGACGTTGCCGTCCTCGTCGCGCTCCTGGATCACGATGAGGCCGTCGCTGCGCTCGCGGTAGGTGTAGGTCCGGGTGGTGCCGTCGGGCTCCTCGACGGTGGCGCGGCCGGTGCCGTCGCCGAGGCGCTCGGCCGTGACCACGCTGCCGTCTTCGTACCGCAGCACGCGGGGCGCTTCACCGGCCTCCGGCAACAGGGTCGGGGATGGGATGGCGTCTCCGCCGGCCCCCGAGCGCGGCTCGCCGTCGTTCGGCACGAGGAACTGCCCGTCGGGGTTCGGGACGTAGAGGTGCTCGGACCCGCTGCTCCCCGGTGCCGTGCCCGTGCCGTTCTCGCCCGAGCCGAACTCGCCGGACCCGGCCTCGCCCGATCCGCTCTGGCCGGAGCCGCTCCGTCCGGAACCCTGGTCGGACCGCTGGCACGAGGGCGTCGACAAGAGCAGGGCGGCCACGAGCGCGAGCGCCAGGGCCACGAGCACGGACGTGGCCACGTCGCCCTTGCGGAGGTCGTCGCCGGCCGGTCCGCCGGTCACGGCGACCACCTGGGGCTGGCCGGCTCGGCGATCGGCTTCCAGCGACGCGAGCGCGCCGAGGGCCAGCACCAGCCAGAGCAGCCCGGCGGGATAGGTCCACGTGTCGCCGCCCGCCCCGATCACCACGAGGAACCCGAAGGCGAAGGGGAGGGGGCGGAGGCGGCGGACGAGGTCCCAGTCGAGGCCGAGGATGAGGGCGCCGGCGAGCGGGACGCAGCCGAACAGGAGGGGGCTCCCCCCGATGAACGCCACCACGATGGTGAGCACGGCCATCGTGATCAGGGAGGCCACCGCACCGGGGACGGAGCGGAAGTGGCGGCCGAGGTCGGCGAGCAGCCCGATGGCCACGCCGGCCGCGAGCGCCAGCATCGCCGCGACGCCCCACTCGAGGACGTCGGCGGCACCGCACGCGATCCCGATGGCGACCGCGCCGACGACGTAGACCGCCACCTGGCTGCGGGCGCCCGCCGGTTCGGTGGCCTTGGCCGGCTCGGTGGGCCACACCTCGGGGAGCGGTGCATGCGGTGGTGCGGGAGCGGTCACGACCAGTGCACCCCCTCGCGGTCGACCCGGCAGATCAGGCCCCGCCAGCCCGAACCGGAGGGCGCCACCGGCTGGCCGTACGCCGCGGTCGCCAAGCGACGGCGCACCTCCTTGGCGGTGCGCACCGGGGCGGTGACGGTGGGCAGGGGCACCAGCGGCGGAGGCAGGAGCGAGGGCGGCGGCCCGAACGTGTGCCCGAGCCGCTCGATGCGGGGGATCTCCGACGAGGCGTCGAGCGTGGTCAGCTCCACCGCCCACCCGCGCTCGATGGCCGCCGTGGCCACCCAGACGGCTCGGCCGGCGGCCAGCTCCGCCCCGGTGCCCGGCATGCCCAGGTCGACGATCACCCGCACGAGCACCACCCCGAGGCCGTCGGACTCCCGGACCATCAGCTCGCCGTGGTGGGCGGTGGCCTTCCAGTGCACCCGCCGCCGCTCATCGCCCGACTGGTAGGGCCGGACCGAACGGAACAGGTCATCGCCGATCGGCGACCCCTCGTTCATGCCGAAGCCGACGGCGCGCGCCCGGGGCCAGCGGACGTCGGTCTCGATGGGCTTGGGCGTCACGTGCAGCGGCGTCGGCAGCGCCACCAGGTGGCGGCGCCCGGCGGTGGCCAGCCCCAGCGGGCCCGTGGCCACGGCATCGAGCAGCGCGAAGGGGACCACGCCGCGGCGCAGCTCGGGCCAGTCGAACTCGCCGAGCCGGTCGTGGGCCACCACCAGATCCGGGCGGGTCAAGGTGAGCAGGGGGGTGAGGGCGAGCGGCCGGGACCAGCCGAGGACCTGCGCGGTCCAGCGCGACGGCTCGCCCACCGGCACCTCGTCGGGGCACCGGAGGTCGACGGTGACGGGCCCCACCGCCCGCCACGCCAGCACCGCGTCGACGATCACGCCGACGATGATGGCGGTGGCGATCGCCAGCTGGACCTCGATGTCGGAGAAGAGCCAGAACAGGAGGGCGAAGGCGGCGAGCACGATCAGGGCGGACGCCGCGCCGGTGAGGCGCACCCGCACCCGCTCGGGTCCGCCGACCGTCCGGGCCACGGAGATCAGCCGCCCGGCGTGGGCGGGACGGGCACCTGTCGGACGAACTCGGCGATCCAGCCGCGCGCTGCGGTGAGGTCGTCGTTGGTGGCGTCGACGATGCGGTGGCTGAGCGCCGCGACGAGCACCGCCTGGATGTCGTCGGGGCGCACGTGGTCGCGGCCCGACGCCAGCGCCCGCGCCTTGGCGAGCTGCGCGGTGCCGAGCGCGGCCCGAGGGGAGATCGGTTGGTGGGCGTTGGACCGGGTGCGGACGACGTCGATGATGTCGAGCGCGTACGAGGCTACCGAGGGGTGCACGTACACGGCGTCGACGGCGCCGCGGAGCCGTCGCCACTCGTCGAGGTCGGCGACGGGGGCCAGGTGGTCCAGCGCCGGGGTGCCGCCGACCCCGGCGATGAGGTCCAGCTCCGCCGCCCGGCCCGGGAGCCCCAGCGAGAGCGACACGGAGAAGCGGTCGCGCTGACCGGCGACGAGGGGGAACGTCCCCGGGTCGTCCGACTGCGGGTTCTGGGTGGCGATCACCAGGAACGGGTCCGGCAGCGGGTGGGTGGTGCCGTCGACGGTGACCTGGCCCTCGGCCATGGCCTCGAGCAGCGCCGACTGGGTGCGCGGCGTCGCCCGGTTGATCTCGTCGACGAGCACCACGTTGTTGAACAGCGGCCCGGGCCGGAACACCCACGAGCGGCGGTCCTCGTCGAGGTGGGAGATGCCGGTCAGGTCCGAGGGGAGCAGGTCGGGCGTGCCCTGGACCCGCCCGAACGTGCCGCCGATCGAGCGGGCGAGCGCCTTGGCCAGGAGCGTCTTGCCCACACCGGGCACGTCCTCGAACAGCACGTGGCCTCCGGCGAGGAAGGCGTCGACGGCGACGGCGATGGGCTCGGGGCTGCCGAGCAGCACCGACGCCGCCTGCTGGACGAGGGCCTGCGGCACCCGCCCCTCACCCGTCGCCGGTTGGCCGAACACCGCATCACCTGTGGTCAACGCGTCCATCCCTCTGGTCCGCCTGCGTGGTGCGAGTGTTGCACAGGGTGACGACCCGCCGACCGCCGCGCCCGCCTGCCGCTACGCGGTCCGACCCTGGGGGTGGTGCGAGGCGGCCGCGACCCGGGCGACCAGCGCCTCGCGGCGCTCGAGGAGGTCCGCGAGCTGGCCGCGGCGGTTGAGGCTGGTGCTCACCGCCCGCCAGCAGCGGTACAGCCGGATGATCTGCTCCGCGAGCCACACGCCGAGCAGGCCGAACACCGGGCAGGTCACGAAGACCAGCAACGAGGCGCCCCAGCCGCCGCGGGAGCCGAACACCCAGTCGATCTCCGGTGACAGGGGCCAGGTGAACAGGCTGAGCACGTCGGACACCCAGCTGCTGCCCACGTCGAACACGGCGAGCGCGAACCAGGTGGCCGGGAACGCGACGAAGCCGACGAGCACCCGGTTCGTGCCCTTCGAGACGGGCGCCTTCGCCGCCAGCCCGGCCAGCACGACGAGCAGCGTGGGGATGAGGTTCACCGCGATCCCCACCAGCGCGAACGGCGCCAGGAGCACGACGTAGACGGCGGTGATCGCGAGCCGCACCACCAGGTCCCTCACCGTCACCCGAGGTGCGAGGTAGCGGTCGCTGATCCGCACCGCCCCCAGCAGCAGCTCGTACTCGGCAGCGGCCCGGGCGATGGGATCCCGCTCGTCGTCGGGCAGGCGGTCGAGGTCCTTCGCCAGCTGCTCGCGCTGGGCCAGCGACACCTCGGCCATCGGCGCCACGCCGTGGGTCCGGAGGACGACATCGGCCGCCCGTCGCATCTCCACGGCGTCGAGGAGGGTGTCGTAGTCGGGTGCGGTCGCCGCCAGCTCGGCCCGGATCACGTCGGTGAGCGCCACGACGGCGTCGTGGTCCTCGGAGCCGAGCGGCTCGCCGTCGCCGCCCAGGTACGCGGGAGCGGCGGGATCGATGGGCCGGCCGGCGCGGATGACGACCCGTGATCGGAGCGCCACCTTGTCCTCGAAGGTGACGCCGACCGGGACGATGTGCATGCCGGGCACGTGCGCCTGCGCCGCATCGAGCGCGAGGCGGGCGGCGCCGGTGCGCACGGGGGAGAGGTGCTGGTTGTCGTGGGTGGTGCCCTCGGGGAAGATCGCCACGGTCATCCCGTCGTGCAGCTCGGAGATGACCTCCCGGAACGTGCTGGCGTTGTCGCCGCCACCGTCGGCCTGGCGGTGCACCGGCAGGACGCCGACGACCCGCATGAGGACCGGGACCCCGGGGGTCTTCCAGAGGGTGGCCTTGGCGATGAAGCGGGGGAGGCGGCCGAGGGCCCCGGCGAGCACCACCGGGTCGACGAACCCGTTGAAGTGGTTGGCGACGATGAGCCGCGGCCCGCTGGGCAGGTCGTCGAAGCCGATGACCTCGACCGACCGGTACAGCCCGCGCGTGATCAGGCGGGCGACGAAGGAGACGAACCGGTCGATGGACGCGCGCACTACCCCGCCCTGTGCGCGAGGGCGGTCACCCGGCGGGGCATCCGTCGTTGGTCCAGTCCGAGAAGGTCTGGGCGTCGGCGGTGAGGTCGACGCTGGAGAGGTCCAGGTGGCCCAGGTCGCCGGCGTCGTCGTAGGCGGCGGCCAGGCGCTCGGTGGCCTCGGCCACGTCGTCGGGCATCGAGGGTTCGTACCGGCGGAAGAACTCCACGACCTCGGCGAGGTCGTCGGGGTCGAAGACGTCGGTGTACTCCTGGAGCAGTGCCTGGCAGTCGACCGGGCCACCGGCGGCCGTGGTGGTGCTCGGCGCCGAGCCGTCGGTGGTGGTGGTGCCCGCGCCCGACGTGGTGGTCGACGATGCCGCCTCGGTGCTGGTGGTCGTCGCCTCGGTGCTGGTGGTCGTGCGCCCGGCCCTGGTGGTGGTGGGCTGGGCGTCGGACCCGCCCGAGGAGCCGCAGGCCGCGGCGCCCGTGCTCAGGGCGAGGAGGGCTCCGGCGACGGCGAACGAGCGGATGGGGTGGGGCATGGCGCGACGTCCTGGAGTGGGCCTGTGGGAAGGGGCCACAGGCTAGGACCCGCAGCCGTGCCAGGCTTCGCTCATGGAGCCGACCGACCCCAGCGGATCCCCGTGGCTCCGAGTCGACACCGACGAGGTCGACTGGGTGGTGGACGGGTCGTTCCTCACCTCGAACTGGGCGTGCATCTGGGGTCGGGGGTGTCTGGGCATCCTCGACGATCCGGCCGAGGAGCTGGGGCAGGGCTGCTGCTCGGTCGGCGCCCACATCGACGGCGAGGACGAGGCGCGCACCACCGCGGCGCTCGCCGCCCTCCTCGACCCCGCCCGGTTCCAGTTCCACGCCGAGGCCGTCGATGGGGGCGTGTTCAGCGACGCGACCGCCACCAACACCCGGGTCGTCGACGGCGCTTGCATCTTCCTCAACCGCCCGGGGTTCCCCGGCGGGGCCGGCTGCGCGCTGCACCTCGGCGCGGTCGCCGACGGCGAGGCGCCCATGGACTGGAAGCCGTCGGTCTGCTGGCAGCTCCCCATCCGGGTCGACTGGGAACCGCTCGACGGCGGGCGCGAACGGGCCACGCTGCGGCGCTGGTCGAGGGCGGACTGGGGGGACGATGGCCGCGACATGGCCTGGTGCTGCACCGAGGGCGATCGGGCCTACGTGGGCGACCAGCCGGTGATCGACTCGCTCGCCGCCGAGCTGGCGGGGGTCGTCGGCGACGAGGTGCTCGTCGAGCTCCGGACCCGGCTCGGCCGCTGACGGCCGGGTGGTGCCTCCGTCACCCGTCCCGGCGCGTCCGTGGGGCAACATGGTCGACATCGGCGGTCCACCCCACCCAGTACTGGAGCAGTTCGTGCGCAACCCTCGGATCCTCATCGGCGCAGTGGCGGTATCGCTCGTCCTGCTCACCTCGGCGTGCGGTTCGTCCAGCGGCTCCGACGGCGGCAAGGACGACACGACCACCACCAAGGCCGATGCTGCCACCACGACCAAGGCCGACGGAGCCGGGGACGACTCCGAGGCGCAGGCCCGGGCCGACTCGGTCACCCTCGAGCTCTCGGACTTCCCGGACGGTTGGAAGGCCACGAAGGCGTCGGACTCCGACGACGAGAGCCCGCTGTCGAAGTGCGACCCGGCGCTGAGCGACCGGTCCGCGCAGCTCGCCCGGCACGCCACCGACGACTTCTCCATCGGCTCGATGAGCGAAGGCGACGGCACCACGGTCGCCGCCCGCACCGTCGTGTTCGAGGACGAGGCCGCGGCCGAGGCCGCGGTCGCGCCCTTCACCGATCCCGAGGTGGTCACCTGCATCGACGAAGCTCTGAAGTCGGCCTACTCCGAGAGCGGCGAGGACGTCACGGTCGAGGGCCAGCTGAGCCCCGACGACGAGTCGTTCGACGTCGACGAGACGGTGTCCCTCAGCGCCACCTACACGGTGTCGGCGCCCGACGGCTCCACCCTGGACGTGAACCTCGGGATCCTGGTGCTGCGCACCGGCGACGTCGCCACCAACCTGCTGGTCCAGTCCGTCGACCCCGACTTCGACGTCACCACCCTCCCCGTCGACAAGCTCGTCGAGGAGCTCAACGCCGCCTGACCCGCGACGTCCGGGCGGCCCGCGGGCGGCGGGCCGCCCGGCTCACGCAGGGGCCGCCTGCGGTCAGGAGTCGAAGCCGAGGCCGAGGCGGTCGAGGGTCCGGAGCCAGAGGTTGCGGCGGCCGCCGTTGCGATCGGCCTGGGCCAGCGACCAGCGGGTGGCGGAGATCCCCGCCCAGGCCAGGGGCTCGGGCGGGAACGGGATCGGCGTCGAGCGGACCATCGCGGTGCGGGTGCGCTCGGTCTCCTCGCCGGCGAGGTGGTCGAGCATCACCTGGGCACCGAACCGGGTGGCGCCGACGCCCAGCCCGGTGAAGCCGGCCGCATACGCGACCCGGCCGTCGAGCGCGGTGCCGAAGAAGGCGCAGAAGCGGGTGCAGGTGTCGATGGGGCCGCCCCACGTGTGGCTGAAGCGCAGGCCTTCGAGCTGGGGGAACACGGCGAAGAAGTGCTCGGCCAGGGTCTGGGCGGTCGCCGGCGCGTGGTCGTAGCGGTCCCGGACCCGCCCGCCCCAGTGGTAGATCGCGTCGTAGCCGCCCCACAGGATCCGGTGGTCGGCGGTCTGGCGGTAGTAGTGGAACCGGTTGGCGCTGTCGCCGATGCCCTGTCGGTCCGACCACCCGATCGCGGTGCGCTGGTCGGGCGTCAGCGGCTCGGTGACCAGCACGTGGTCGTACACGGGCACGGTGAGGAGCCGGGTCCGCTTCACGAGCGACGGGAACACGTTGGTGCCGAGCGCCACCTGCCGGGCATCGATGGTGCCCCGCGCCGCGGTGAGGCGGACGCCACCTTCGGGTCGGCGGTCCAGCCCGGTGACGGGGGTGTGCTCGACGATCCGCACGCCGAGGCGCTCGCACGCGTCGGCGAGCCCCCAGGCCAGGCGGGCCGGGTCCACGAGGGCGGTGGTCCGGTCGAGGTGGGCGGCCAGGTAGGTGGGTGAGTGGACCTCCGCCTGGATCCGCTCGCGGTCCCAGAACGCCTCGTCGGGATCGTCGGGATCGGTGGGGATCAGCCCGTCGACCTGGTACGGCTCGGTGGCGACCGTCAGCTCGCCGGTCCGCTCGAAGTCGCAGGCGATCCCGTGGCGGGCGACCGCTTCCTCGAGCTCGTCGAGGTTGCGGCGGCCGAGGGCGGCGAGGCGGGCGTACTCGTGGGGCCAGCGCTCGCGTCCGTTGGCCTCCCCGTGGGTGAGGCTCGCGGCGCAGAACCCGCCGTTGCGCCCCGACGCCGCCCAACCGATCCGGTCGCCCTCGATGAGCACGACGTCGCGCTGGGGGTCGCGCTCCTTGGCGAGGAGCGCCGTCCACAGCCCGCTGTAGCCGCCGCCCACCACCGCCAGGTCGCACGCCGTCGGTCCGGCCAGCGGAGGCCGCGCCGCGGGCCGGTCGGGCCGATCGAGCCAGAACGAGCCCCGCTGGGCATCGGCGAGCGAGCGGGTGATGTGCGCGGCCACCATGGCGCCAGCCTGCCCCATCCGTGGAAGGCTGCGGCCCCGAACGCTGTTGCAGCACCTGCCCGTACGTCCCATGGGCTGTCGCCGTCCCTCGACCCAAGGATCCCCGTGACCACGCTCCACGACTTCACCGCCACCTCCCTCGCCGGCGCCGAGACCGACCTCGCCCAGTACAAGGGCAAAGCCGTCCTGGTGGTCAACACCGCATCGAAGTGCGGCTTCACCCCGCAGTACGAGGGGCTCGAGAAGCTCTACGAGGAGTACGAGGACAAGGGCCTCGTGGTCCTCGGGTTCCCGTGCGACCAGTTCGGCCACCAGGAGCCGGGCACCGAGGCCGAGATCGAGGAGTTCTGCCAGCTGAACTACGGCGTGAAGTTCCCGATGTTCGCCAAGGTCGACGTGAACGGGTCCGACGCCCACCCGCTCTACCAGTGGCTGAAGGACCAGAAAGGCGGGGTGCTCGGCAGCAAGATCAAGTGGAACTTCACCAAGTTCCTCATCGATCCCGACGGGAACGTCGTCGACCGCTACGCCTCCACCACCAAGCCCGAGAAGCTGGTCGACGACATCGAGAAGGTCCTGCCCAAGGCCTGAACCGCCCCGCAGGGCCGGCCTGCCCGTCGGGCGGGTCCTGGGTGAAGTTGACCGATCGGGGCGACGTGGGTACGTTTTCCGACGTGCCTTCGGAAAACGTCGTCAGCTCGGAACCGGTCGATCGGCGGGCCCGCAAGCGCGAGGCGCGGCGGGACCACCTGCTCGACCTCGCGCTCGACCTGGTCGACGCGCACGGCGTCGACGGGCTCACGATGGCGGCGCTCGCTGAGGCCGGCGACTACGCCACCGCCTCGCTGTACACCTACTTCGCCTCGCGCAGCGCCCTGCTGGCCGCGCTCCAGGAGCGGGCCCTGGTGGTCCTCGGCCGGGTGGCCGACGAGGGGGCCGCCCGCTGGGACGAGGCCCTCGCCGCCGATCCCGGCGCCACGCCCGAGGTGGCCGCGCTCGCCCGGCTCTGCGCCTTCTCCGACCTGTTCCTCGCCGCGCCGGTCCAGCACCGCCGGGAGTTCCGCCTCCAGCAGCAGCTGCTCGTCACGCCCGGGGCCGAGGAGGCCGCCGACGCCAGCACGGTGCTGCCGGTCGCCATGTTGGTGCTCGGGGTGCCCCAGCGGCTGCTCGCCGAAGCGGTCGCCGTCGGCGCGCTGCGCCCAGGTGGCCCGGTGGAGGACCCGCTCGGCGGCCCGGTCGACGCCTCGTTCGCACGCACGCTCGCCTGGGTCGTCGCCCTCAACGGCGCGCTGCTCACCGATGGGCTGGTGACCGGGATGCCCACCACGGGCACCGCCCTCGGCACCCAGCTCACCGACGCCCTGCTCGCCGGATGGGGCGCCGATCCCGTCGCCCTCACGGCCGCCCGCACCCGATCCGCCGGCTGGAAGCCCGTCGGCCCGCCTCCCGCAAGGACCCTCCGATGATCACCGCGCTCTCCCTGCTCGGCGCGTTCGCCGCCGGCTTCGCCCTCTGGATCTTGTTCGAGTACCTGCTCCACCGCTTCGCCATGCACCAGCTGCACGGCCGGGGGATCATGAGCCGGGAACACCTCCACCACCACATCGCCGCGGGGTGGACGTTCTCGTTCCTCCACCTCCTCAGCTGGGCCGGGATGCTCATCGTCGGCTTCGTGCTCTGGCTCCCGCTCGGCTGGATCACGGTCAGCCTCCCGTTCGGGATCACCACCGCGGTGGGCTGGACCGCCGGCTACTTCTTCTACGAGCACCAGCACGCCCAGGCCCACCTCCGAGCGCCGCGCAACGGCTACGAGACCTGGCTGCGCAAGCACCACTTCCACCACCACTTCGGCCACCCGATGGCGAACCACGGGGTCACGCTCCCGATCTGGGACCGGGTGTTCGGCACCCTCGAGGTGCCCGATCAGGTGCGGGTCCCGCGCCGCATGGCCCAGGCGTGGATGCTCGGCCCCGACGGCGAGATCCGAGACGAGTTCGCCGCCGACTACGTGCTCGTCGGCACGGCCACCACCACCTCGGAGCGCCAGAGCCAGCTCGACAAGGTCCGCGCCTTCGCCTCCATCGCCCCCGAGGACTGACCGGCTCTGTGGGCCCGGTGCGCTTCCATCGCCGCCATCGGCGACCGGAGGCGAAGGCCCGTGCGCGGCGCGCCCTACAGGACCACGACGGTCCGGCCGATGAGTGAGGACCGGCATCGAGGGGAAGAGAAGCACGCGCATGACCGACGTGACCGCATCCCCGAGCCGCATCGCGGGAGATCCCGAGGAGTTCCAGCTCGCCTTCGAGCAGGCCCCCATCGGGATCGCACTCGTGGCCCCCGACGGCCGCTTCCTCTGGGTCAACGCCGCGCTGAGCCGGATCTGCGGCTACCCGGCGGCGGAGCTCCTCCGGCTCACCTTCCAGGACATCACCCACCCGGAGGACCTCGACGCCGACCTGGCCCAGGTCGAGGAGATGATCGCCGGGAGCATCACGGCGTACACGATGGAGAAGCGGTACTTCCACGCTCGCGGCCACGAGGTACCGGTGCAGCTCGACGTGTCGCTGGTCCGGGCTCCGGACGGCAGTCCGCGGTACTTCATCTCCCACGTGCAGGACATCACGGAGCGCCGCGGCACCCGTGACGCCCTGGCCTCGGCTCACGATGCGCTGCGTGCGAGCCAGCAGCGCTTCGCCGCGCTGGTCGAGCGCAGCACCGACATCATCTGCATCATCGACGAGCAGGGGTGCATCGCCTACCACAGCCCTGCGGCGGAGCGGCTGCTCGGCTACCTGCCCGGCTCGTGGCTCGGCACGCCGTTCACGGCGGTGGTCCACCCCGAGGATCAGGCCGGGCTCAACGAGACGTTCCGGCGGCTGGTGCTGGACCCGACGCACACCCCGCTGACCGAGGTCCGGGTGACCACCGCCGATGGGGATTGGCGGCACGTGGAGATCGTGGCCACCAACCGGCTGAGCGACCCGGCGGTGGGCGGCATCGTCGCCAACGTCCGTGACGTGACGGAGCGCTCCGAGGCCGCCACCCGGCTCGCCTGGCAGGCGTTCCACGATTCGCTGACCGGGCTGCCCAACCGTGCCCTGCTCGCCGACCGGCTCGGCCACGCCGTGGAGCGCGCCCGGCGGGCGGGGGACCTCACCGCCTTGCTCTTCTTGGACCTCGATCGCTTCAAGCTGGTCAACGACTCGATGGGTCACGAGGCCGGCGACCTGCTCCTCATCGAGGTGGCCCAGCGTCTGCAGCAGGCCGTGCGCACCGGCGACTCGGTCGCCCGGCTGGGCGGTGACGAGTTCGTGGTGCTGGTGGAGTCGGTCGGTGAGACCGACGAGGTCTCCGCCCTGGCCGAACGCATCGGCGACGTGGTGTCGGCACCGATCCAGCTGCCCCAGGGGATGGTCACCGTCACCGCCTCGATCGGCATCGCCTACGACAGCGGCCGAGGGCCCGAGCACCTGCTCCGCGATGCGGACACCGCCCTGTACCGGGCGAAGGACAAGGGCCGGAACCGGTACCACGTCTTCACCGAGTCGCTGCGGACCGCGGCGCTCCGTCGCATGACCGCGGAGCAGGAGCTGCGCGACGCACTGGAGCACGGCCGCCTCGAGGTCCACTACCAGCCGATCGTGGATCTGGCCGACGGCAACGTCCACGCCGTCGAGGCCCTGCTGCGCATCCGCACCGAGGACGGCGGCCTCGAGCTCCCCGGCGAGTACATCGAGGTGGCCGACGAGAGCGGGCTGATCGTGCCGGTCGGTGCCGCCGTGCTGGAGATGGCCTGCGCCGCCATGGGCACCTGGCGGGCCAGGTACGGCGACGGCGGGCCGCACCACGTGGCGGTCAACGTGTCGGCTCGGGAGCTGGCGTCGGCCGGCTTCACCGATCGCGTTCTGCAGGCGCTCGAGGGCAACGACCTGGTGGCCGCCGACCTGGTCCTGGAGTTCACCGAGGCGACGGTGATCGGGGCCGACCGTCCCACGCTCCGAGCGGTGGACTGGCTGCACCAGCTCGGGGTCGGGCTCTCCATCGACGACTTCGGCACCGGCTACTCGAGCCTCGCCTACCTGAAGCGGTTCCCGATCCGGTCGGTGAAGCTGGACCGCACGTTCGTCGGCGGGCTCGGCGTCGACCCGAGCGATGCGGAGATCGTCAAGGCGGTGATCACGCTCGGCCGTTCGCTCGGCCTGGAGGTCGTGGCCGAGGGGATCGAGACCCTCGATCAGCTCCGCCGCCTGGAGGAGCTGGGGTGCCACTTCGGCCAGGGCTTCCTGCTGGGCCACCCGGTCGCATCGACGGACCTCCGCTTCGGCGGGCCGGTGCTCCCGGCGTTCACCCGCCGCCCGATGGCCTGACGGTCCGACCCCAGTCCCGTTCCCGAACGGCGGGCCGTCTCAGTGCCGGCCGGGCACCTGGGGGGCGGTCACGCGCGTGCGGATGACCCGGTCGCTGCACCAGATCGCGATCACGCCGATCGCGATGAGCCCGACGACGATGGCGATCACCTTCTTGGCCGCGCTCTCCGAGTACGTGCTGCTCGTGCACACCAGCTCGAGCTTGGCGTCGTCCGGCGCGTTGGCGGGAAGCCGCCGGCCGTTGTCGAGCTCGGTGTTCGCCGGGCACACCATCGGGCTGAGCGGCTGCACCGCGCTGGGCAGGAACAGGCTGGCCACGAGGATGAAGACGGCCAAGAGGATGCAGATCCTTCCGGCCCATCTCAGGAGGAGGCTGGTCGTCCGTTCCATCGGCTCACTGTACGAAACCTCCGTGCGTTCGGACAGAGGCGTTTGATCATTTTCCGTGACCTGACACATACGCCCCGTGTTCGCCGGGGCTGGGTGGCACCGGTCCGGGTCTGGGCGTACGGTGGCCGGCAGCGACGGAGGGGGTACCGGGATGGCTCGGAGCGACCGGTTGGGCGGACGGCGGAGGTTGGTCGCGGTCCTGGTGGTGGGCGGGGTCGCCGCTGGCGTGGTCGCGATCGGCGGGGTGGACCCGGCGGGAGCATCGGGTCAGGCGCCCGTCGCGGTGGCCGACACCTTCCACGCCGCCGGCGGCGTGGAGCGCACGGTCGACGCCCCCGGCGTCTTGGCCAACGACACCGATGGCGAGGGCGACGCGCTCACGGCCTCCATCGTCACGGGCGCCTCCAACGGGCAGCTGAGCCTGAAGCCCGATGGTTCGTTCACCTACGAGGCCGACGCCGACTTCACCGGCACCGACACGTTCGCCTACCGCGCCGACGACGGGACCGAGCTCTCCGAGACCGTGCAGGTCAGCATCGTGGTCCGGTCGCCGTTGGAGTCCTACGTGACCGCGCTCTACGACGACTTCTTGTCGCGGGCTCCAGACCCCTCCGGCCTGCGGTTCTGGGTCAGCCGCATCGAGCGCATGGTCGAGACCCGGGAGAGCGTCGCTCGACGCATGGCGATCTCGCACGAGTACTCGGTGAAGGTCGTCAACCGGATGTATGGCGACGTGCTGGGCCGGAGCGTCGACCCGTCCGGCCGCGAGTACTGGGCGAAGCGGATCCAGAAGGGGATGAGCCCCTCCACGCTGCTCTTCCAGCTGATGGGGTCCAACGAGTTCCTGACCAGGTCGGGCGGAACGCCGGGTGGCTTCATCGACAAGGTCTACGCCGCCATCGTCGACCGTCCGCCCACCGAGACCGAGCGGGCCCAAGCCGTCGCTCGGATCGAGTCCGGTCGGCGGCGCCAGCCGATCATCGGCGAGCTGTACTTCGGCACGGAGTCGCGGACGCGACGGGTGCGCGTCCAGTACCTCGATCTGCTCGACCGGGAGCCGACCTCGGAGGAGCTCGATGCGGGGGTGGCCAAGCTGGTCGGGATCGTCGACGACGTCGACTTCGCCGTGTGGCTCGCCAGCAGCACCGAGTACCTGTTCGCGTCCTACACCGAGTAGTCGGTCCGGAGCCCACCGGGCCGCCCCGGCCTACCGGGCTGCGCGGACCCGGACTTCACCGGGTCTCCGAGCAGTTGCCGTCGGGTCAGCGGGCGAGCTGCTCCAACAGGTCTCGGTAGGAGGCCAGGTCCGCCACATCGAGGTCCTCGACCTTGCCGCCATCGTCCCACCCGCGCAGCGCCACCGCATCGGCGTGAGCGGGGTGGGCGGCGAAGCGCGCCGCCTCCTCGGCGTCCATCGGTCCGCCCTGGCGGACGAGGCTGCGCCGGGATCCGTCGGACAGGCCGTCGTGGTACGCCGGGTCGACGGCGCATCGGTAGCGCTTGGCCGCCACGTGCAGGGCGATCGGGCCGGTGACCGGCGGCGGGAACACCGCGGCCAGCCAGCGGGCGCCCCGGCCCTCATGACCGAGGTCGGCATCGCTCTGGCCGTCGGCGAGGCCGCCGTCGCGCAGCTCGAGCAGGTGCCCGACATCGTGCAGCAGCGCCGCGGCCACCAAGGCGCCGTCGGCGCCCCCAGCCCGGGCGAGCGCCGCGGTCTGCAGGGCGTGGTCGAGCTGCGACACGTCCTCGTCGTAGTTCTGGGATCCCCACTCGGCGAACAGCGCCAGCACCTCGGCCACGTCGGCGGCGGGCATCAGACGGCGCGGCCCTGGAAGTCGTCGATGAGCGAGACCTGCACCTTGCCGTCGGCCCGGCCGCCCTCCGCGGTGAAGCGGGCGATCTTCTCGGCGTAGTAGTCGCTGCGCAGATCGCCCTCGGCCAGGGCGTTGTAGGTGGGGTACAGGGCCCGGCGGGGGAGGCCGGAGTCGTTGGGACCGCTGCGGTGCGGGGTCCGGGAGTGGAACCAGAGGGTCGAGCCGGCCGGAACCTCCACCGCCTTCCACTCGTAGGACGCCACCAGGTCGGGGTGGATGCAGCCGCTGTCGTCCATGGCGAGCACCTCGTGGTGCATGCCCTCCACGACCTCGAGGCACCCGTTCTGGAGGGTGGCGTCATCGACGGCCACCATGCACGACACGTGCGAGGCGATGAACGGGTAGGCGGGGGCGTCCTGGTGCGGTGCGTACCCGGCGCCGCCCGCGAGCTTGTAGTTGACCTTCTCCTTGTAGAGCACCGCCTGCTGGCCCAGCAGCGCCGACGCCGTGTCGAGCAGCGGACCGGCGGTGAGCAGATCCCGGAGGCCGGTGTGGAACGGGATGATGTTCTCGCTGCGGCACAGCTTGGGTCCGTCGTCGGTGAGCTCCCGGTGGTGCATCCACCCGTCGCCCTCGTCGGGCCACGACGCCACCTCGTCGACCCAGCCCTGGAGCTCCGCCACCCCGGCCTCGTCGAGGGTCTGCGTGAGCAGCCACCCCGTCTCCCGGAAGTGGGCGACGCCCGATTCGAGCTCATCGGTGGTGAACGACATGCCCCGAGTCTGCCCGGTGCCCCCAGGCCGGCGCCTGCCCGGATGCCGTCACGGGGTGAGCGGAGGCTCCGCCGCTGCTCACGATGAGTAGCCGCTGCTCACGCCAAGGCGCGGGCGGAGGCCCAGGGTGGACTCATGCCCCACCTTCCGCCGGTCTGCCGCCGCACCACCCGCACCATCGGTGCGAACCGCGCTCGCCGCACCGCTCGCTCACGCGCCCTGCGCACCGCTCCGCTCCTGGCCGCGTCGGTGCTGGCCGCCACCGTCCTCGCCGCGCCTGCCCCCGCGGGCGCGGCCGCCTCGGACCACCCGGTCACCAGCCGCGCTTCGGCCACGGCGACCGGCGGTCAGACCGCCGGCAGCGCCTTCAGCCCGGCCATCAGCGGCGATGGTCGGTGGGTGGCGTACCTGTCGAAGGGCCCGGGCCCCGTCCCCGGGTTCGCCCCTTCGCACCTCAACGTCTACCGGTACGACCGTGCGACCGGGGTCTCCGTCGTGGCCTCGCCCGCGGTGGCCGGCACGGGCGGCCAGGCGAACGCCGATTCCGATGACCCCCAGATCAGCGGCAACGGCCGGTACATCTCGTTCGAGTCCGACGCGACCAACCTGGTGTCGGGTGACGGCAACGGCAAGCGGGACATCTTCCGGCGGGACCTGGTGCTGGGGACCACCCAGCTGGTGAGCCGGGTGACGGGCGGTGGGGCCGCCGGCAACCTCCCCAGCGACAACGCCACCATGTCGGCTGACGGGTCGAGCATCGCCTTCGAGTCGGCGGCGACCAACCTCGTCGCCGGGGCCGACGCCAACGGCCAGTACGACTCGTTCGTCTGGTCCGGCAACGGCCAGGTGATCCGGCTCGCGAACAAGGTGGGCGGGTCGGCGTCGAACGGCGGGACCCTCTACCCGGCCATCAGCGCCGACGGCAGCACGGTGGCCTACCAGTCGTCGTCCTCGAACCTGCCGGTGGCTGGTGTCGGCAGCGGCGACTACGACATCTACGTGCAACCCGCCACCGGGGGCACCATCACCCGGGCGAACGTGCCGTCCACCGGCCCCGGCGGGCCGAACCAGGGGGGTTACGTGCCGCAGATCTCCGGCGACGGGACTCGGGTCATCTTCAACTCGCAGGCGACGAACCTGGTGGCCGCCGACACCAACGCCAAGCGCGATGCCTTCCTCCGCAACCTTTCCGCCGGCACCACGACCCGCATCTCGACCAATGCGTTCGGGGGCCAGCTGACCGCCGGCGGGGACGTGTTCGGGATCAGCACCGACGGGCAGGTCACCGCCTTCCGCACGCCCGACGACCAGGTGCTCACCCTCCCCAACCCGTCCTTCCACCAGCACGTCTACGCCCGAGCCGCGAACGGCTCGATCAGCGCGATCGACCTCCGCGACGCCAACGGTGCCTTCGGCGACACGGGCAGCGGCACCGGTGCGCTGAGCGCCACCGGCCGCTACGTCGTCTTCGACAGCCTGGCCACCGACCTCGTCCGCAACGACACCAACGCCACCTGGGACGTGTTCGTCCGGGACCGCCAGGCCACGTCGGAGCCGTTCGATTCCTGGTCGGGCCTCGTCCAGCAGCAGCACACCGACTTCACCGGGAAGCCGGCGTCGGCCGCGGTGGTCGCCGAGGAAGCGGCCCGGCTCGCGAACGGCGAGACCACCGTCGGCCGGTTCCTCGTCGACATGGCCCACGATCCGGCCTGGTCGGCGAAGCGGGGCCCGGTGATCCGCCTCTACTGGTCGTTCTTCCTGCGGGCACCCGACAAGAGCGGCATGGCCTACTGGCTGGCCAAGTCCGAGAACGGGATGAACCTGCCGACCATGGCGGAGAGGTTCGCCGTCTCGTCCGAGTTCGCCAACAGCTACGGGAAGCTCTCGGACACCGACTTCGTCGAGCTGGTCTACGGCAACGTCCTCCAGCGGAAGGCGGACGCCGCCGGCCTCGCCCACTGGGTGGCGAAGCTCCAGACGGGGATGACCCGAGGCGGGATGATGACGCAGTTCTCCGAGTCGTCCGAGGGCAAGCGGGTCATGGCGCCCTACGTCGACGTCCTGCTGCTCCACCTGGGACTGCTCCGGGCGCTCCCGACCACGGGGGTGTTCGGCGCCGAGACCCTCGCCGTCGCCAACGGCGTGAGCCCGATCAGCCAGATCGCCGACGACCTGCGCATGACCTCCGCGTACGCCAGTCGCACGGCCAGCTGACCGGCCGAGCCGGACCGCAGCGACCGGGCGGCAGGCCACGTAGCGTCCACCCGGTGGAGAACCTGTTCCCGGTCCTGCCCTTCCGGTCGGAGCTGTACACGCCGGCCGAGCTGTTCGCCGGGTTCTCGGTGGACGATCCGGTGTCGTACGCCGCCACGCCGGACCTGCTCGCCTACCGGTCGACGCTGCTGGCGCCCAACCGGGAGGTCGGGATGCTGCGGGCGCTGCACGACCAGTCGGTCACCGAGCAGCGGACCGTCCTGCTCGAGGGGCGCCGGGTGGTGGCGGTCATGGGCGGCCACGCCCTCTCCCGAGATGCCGAGGCGTACCGCCAGGTGGCTGCGCTCGCCCGGTCGCTGACCCGGGCCGGGTTCGTGGTGGTGTCGGGCGGCGGTCCCGGCGCGATGGAGGCGACGCACCTCGGCGCCGTCCTCGCCGGCGCGGGGGATCTGGCGCTCGACGAGGCCGTCTCCGAGCTGGCGCGGGTGCCCCGGTTCCCGGACACGACCGGGCTGGTGGGGCCCGACGGCGAGTTCGACCTCGACGTGCTCGCCGCCCTGCACCGGTGGCAGCGGCCGGCGTTCGCCCTGCTCGACGAGATCGACCCGGCCGGGCGCGGCCAGAGCCTCGCCATCCCGACCTGGTTCTACGGCCACGAGCCGCCGACACCGTTCGCCACCTCGATCGCCAAGTACTTCTCGAACCCCCTGCGGGAGGACGGGCTGCTGTCGATCGCGGTCGACGGCGTGATCTACGCGCCGGGCCGGGCGGGCACCGTGCAGGAGATCTTCCAGGACGCGTCGCAGAACGTGTACCGGGTGGTCGACGGCCGGTTCAGCCCGATGGTGTTCCTCGACACCGACGGCTGCTGGACCCGCACGCTCCCCGTCCTGCCGGTCCTCCGGGAGCTGTTCGGACCCGAGGAGTACGCCCGATCGGTGCTCGTGACCACCGATCTGGGTGCGATCGCGTCCTTCCTCGGAGCCTGACGCGCCCGTGCCCGGTGCCCCGGACCGGCCCGTCCAGGGTGAGGGGTGCTTGCATCAGATGGGCCGGGAGACCACGCTGGTCCGGATGTACCCCTCTGATCGGCACCTGCGATGACGGCACCTGAAGCACGGCCCAGCGGGGTCGACAGCAACATCCGCGGCCTGGCGGTGCTCGCGGTGGCGATCATCGTCGGTGTGCTGCTGCTCGTCTCCTGGGGCGACGACGGCAGCTCGAAGGTGGAGACCGGGTCGGACTCCACCACCACCACCATCGACACCAGCGACCTGGGCACCACCACGTCATCGCCCGATGCCGCCACCACCACCGCCGCTGGCGGCGGTGGCGCCGAGCACTCGGCCTCCGAGGTGTCGGTGCTGGTCTTGAACGGGAGCGGGCAGACCGGCGTGGCGGGGTCGACCTCCACCACCATCGGCGAGGCCGGATACGTGATGAAGCCGGCGACCAACGCACCGGCCGCCGCCGAGACCACCGCCGTCTACTTCGCCGAGGGCTACGAGTCCGACGCCATCGCAGTGGCCGAGCTCCTCGGCAAGGGCACCGACACGGTGAAGCCCCTCACCGAGGCCTCGCTCGGCGGCGCTGAGGGCGACGCCGATGTGGTCGTCGTGCTCGGTGCGGACACGCCGCCGGCCTCCGACGGCTCCACCACCACGACCTCCGCCGGCTGAGCCCGGGCCTCCGCCCGAGCCCTCCCATGCCTGCCTCGCTGACCGACGCGGTCGCCCCGCTGCGCGCCGACCCGGCGGCGACGGTCCTGCTCTTCGACTTCGATGGCACCCTGTCGCCGGTCGTCGACGATCCCGCCGCGGCACGCCTGCTGCCCGGGGTGGCCGACCGGCTCGGACGCCTGGCCGGGTCGTACCGGACCGTCGGAGCGGTGTCGGGCCGGCCGGTCGGGTTCCTCGCCGCGCACCTGCCGCCGTCGGTCGTGCTGTCGGGCCTGTACGGCCTCGAGTCGATGGTCGACGGAAAGGTGGTCGACCATCCCGAGGCCGAGCGCTGGCGGCCCGTGGTCGCCGCAGCGATCCGCGCCGCCGAGGCGGCCACCGCACCGGGCCGCCCCGCCCACGGCGTGCTCGTCGAGGCCAAGGGCCTGTCGATCACCCTGCACACGCGTCGGCGGCCGGAC
>JAOBWH010000013.1 GCA_025463265.1 Ilumatobacteraceae bacterium
GCGCCGCCCAGCAGGCGGCGATCACGGCGACCAACGTCGCCCAGCCCGCCCTCGGCATCGCCTCGCTCGCCATCACCCGGCT
Source organism: Ilumatobacteraceae bacterium (assembly GCA_025463265.1). GTDB lineage: Bacteria > Actinomycetota > Acidimicrobiia > Acidimicrobiales > Iamiaceae > Aquihabitans. The sequence goes on from JAOBWH010000013.1 coordinate 83, forward strand.
GCTGCGCTCCGTCGGCATCGAGCCCGCCCTCGCCGGGGGCCACAGCTACGGCGAGCTGGCCGCGCTGGCCGCAGCCGGGTCGTTCGACGACGCCGCGCTCCTCGCCCTGTCGGCCGCCCGGGGCGACGCCATCCTCGAGGCGGTCACCCGCACCGGCGGCGACCCCGGCACGATGGCCGCCGTCGAGCTCACCCGCGAAGAGGTCGCCGAGCGGCTCGCCGAGTGGCCCGACATCGTGCTGGCCAACCACAACGGCCCCAAGCAGGCCGTGATCTCCGGACCCACCGCCTCGGTCGAGGCCGCCGCGGCCGCGCTCGAGGCGGTCGGCACCAAGGTCAAGCTGCTGCCCGTCGCCTGCGCCTTCCACTCGCCGGTCATCGCCGAGGCCGGCACCCTGCTCGCCGAGAAGCTCGCCGAGGTGGCCATCGCCCCGCCGTCGTTCCCGGTCTGGTCCAACGTCACCGCCGAGGCCTACCCCGCCGGCGACGCCGCCGCGATTCCGGCCCTGCTCGTCGAGCAGGTCACCACCGGCGTCCGCTTCGTCGACCAGATCGAGTCCATGTACGCCGCCGGTGCCCGGGTGTTCGTGGAGGCCGGTCCCGGCCGCGTCCTCACCCAGCAGGTCGGCAAGATCCTGGGCGACCGGCCCCACGCCATGGTCGCCACCGACGTGGCCGGCGAGCACGGCGTCCGGCGCTTCCTGCTGGCCCTCGCCGAGCTGGCCGCGCTCGGGGTGCCGGTGGCCACCGACGCACTGTTCGAGGGACGGGCCGAGCCCGCCGATCTGGCGTCGCTTCCCGCCAAGGCCCCCGGGTGGCAGATCGACGGTGCCTTCATCCGCACCGCCGACGGCACGGTCCTGCGCAACAGCCTCCAGCCCGCCAACACGATCCCCGCACTCGAGCTCGAAGGGCCCGCCCCGATGTCCAACGGTCACGACGACGCCAGCACCGTGGTGCTGGAGTACCTCCGCAACGTGCGCCAGCAGGTGGCGGCGGAGCGCGACGTGATGCTGCGGTACCTCGGCTCGAACGTCCCGGTCACCGCGTCGTACGACGAACTGGGGCCCATGGGCCAGCCCATCGCCGCCACCGCCCAGCCGGTCGCGACCGCAGTCCCTGCCGTCGCCGCCCCGGCCCCGGCCGCCGTCGAGGCCTCGGCCACCGAGGCCCGGCCGGCGCTCTCGGGCGCCGAGCTGCTCAAGGCGGTGCAGGCCATCGTCAGCGAGCGCACCGGCTACCCGGTGGAGATGCTCGACCCGGACCTCGACCTCGAGGCGGACCTGTCGATCGACTCCATCAAGCGCATCGAGATCGTGGGCGAGCTGGCCGAGCGCATCGGCCTCGGCGGCCTCGACGAGTCCGCGGTGGACGAGGACATGGTCGAGGAGCTGGCCGCCCACAAGTCCCTCCGGGGCATCGTGGAGTGGATCGAAGGCCTCGCCGCCGACGGTGGCATCGAGGCGACGGCGTCCTCGTCGGCCTCGTCGGCGTCGCCGTCGGCGGCGTCGTCCAACGGTGCGGCCCCGGTCGGGACGCCCGCCGACAACCACCCGCTGCTCCCGCCCGCCGCGCAGCGCTTCGAGGTGATCACCGAGCTGCTGGGCCCGACGGTCGCCCTCGGCGACCTGCACGCCGTGGCCACCGGCGTCGTCCCCGGCCACCCCGCGCTCACCAGCGCCGTCACCCTCGCCCTCATCGAGCGGGGCGCCAACGTCACCGAGATCGCCTCGGGCGGCGACGCCCGCCTCCAGGAGCTGGCGGCGCTCGACGCCGTGGTGGACCTGTCCACGACGCTGCTCGACAGCGGTGCCGACGCCCGCACCGTGTTCGCCGACCTCCAGCCGGCCCTGCTCGGCGAGGCCCGGCGGGCGCTGGCCGTCACCGTCCCGATCCACCCCGACGGCACGCCCACCGGCGTCCCCGGCCTCATGCGCTCGATCGCCCGGGAGCGCCACGACGCCCTGATCCGGTCGGTGGCCATCGACGCCTCCGACCTCGACGGCGACCTCACCCCGCTCGCCGAGAGCCTGGTCGACGAGCTGCTCGACCTCGACGCCCCCGCCGCGCTCTCGTGGGCCGGAGGCCAGCGGACCACCCAGGTGGTGGGCGAGGCGCACGAGCTGTCCATCCACGGCGACCTCGGGCTCGGCCCCGACGGCGTGGTCATCGTCACGGGCGGGGCCCGCGGCATCACCGCCCGGGTGGCCGAGGGCGTGGCCCGGGCCAACCCGTGCACGCTCGTGCTGGTGGGCCGCTCGCCGTTCCCTGAGACCGGCGAAGACCCCCGCACCGCCATCGCCGAGGATCGCAACGCCCTCCGCCGGGCGCTGCTCGAGATCGGCGAGCTCACCAAGCCGCACGACATCGAGCAGGCCTGCAACCGCATCGAAGCGGACCGCGAGATGCGCGCCACCCTGGCCACGCTGGAGTCCTTCGGAGCCAAGGTCGAGTACGTCTCGCTCGACGTCCGGGCCCCCGCCTTCGGCGAGCTGCTCGAGGACGTGAAGCTCCGCCACGGCCGCATCGACGGCGTCATCCACGGCGCCGGCGTCCTCGACGACCACTTCCTCCGCGACAAGAAGGCCGAAGGCTTCGACCGGGTCTTCGGGACCAAGGTCGACGGAGCGCGCGCCATCCTCGACCGGGTCCACCTCGGGCTCCGGTTCGTCGTCCTGTTCGGCTCGATCAGCGGTGTGGTCGGCAACCGCGGCCAGACGGACTACGCCGCCGCCAACGACGCCCTCGACGCGCTCGCCCGCCACCACGACGGCCTCCACGAGTGCCGCGTCATCAGCATCGACTGGGGGCCGTGGGCCGGCGGCGGCATGGTGTCGCCCGAGCTGGAGCGGGAGTACGCCCGCCGCGGCATCGGCCTGGTCGACCCCGACGACGGCGTGATGGCCATCCTCCACGAGATCGCCGCCGGCACCGGGCCGTCGCAGCTCGTGGTGATGCGGGGCGCACCCGAGGCCTTCGGCCCGCCCCTCGAGCACGCCGCCGCCGACGACCTCGTCGGCCGCCCCACCACCACCGACTAGCAACCCCCCTCCCGTGCCCGCCCCCCACCCCACGCCACCCCGCCCCGGCCCCACGCCACCCCGCCACGGCGCCAGCTCAAACCCGCCAAGTTGGAGGATCTCGGTCGCAAAGCGCACCGGGTTTTCCAACTTGGTCGCGAGCGGTGGAAGTTGGAGGATGAGTGACGCTGAGCGACACAGATCCTCCCAGTTCTGGCACCTCGGCCCCGCTCGACCAAGTTGGAGGATCGTGGTCGCGAGGCGCGCCGGGATCTCCAAGTTGGGAGCTGGCGGTGGAAGTTGGAGGATGGGTGGCGGTGAGCGACACAGATCCTCCACGTTCTTGAGCGAGTGGTGGGCGCGATGAGCGGGCGCGAGGACGACGGGATCGCGATCGTCGGGATCGCGGGGCTGTTCCCGGGCGCGCCCACGATCGAGGCGTTCTGGGCGAACATCCGCAACGGGGTCGATGCCACATCGGAGGTGCCGGCGGGCCGCTGGGACCCGGTCTTCTTCGACCCCGACGCCAAGGAGGCGGACCGCTTCTACTGCCGCCGCGGCGGCTTCGTCGATGACCTGGCCACCTTCGACCCGCTGGCGTTCGGGATCATGCCCAACGCCGTCGGGTCGGTGGAGCCCGACCAGCTCCTCGCCCTCGCCGCCGCCTCGGCCGCGCTGGCCGACGCCGGCAACCCGCACGAGCAGGCCGACCCGTCGAAGATCTCAGTGATCCTCGGCCGCGGCGGCTACATCGGCGATGGCGTGGCCCGGCTCGACCAGCGGGTCCGCACGGCCCAGCAGCTCGTCGAGGCCCTCCGGGTGCTGGTGCCGGACATCGGCGAGGAGCGCCTGGCGCAGGTGAAGGCCGAGTTCCAGGACCGCCTCGGGCCCGAGCGGCCCGAGAGCTCCATCGGTCTGGTCCCGAACCTGGCCGCGTCCCGCATCGCCAACCGCTTCGACCTCCGCGGGGCGGCGTACACCGTCGATGCGGCGTGTGCGAGCTCGCTGATCGCCGTCGACCACGCCGCCACCCAGCTGCGCGCCGGCACCGCCGACGTGGTGGTGGCCGGCGGCGTGCACCACTGCCACGACCTCACCCTGTGGAGCGTGTTCTGCCAGCTCCGTGCGCTGTCGCCGACGGGGGTCATCCGCCCCTTCAGCCGTGATGCCGACGGCATCCTGGTCGGCGAGGGCACCGGACTGTTCGTGCTCAAGCGGGTGGCCGACGCCGAGCGTGACGGCGACCGCATCTACGCCGTGATCCGGGGCACGGGCGTGGCGTCGGACGGTGCTGGGGCGTCGCTCATGAACCCGCGTCCCGAGGGCCAGGTGCTCGCCGTCGAGCAGGCGTGGGCGAGCAGCGGATTGGATCCGGCCACGGTCGGGCTGATCGAGGCCCATGGCACCGCCACCCCGGTGGGCGACCGGACCGAGCTGGAGACCCTTCGCACGGTGTTCGGCGCCGACGACGGATCGCGCCCGCGAGCCGGGCTGGGGTCGGTGAAGTCGATGATCGGCCACGCCATGCCCGCCGCCGGTGCGGCCGGCCTGGCCAAGGCGGCGCTGGCGATCTTCCACGGCGAGCTGCCCCCGACCCTCCACGTGGACGAGCCCAACGAGGCCCTCGCCGACACCCGCTTCCGCCTGCTGTCGGAGACCGAGCCGTGGGACGTCCCGGCCGGCGGGGCTCGGACCGCCGGCGTCAACGCCTTCGGCTTCGGCGGCATCAACGCCCACGTCGTCCTCACCGAGCACCCGAGCAGCCGCACCACCCCCGCCCGTCGGGTCATCGGGGGCGGCCCGGCGACCATCGGCGACCCGAAGCCGACGGTGTCGGGGGCGGCGTCGGGGTCGGCGACCGAGGAGGTGCTGCTGCTGGCCGGGGCCGATGCCGCCGACCTGCTCGCCCAGCTCGACGGGTGGACCGCCGGCGCTCCCGCGTTCGCGGTCCCTGGCGCCGAGGCCGGGTCCGCCCGGCTGGCGATCGTGGCGCCCGACGAGCGGCGGCTGACGCTGGCCCGCAAGGTGCTCGAGCGGGGGACGCCGTTCCGCGGCCGCAACGACGTGTGGTTCGAGCCGGGCGACGGCACCGGCATCCGGGGCGGCAAGGTCGCGTTCCTGTTCCCCGGCGTCGAGCCGGTGTTCGAGCCGCGGGCGGACGACGTCGCCGAGCAGCTCGGCATCTCGTGGGACGGCCTGGCCGAGGACGTGCCGGCGCTGGAGCGCCAGGGCCGCGGCATCGTCCAGGTCGGGCTCCTGCTCGACGAGGCGCTGGCCCGCATCGGCGTGCGCCCCGATGTGGCGGCGGGTCACAGCCTCGGCGAGTGGACCGGTCAGGTGGTGTCCGGACAGATCCCGGGCTCGTTCGTCGACGAGTTCCTCGAGCGGCTCCAGCCCGGGTCGATCGAGGTGTCCGACGTGGTCTTCGTGGCCCTGGGCGCCGGGGCCGCCATGGCGTCCGAGCTGGTCGACGGCCTCGACGACGCCTACGTCTCCCACGACAACTGCCCCCACCAGAGCGTCATCTGCGCCCCGGCAGCGTCGATGGCCGTCGCGGTCGAACGGGCCAAGGCCCGGAAGGTCCTGGCCCAGGAGCTGCCGTTCCGGTCGGGCTTCCACTCCCCGCTCTTCGCCCCCTTCGTGGCGTCGATGGCCGAGCAGTTCTCCGGCATCCCGCTCGCCGTGCCCGACGTCCCGCTGTGGTCGGCCACCACCGTCGCCCCGTACCCGGACGACCCGGCGGGCATCACGGAGCTCTCCGGCCGGCACCTGGTCGAGCCCGTCCGGTTCCGGGAGCTGGTCGGCGCGCTCCACGCCGACGGGGTGCGCACCTTCGTCCAGGTGGGCACCGGCTCGCTGCTGGGGTTCGTCGATGACACCCTGCGCGACCACGACGTCCTCACCGTCACGGCCAACACCGCCAAGCGGACCGGCGTCGACCAGCTCCGCCGCGTCGCCGCCGCCCTCTGGTCCGTGGGCCACGCCGTCGACTTCGCCCCCCTCGGCCACCACACCGCCGCCCGGTCGCCCGACGGGGCTTCGTCCCGCGCGGGTGCGGGGGCGGGCTCCGGCGCGCAGCCCGCCGGGGGGAGGGGCGCGGGGTCGCCGCTCGTGCTGGGGTCGACGCTGATCCGGGACCTGACGCCGATCGACCGGCCGGTGGCCGATCGACCCGAGGACGCCGACTGGGCCGACCTCGACGCCCCCGGCCCCCTGATCGAGGAGTTCCGCGGCGGTCTCGCCGACGCGAGCGCCGCCGCACTCGACGTCCTCCGAGCCGCTCGGGAGTCCAAGCGCCTCCTCGCCACGCCTCGGAGCTCGTCGCCACCAGCCGGACCCGTACCGGGAACCGCGGCACCTTCGGGTCCAGCTGCGGGAGCGCCGGCCGTGGGGAGCGGGGCATCGAGCCCGTCGTCGAAGGAGACGGTCCACCACCTGTCGGTGGCGGAGCAGCCGTACTGGCTGGACCATGCGTTCTACGAGCAGCCGGCGGGTTGGCCGGTGGTCGACGACCTCTTCCCGCTGGTGCCCATGACGGCGATCATCGAGATGCTCCAGCACGCAGCCGAGGACCTCGTCCCCGGCTCGGTGGCCACGCGGGTCGAGGCGATCCGGGCCTTCCGGTGGCTCACCGTCCACCCGCCCACCGCGGTCACGGTGCGGGCCACCCGCGACGGCGACGGACCCGATCCGGTGACCGGCGAGACCAGCGTGAAGGCGTCGATCGACAAGCACGCCCGGGCCACCGTCGTGGTCGCCTCCAGCTACCCCGAGCCGCCCGCATCTCAGGCCGTGCCGGTCAACGGCGAGATCCACTGCCCGTGCACGCCTGAGACCCTCTACGAGGAGCGCCACCTGTTCCACGGCCCGGCGTACCAGGGGCTGCTCACGTTCGACGAGTTCGGCGTGGACGGCGCGTCCGGGCTGCTCGAGACCAAGGACTTCCCGGGCTCGCTGCTCGACAACGCCGGCCAGCTCTTCGGCTTCTGGCTCGCTCAGCGGGTGGACCGCGACCGGCTGGTGCTGCCGACGAGCATCGACCGCATCAGCTTCTACGGGCCGCACCCCGCCGCGGGCACCGTCGTGCGGTGCGTGGTCAACGCCTCCGAGATCGGCGACGTGGTGGTGCGGGCGGACCTGGAGCTGACCGTCGACGGCGTGGTGTGGTGCCGCATCGAGGGCTGGGAGGACCGCCGCTTCCAGAGCGACGACCGCCTCTTCACCCTGCTGCGCAAGCCGCACGACCGGACCCTCGCCGAGCCCCGCGACGGCGGCTGGGTCGTCGTCACCGAGGGCTGGCCCGACTCGGCCAGCCGGGATGTGGTGATGCGCCGGTTCCTCGGTGTGACCGAGCGGTCCGACTACGACGCCCGCAACCCGAACGTCCAGCGGACGTGGCTCCTCGGCCGCATCGCCGCCAAGGACGCGGTGCGCGACCTGCTGTGGCGCACCGGCTCCACCGGACCCATCTTCCCGGTCGAGGTGACCGTGGCGAACGACGCCGAGGGGGCACCGCTGGTGACCGCGCCCGACGGCAGCGACGTGCGGGTGTCGATCGCCCACACGGCCGGGCTCGGCGTCGCCATCGCCGCCCGCGGGGTCGACGTCGGCATCGACATCGAGCGCATCGAGGGCCGACCTGACAGCTTCGAGCTCGCCGCGCTCTCGAAGAAGGAGCGCACCCGGTTCGAGGCGCTCCCCGACATCGACCGCCAGTCCGTCCGCGAGGTCGAGCTGACCCGCTGGTGGGCGGCCAAGGAGGCGGCGGCCAAGGCGGCCGGCACCGGGATGCAGGGTCGGCCGAAGGACTGGAAGGTCGTCGAGGTCGACGGCGATCGGCTACGAATCGGAGACCGCTGGTTCGGCACCGCCCGCCTCGACGCCGACCACCTCGTCGCCTGGACCGAGATCGACGGCCCGCCCGCAGAACCGGACGAGAAGCACGACCCGCACGACCCGCACGACCCGCACGACCAGCACGACCAGCACGACCAGCACGACCGCAGCGAAGGATGACGATGCCCGAGACCGTGACCCCCGAGATCGTGCTGGCCCAGCTCGAGGAGATGCTCGTCGAGGTGATCGGCGACGACCTCCTGCTCGACGGCCCGCTCACCATGGAGACGTCGTTCGACCAGGACCTGCAGCTCGAGTCCATCGAGTTCGTCGCCCTGTCCGAGAAGCTGCTCGAGACCTACGGCGAGCAGGTCGACTTCGTGGGCTGGCTGGCCGAGATGCAGCTCGACGACATCATCGCCCTCACGGTGGGCCAGCTGGTCGGCTTCGTCGCCGCCAACGCTGCGGCCTCCGGCGCCTAGCGCGGACCGTGCCCATCGAGCAGGCCAACGGCCTGGCGCTCCACACCCAGCACCTGTCCACCGCGGCCGAGGGCGAGCGGCGGCCTCAGGTCGTGATGCTCCACGGCCTCGTCATCGACAACCTGTCGAGCTGGTACTACACGATCGCCAACCCGGTGGCGCAGGTGGCCGACGTGCACCTGGTGGACCTGCGGGGCCACGGCCGCAGCGAGATGCCCGCCACCGGCTACACGGTGGAGGACAACGTCGACGACGTGGTCGCCCTGCTCGACCGGTGGGGGATCACCGGCCCGGTCCACCTGTTCGGCAACAGCTTCGGCGGGGTGGTGGCGCTGGCGCTGGCGCACCGCCACCCCGAGCGGGTGGCGAGCCTGTTCCTGATCGAGGCCCACTTCGCCGTGGAGGGCTGGGGCGAGCACATGGCGGGGTCGCTCGCGCTGGCGGCGTTCGGCCTCGACGAGGACTCGGTGCAGGACTGGTTGGCGGTGAACGCCGACCGCAAGCTGTCCCGCCTGGCCAAGCGCAGCGAGCGCTTCCTCACCGAGACCTCGCTCATCGACGACCTCCAGGCCGAGGCGCCCATCGGCTGGCTTCCCGAGATCGCGTGCCCCACCTTCGCCATGTACGGCGCCGACACCGACATCATGGATCGGGCCCTCGAGCTGGAGGCGAAGGTCCCCGGCTGCGAGCTCGAGATCGTCCCCGACTGCAGCCACTCGCTGCTCACCGAGCAGGGTGGCCTCGTCCGCGAGCGCGCCCTCGCCTGGCTCGACCGAGTGGGCTGATGTGAGCCGGTTCCTGTTCGTGGTGCCGCCGTTCACGGGGCACGTGAACCCGACGATCGGGGTGGCGCTGGAGCTGGAGCGGCGCGGCCACGACGTGGCGTGGGCGGGGGTGCCCGGGGCCACCGAGGCGCTGCTGCCGCCGGGGGCGAGGTTCCTCTCGGCGGTGCCCGACGAGGTGGCGGCCTACGTGGCCGAGGCCGGCGAGCGCCGTGACGACGCCCGCGGGGCCGCCGGGTTCAAGTTCCTCCAGGAGGAGGTGCTGCTGCCCCTCGCCGAGCACATGGTCGACGGAGTCGACGCCGCGCTCGACGCGTTCGGGGCCGACGTGCTCGTCGTCGATCAGCAGGCGCTGGGCGGCGCGGTCGTCGCTCGGCGGCGGGCGATCCCGTGGGCCACGTCGGCCACCACCTCGGCCGAGCTCGTCGATCCGCTGGCCGCCCTGCCCAAGGTGGCCGAGGCCGTGCACCAGATGCGGGTGGACCTCCAGGTGCGCCACGGCATCGCTCCCGACGTGGCCGGTGCGGGGGACCTCCGCCTGTCGCCCCACCTCGTGCTGGCCTACACGGTCGAGGAGCTGACGGGGTCGCTCGCCGGCACCCCGGCGGGCGAGGTGCCGGTCCGGTTCGTGGGCCCGTGCGCGGTGGGCCGTCCCGAGCCGGGCGGGTTCCCGTGGGACCGCCTGTCGGACGATGCCGCCGTGCCCAACGTCCTGGTGTCGCTCGGCACGCTGAACGCCGAGGTCGGCGAGCGCTTCTGGCAGGCCGCCTCCGAGGCGTTCCGCGGCCAGCCCTGGACCGGCGTGTTCGTGGCACCCGATCACCTGGTCCCCGACCCGCCGCCCAACGTCATCGTGCGGAGCCGGGTGCCCCAGCTCGAGCTGCTGCCCCGGCTGCGCGCCGTCGTCAGCCACGCCGGGCACAACACCGTGTGCGAGACGCTGGCGGCCGGGCTGCCCCTGGTGGTGGCCCCGATCCGCGACGACCAGCCCGTCGTCGCCGACCAGGTCGTCCGAGCCGGCGCAGCGGTGCGCGTGAAGTTCGCCCGTGTCCGAGCCGACGCCCTGCGCGCCGCGGTCCACCAAGCCCTCACGGACCCCGCACTGGTGGCGGCCGCCGAGCGCATCCAGGCTTCGTTCGCCGCAGCCGGTGGACCGGTCGCGGCGGCCGACGCACTCGTGGCCCTGGCCTGACAGGCTGGCGCCGTGGAGCGGATCGCGGTCGACGGGATCGACGTGGCCTACGTGCGGGAGGGGACCGGGCCGCGCCTGCTGCTCCTGAACGGGTCGGGGATGACGGTGGCGAGCTCGGCGATCCTGCGCACCGTGTTCACGCCGGCGTTCGAGGTGCTCACCCTCGACCCCCGCGGCATCGGGGCGACCACCATCCCGGATCAGCCGTTCACGATGGCGGACTGCGCCGCCGATGCGCTGGCCCTGATGGATCACGTCGGCTGGGACTCGTGCTCGGTGGTGGGGATCAGCTTCGGCGGGATGCTCGCCCAGGAGCTGGCGGTCACCGCACCGGATCGGATCGAGCGGCTCGCCCTGCTGTGCACGTCGCCGGGCGGGGCCGGCGGCTCGTCGTTCCCCCTGCACCGAGAGGCGGCGACCGCCACCGTGCTCGACACCCGCTTCACGCCCGAGTGGCTGACCGACCATCCCGACGACGCCGCCCTCGTGGCCCTGCTCGCCGCACGCCGGAACGCAGCGAAGACTCCCGAGGTGGCGCGCGGCGAGCGCCTGCAGCTGGACGCCCGGAGCGGTCACGACGTGTGGGACCGGCTCCCCCGCATCACCGCACCCACCATCGTGTGCGGTGGTCTCCACGACGGCCTGGCCCCGTTCGCCAACAGCGAGGCCATCGCTTCCCGCATCGCCGGCGCCGAGCTCCGCGCCTACGACGGCGGCCACGCCTTCTTCGTGCAGGACCCCCGGGCCTTCCCGGACGTCATCGCCTTCCTGCAGGGCTGAGCGGGCGGCTACCAGCCCCAGGATCCGGCGCCGCCCTTGAACGGGCCGACCACCTTCGACGTGATCCAGCCGCCGTAGAACGCCCCTTCGTTGGCCTCGACCCGCTCGCCGTCGACGAAGCAGGCGTCGACGCGCTGGGGATAGAACGCCACGTGGCCGGCGATGGCGGCGAAGCGCGGGGTGGGGTCGTCGTAGGTCCAGGCCGCGTCGGCGACGGCGTCCGCCTCGTCGACCACGAGGTCGAAGTAGGTGGCGGTGCCCTTCCACTCGCACAGCGTGCGGTTGGTGGACGGGCGGAGGACGGAGCGGTCGACGTCGGCCGGCGGGAGGTAGAACCCCGGCGGCTGACTGGTCTCGAGGACCCGGATGGCGTGCGTGGTCTCGGCGATGACGCGTCCGCCGTGCTCGACGCGGATGAGCGAGCTGCTCGGGTCGAGGGCCGGTGGTCGGGGGTAGTCCCAGACCGATTCCTGGCCGGGGCCGGGTTGGATGCGCGCGGGGCGGGCCATGGCGGGCGACCTACCCGGACCACACCTCGGACATGTCCGTGGCGCTCACCTTCAGGTGCTTGTGCCCGATGCCCCACTCGGCGAGCGACGCGGTGGCCCGGGCCAGGCCGATGTCGCCGGGCCCGGGTGCGTCCCCCTCGGCGTCGGCGGAGCCGGTGTCGGCGTCGGAGTCGGTGCGGATCTCGTAGCGGAAGTTGAACGCCACCAGGTTCGGTTCGTAGATGAACGTGCCCCACTCCGTGTAGGCGATCGTGTTGAAGCCGTGCTCGTCGGCCTCGGCGAGGAGGGCGTCGCGCTGCTCGGGCGTGAGGTCGGCGAAGTGCCCTCGGACGACGACGCGGTGGACGGTGACCGGCATCCGCCCAGTGTGGTGCCCCGCGCAGCTCGGGGCCAGCGTGTTCGGGCCAACGGCGCAGGGCCTCGTCGACGGGTTTACAGTGTTCACCATGCCGTTGCCGCGCTCGCTCTTCACGAGAGACGCACCCCAGGACCACGACCTCGGTGTGCGCTCGGGCCACTGGCCGGCCGGCCTCGTCGGCGAGCTGGTGTTGAGTGCGCCCCACCCGGACACCTTCGATGGCCCGCACCCGTTCTTCGGCGAGGGCATGACCTACCGCCTGTCGCTCGAGCCGGGCCGCCACGGTGCCGGCCCGACGTCGCTGGCGTGGCGGCAGGCCAAGATCGACTCGCCGTCGGCGCGGCTGCGAGCAGCGCGGCCCGAGGTGTTCACCCCGACGATGGTCGGCGTGCAGTCCCCGTTCGGCCACGTCAACGCCGCCAACACCGCACCGCTGCCGTGGGGCGACCGCCTCTTCATGACGTGGGACGCCGGCCGTCCCACCGAGGTCGACCCGCTGACCCTCCAGTACCTGGGCGACGTGGGCCACCGGTCGGAGTGGCTCGACTTCGAGGTCGGTCCGCAGCCCCTGCTGCCCATGGTGATGAGCACCGCGCACCCCGTCATCGACCCGGACCGCGACGTGCTGTGGACCGTGAACACCCACTGGGGCTCGCTGCACGTGGTGCGCTGGGACGGCGAGGGACCGGTGCAGCGCTGGCCGATCGCCGGCGGGACGATCCCCCAGTCGGTCCACACCATCACCCAGACCCGGGAGTGGCTGATCGTCGCCGACTGCGCCTACAAGGTGGAGCCGCAGGTCCTCTCCGGTGGCGCCCGGACACTGCCGGCGAACCGCTCCGGGCCGGTGCACCTGATCCGCAAGGCGGACCTCGAGGCGGTGCCGCCGGGCACCGAGGTGGCCTGCCAGGTGTTCGAGATGGCGCCGGAGAACAACCACTACTACGCGACCTACGACGACACCGATGGCGTGGCGATCCTGTTCGAGCACACCGAGAGCGCCGACATCGCCATGACCCAGCAGGCTGGCGACATCGACGCCCTGGGCCGTCCGTGCGACCCGGCCCTGCGGGGGCTCTACGGGTTCCCGATGGCACCGGACCGGACCACGTTCGTGATCGTCGACCCCGCCACCGGCACGATCCTCCACCAGGCCGAGCAGCGCGACCCCGAACGGCTGTGGACCCGTCAGCTCAACGCCATCGACTGGAGCACCGAGGGCCGCAGCGCGCCCACCCTCCACCACACCGTCCACCAGGGGTTCCGCCCGGAGGGCATCACCCAGTCGATGCTCGCCCTGTACGGCGACCGCGTCGACCGCACGCTGCTGCCCGAGGACGAGACCCTGCCGCGGGTGGTGAGCACGGCGATGCCGGACCTGGACGTGACCGCCGAGTGGGTGCTGGGCCCGGACGACTTCCCGACGTCACCGATCTTCGTGCCCCGCGATCCGGGTGCCGACCGGTCGAAGAGCCGGTACGCCGGATCGGACCCCGGCGGCCACGACGGGTGGGTGGTCGTGCCCATCGTGAACGACGACGGCTTCCGGGTCGAGGTCTTCGACGCGGCGGACGTGGGCGCCGGTCCCGTCGCCGTGGCCGCCAAGGCGGGGATGGTGGTGCCGTTCGTGCTCCACTCGGCGTGGATGCCCCGCGTGGTGTCCACCGCCGGCGATGGCCGCCACCGCAACTGCTTCGCCGACGAGATGGACCGCGTCGGCGAGCTCGATGACGACCTCGCCGCCGTCGCCCACCAGGTCGTCGACGACCTCGCCCAGGGCGCCCCCCTCTGACCCGGCGGGTCGGGGGCTGCTCGGCTCCTGGCGCCTACGCCTCGCCGAGGTAGCCGGACTCCAGCAGCTCGGGCCGGCCCCGGAGCTCGGCGGCGGTGCCGTCGAAGGCGACCCGTCCCCGGCTCAGCAGGTAGGCCCGGTCGGCCACCGTGAGGACCAGCCCGACGTGCTGCTCGACGAGGATGATCCCGGCGCCGGTCTCGGTGGCGATGGACCGGAGGACCGGCAGCAGCTGCTCCACGATGATGGGCGCCAGGCCGAGGCTCATCTCGTCGACGAGCAGCAGCCGCGGCGTGCCGATGACCGCACGAGCGAGGGCGAGCATCTGCTGCTCGCCGCCGGACAAGAGCCCGGCCCGGCGGTCCAGCACCTTCTCCAGGGCTGGGAACCAGGCGAGGATCTGGTCCAGCGGCACCGCGGTGCCGCCCCGGGCCGGGCGCCCGAGGCGCAGGTTCTCCGCAGCGGTCAGGTCGAAGAACAGCCCGCGGTCCTCGGGGACGTGGGCGACGCCGCGCCGGGCCAGCTGCCACACGTCGGCCACCCGCACCCGTCGGCGCTCGTGGGCGGCCTCGCCCGCCACCTCGATGGTGCCACCCAGCTTGGGGACCAGACCCGAGATGGTCAGCAGCGTCGTGGTCTTGCCGGCCCCGTTGGCGCCGAGGAGCGCCACGACCTCGCCGGCGCCCACCGTCAGGTCGACGTCGTGCACCACGGCGATGCCGTCGTACCCGGCGCTGAGCCCGCGGACCGCGAGCACGGGGTCGCTCGCGGTCGCGTCCGCCCCCGCAGGTTCGGCCGGGGCGGGGGCGGTCGGCGCCGGGTCGGTCACGATGACGTCCCGAGGTAGGCGGCGATGACCGTGGGGTCGTTGCGGACCTCGGACGGGGACCCGCTGGCGACGAGCCGGCCGAAGTCGAGGACGTGGACGGTGTCGCAGGCCGCCATGATCAGCGCCATGTCGTGGTCGACCACGAGCACGGTCGTCCCGGTCTCCGGGAGCCGGCGCAGCAGCGCGGCGAGTGCCGCGGTCTCGGCCGGGTCGAGGCCGGCAGCCGGCTCGTCGAGCAGGACCAGCTGCGGGGACGAGACGAGCGCCCGCCCGAGGGCGACCACGTGGCGCTGCCCGTTCGACAGCTCGGTGGGCAGCCGGTCGGCCACGTCGTCGAGCTCCAGCAGGTCGAGCACCCGGTGGGTCTCGGAGCTGTCGTGCGACTTGGGCCAGAAGGCGTCGGTGAGCGTCGACCAGAGCGTCGGGGTGTGGGCGGCGACGAGCAGGTTGTCGCGCACCGACAGGTCGTCGAACAGCTCGAGCGACTGGAACGTGCGCACCAGCCCGGCCCGAGACCGCACGTGCGGCGCGGCACCGGTGAGGTCGGCCCCGCCGAACGTGACCCGGCCGCGGGCGGCCGGGGTGAACCCGGTGAGGGTGTCGATGAACGTGGTCTTGCCGGCGCCGTTGGGACCGATGAGCCCGACCACCGAACCGGCCTCGGCGGCGAGGCTGACGGCGTCGAGCGCGACGAGGCCGCCGTGCTTCACGGTCAGGTCGCTGACCTCGAGCAGGCTCACGCCACCACCTCCGCAGGGGTGCTGGGTGCCGACGGCGCTGAGGGCCGGCGGGCCAGGCGAGCCGATCGGGCGCCGAGGGAGCGCACCATCCCGGTGATCCCCTCGGGTGCGGTGATGGCGGTGATGATGAGCGCCAGGCCGCTGATCGCGAACACGTAGGTGTTGGCGTCGCCCCCGGTGAGGTCGTTCGTGAACGCGGTGTAGATGCCGGCCTGGGCCAGCGCGCCCGCCACGAGCGCGCCCGACACGCTGGACACCCCGGCGAGGTACGTGAGCGCCACGGCGACGAGCGAGCCGATGACCAGGAACGACGTGGGCGACAGGGTGGTCACCGAGAACGCCATCAGCACGCCGCAGAGCCCGGCCAGGAACGAGGACACGGCGAACGCGCCGAGCTTGGCCCGCGTGACGTCGATGCCGGCGGCCGCCGCCGCCCGCTCGTTGGCCCGGACGGCGAGCCAGCGCAGGCCGGTGCGGTTGCGCCGGAGGTTGATGACGCCCAGGGAGGCCAGGGCGAGGACCCCGAGGCACACGAACCCGAACGCGGCGCGGAAGTTGCCCGTGCCGGTGGCGCCCACGCCCACGTCGATCCCGAAGAGGTACGGGCGCGGGGCGCTGGCCCCGGCGTGGCCGCCCGAGAAGCGCTCGCTGCCGAGGACCAGCTCCTCGATGGCGACGGCCATGGCCAGGGTGGCGATGGCCAGGCTCATGCCGCGCACCCGGGTGGCCGGGTAGCCGACGATCACGCCGATCACCGTGGCGAGCGTCGCCGCCAGGATCAGGGCGACGGGGAAGGGGACGTGGTGCTCGGTGAGGCGGATCGCCGCGAAGCCGGCGACCCCGGCGAACGCCAGCTGGGCCAGGGAGATCTGACCGCTGAAGCCGGTGAGCACCACGACCGACAGCGTCAGCAGGGCGAACACCATCGAGATGATGAGGGCGTGGCGGTACCCCGAACCGAACGTGACCAGGCCGACGCTGGCCACGCCGACGAGGGCCACGGTCCATGCCGTGACGTGGTGCGGCTCGGGCGAGGGCGGGAGCCGCCGGCCGGCGATGGCGGCCCGGTCCGGGAGGGCGTCGCCCCGCACCACGAGCACGGCGATGATGATGACCACCGGCACCACCTGCTGGAGGCCCGTGGTGGGCAGCCAGTCCGGGATCCACCGGGTGTCGGGCCGCACCGACCAGCCGAGGATCAGGGACTGGACCATGCCGATGGCGAGGCCCGCCGCCGTGGTGATGGCGAACGACTCCAGTCCGCCGAGCAGTGCGGCGGCCAGGGCGGGGATGACGAGCAGTGGGGTGGTGGTGGCGCTGAGCCCGGAGATCGGCTCGATGAGGATCACCGCCATGCCGGCCAGCACCGAGGCCACCGCCCAGCACACCGACGCCAGCCGGTCGGGAGAGATGCCGAGGAGCAGGGCGCCCTTCTCGTTGCCGGCCGCCGCCCGGGTGGCGAGCCCGAAGCGGGTGAAGCGGAAGGCGGCGCCGAGCAGGGCGGCGATCACGACCACGATGGCAGCCAGGAGCAGCCGGTTCTGGGTGACCGTCGTGCCGAACAGGTCGACCGGCTCGTCGCCCAGGACCGGCCGCCGGGTGACGACCGACGCCCCGCTCAGGGGGAACCGGAGCCGTACGATCTCCCCGATGTAGAGCAGCAGCCCGAGCGAGGCCACCACGCGGGCCAGGGCGGGCGCCTGCCGCAGCGGCCGGAAGACCAGCAGGTAGACGACCAGGCCGAGGACCACGGCGACGATCACGGCGAACACCAGGGCCACGGCCAGGATCGGACGGGCCAGCAGGTGGACGCGGTCGGGCAGGCCGAGGAACGGCAGGACCAGGTCGCCGGTCTCGCGGAACTCGAAGAATGCGAACGCCACGTACATGCCCATCGCCGCGTGGGCGAAGTTCACGACGCCGGACGACCGGTGGGTCAGCACCAGCCCGAGCGCGAGCGAAGCCACGACCGCGCCGCCGCCGAGGCCGGCGAGCAGGTAGCCGAGGTAGGTGCTCAGGAGTCTGCGGCGATCGTGCCGACGTCGATCCAGTCGCCCAGCTGGGAGAGCGTCCCGTCGTCCATCTGGGCCAGGATCTGCTGGGGCGAGCACATGGCCGGCAGGCCGGGGTACTGCTCGCCGTCGCAGGTGTACGGGTGCCCGCTGAAGCTCGGCGCGTCCACCTTGGCCTGCAGTGCAGCGGTGATGGCTTCGGGCGTGATGTCGCCGTCGAGCTCGTCGAGCACCACGTAGAGGTTCATCAGCGAGCGGAAGGACACGGTGCCGGCGCCGACCGGGTCGAGGCCGTCGCCGTACTTCTCGATCACGGCGCTGTAGAGGACGAAGTCGGGGTTCGGCGGCTTCCGGCCGACGGGCCCCTCGACGTTGAAGATGGCGCCGTCGGTCTTCTCGGTGCCGGCCTCGTTGGTGATCGACGGGGCGGCGCAGGCGCCGACGTAGAAGGTGTCGATGTCGAGGCCGAGGGCGGCCACGCCGTCGAAGCCGGCCTTGCAGCCGGCGTCGGCGGCGAGGATCAACATGGCGTCGGGCTTGGAGGCGGCGGCGGCGTTGAGCGCGGAGCTGATGTCGGTCGCCATGATCGGGTAGGGGACCAGCTGGGCCTCGGCGCCGTGGGCCTCGATGACCGCCTCGGCGTCCTCGGCGCTGTCCTTGATGGAGCCGAAGTCGCCGTAGACGATCGAGACCTTCTCGGCGTCGAGCTCCTCGGTGGCGTACCAGGAGAACGCGACCGCCGCGCCCCAGGTGCCCCCGCTCCACTGGAACGAGTTGGGGGACCTCACCGACTGGAAGCTGATCGGGATGCCGCCGATGTAGGGGATGCCGTTGTCGGCGAGGGTCTCGATGCCGTTGCCGAACACGTCGATCCCGCCGAGCACGGCCGGCACCTTCGCCTCGACGTACTTCTGGCCGCACGACGTGGAGCCCTCGGCGGAGAACTCGGTGTTGCAGACGTCGACCTCGATGGGCCGGCCGTCGACGCCACCGAGCTCGTCGTTGATGAACTCGGTGGCGGCCATGACCGCCTGGCTGAGCTCCGGGTAGGACCCGGCCGCGGTGTTCTCCTGGTTGATCATCCCGAGCTCGATCGGCTCGCCGGTGGCCTTCGTCGCCTTGTCGGGCACCTGGTCGCCGATGGTCGACCTCCTCGCACACGCGAGCAGGGCGGCGCCATCGCAGGCGTCGGCGGCGGCGGTGGTGCTCTTGCCGATGCCGGTCTTGGCCTCGGGCTCGGCCTCGCTGCACGACGAGAGGACGCCGGCGGTCAAGGTGGCGCACGCGACCATCGCCGCGGCCCAGATCGCAGTACGCCTCACGTTGCCCCCAAGCTCCGTGTCGATGGTGCCCTGCAGCCAGGGCGTCCTCCCCTGACCTGGCCTTGCGCCGCGATGGTAGGGGGTGAACACTGTTTAGCGCAGTGCGAGCGGGCGCACCGCGGAGCCGGGGGACCACATGGCCACGCTGACGAGGAACCTGTTCCGAGGGCAGGGCGAGCGCGACCACGCCCTCGAGGTGGTCGAGGGCCACTGGCCGAGCGACGTCGAGGGCGCGGTATTCGTGGTCGGCCCCGACAAGCGGGCGCCCGAAGGGCACTGGTTCGCCGAGGCCGGCCTGCTCGAGAAGGTCCGCATGGTGCCCGATGCCCGCGGCCGCATCCGGGTGCAGCACCGCGTGATCGACACGCCGCTCCAGCGCATCAAGCGGCGCCTCGGGTTCCTGTTCCGGCGCGTGGCGTTCATGGAGCTGTCGCCCTTCGGCGTCACCAACCTGGCCAACACCAACGTGCAGGCCATCGAGGGCCGGATGTTCGTCGGCTACGACGCCGGCCGGCCCATCGAGGTCGACCCCGAGACTCTGCGGTTCATCACTCCGGTGGGCAGCAACGCCGAGTGGCTCCAGGCCGCACCCGGCGTGTTCGAGCCGCTCGTCGCCGTCGCCGCCCACCCGGCGTCGGACTTCGAGGAGCGGGCCCTCTACTTCGTCAACTACACCCAGATCGCCCCGCCGGGGGCTCCGAAGGAGACGTGGCTGGCCCGCTGGGCGCTCGACGGACCGGTCCGGCGGTGGCGGGTCGAGGGCATGTCGGCGTTCGACTCGATCCACGACATCAAGGCCACCGAGCACCACCTCGTGTTCAGCGACCTCCCGTTCGTGGTCGAGCCCGAGGTGATGCGGGGCGCGCCCCGCAGCCGGCGGATCCAGGAGCACACCACCCTCTGGATCGTCGCCAAGGAGGACCTGCGCCGCACGCCGCCGGGCGGCGCGGTCCGGCCCATCGAGGTGCGGCTGCCGATGCCCACCGGCCACCTCTTCGCCGACCACCAGGAGGTCGATGGTCGCCTGCGCGTCGCCTTGCAGCACGCGCCGCTCGGGGACCTCATGGTGACGCTGACCCACGACCAGCTCGACCACCGCAACCAGCAGCCGATCGACCAGGACTACGAGGGCATGGTGGCGCTGATGCTGCAGCCCGCCGTCGTCGGGCGCTACGAGATCGACCTCGTCACCGGCGAGGTGCTCGAGGCGGAGACCGCCCTCGACGCCGAGCGCGTCTGGGGCGGGATCCTCGCCGCCACCGACACGTCCTCGCCCGCCGCCCGCGACCGCCAGCGCCAGCTCTGGTACGCCGCTGCCGGCTTCGACCCGGACCTCATCCCGGAGGAGTGGTGGCGGCTCTACGGCACGGCCACCGACGGGGTCGTCGCCCCCGCCGACCTGCCCGACGCCGCCGTCCCCGGGACGCTCGCCCGCTTCGACCTGGAGTCGATGAAGGTGGCGGAGGTGTGGGCCTACCCCCACGGCGCCTTCCCGTCGCCACCCACGTTCGTCCCGAGGGTGGGCGCCGACGATCCCGACGACGGCTACATCGTGGTGGTCGTCCACTGCGACGGCGACAAGGAGATCCAGGTCTTCGACGCCCTGCACATCGAGGCCGGCCCCCTCGCCCGGGCCACGGCGCCGGGCTTCAACCCGGGCCTGCTCCTGCACTCGTGCTGGATGGCCGACCGCGTCGGCCCCCGCCCCAGCAGCTACCGGGTCTCCCACGCCGCCGACGTGGTGGGCGCCCTGCGCGGCATCCCCGGCGTCCTCGCCGCCTTCGCCCGCACCGGCAAGGCGATCGCCGCCCAGCAACGAGTCGCCCGCCACCCATGACCGCGTCCTCCCGGGTCGCGGGTTCCATCGCCGCCGTCATCTGTCGCCGCCCGTGCACCCGGTTGCTGGAACCACGCGCCCAGGACGGTGGAGGCATCGCTGGTCGCGGGTTGTTGCATCCCGTCAGTTCTTGTCAAAGAACTGCTCCTCATGTGAGCTGTTCGACGACAAGGTCCGAGCGGCATCGATTCTTGTCAACGATCTGCTCGTTATGCGAGCAGATCGACGACAAGAAGTGATCGACCCCGAGGCGAGGACGGGGGCTACTCGGGTGGGGTGTCGTCGAGGCTGATGAGGATGGTCCGCAGCAGGGTGGCGAGCTGGGTGCGCTGCTTGGGGGTGAGGGCGGCGAGGAGCTCGTGCTCGGTGGCCATGTGGCTGGTGGAGACGTCGTCGACCTTGGTCCGGCCGGCACGGGTGAGGGCGACGATGACGGTGCGGCGGTCGTCGCCCGAGCGGCGTTCGACGTAGCCGAGCGCTTCGAGCCGGTCGATGCGGTTGGTCATCGCCCCGGTCGTGACCATGGTCTGGGCCACCAGCTCGCCGGCCGTCAGCGCGAACGGCTCGCCGCTGCGGCGGAGGGTGGCGAGGACGTCGTACATCCAGTCCTGCAGGCCGTGCTCGGCGAAGTTGCGGCCGAGCCGCCGGTCGATGAGGCGGGAGAGCCGCGACACCCTCCCGATCACCTCGACCGGCGACACGTCGAAACTGGGGCGGGCCGTCGCCCACTGCTCGATGATGCGGTCGACGGCGTCGGCGGGTGGACGGGCCATCCAGCGAGGGTAGCCGGTCCATCTTGACGCTAAGTATCTCGACATTAAGATAATGAGCATGAAGACGACGGCGCTGCGCACGATGCTCGCCCCCATCGCCTGGGGCACCACCTACGTCACCGTGACCGAGCTGCTCCCCGCAGGCCGGCCGCTGTTCGTGGCTGCGGTCCGGGTGGCGCCGGCCGGTCTCCTGCTGCTCGGCATCGGGCGGCTCGGGTCGCGCTGGCGCCCGCACGGGGCGGAGTGGGGCCGCACCGCGGCGCTCGCCGTCTGCAACTTCGGCCTGTTCCTCCCCCTGCTGATCGGCGCCGTCTACCGCCTGCCCGGAGGCGTCGCCGCAGCGGCGGGCGGGGTCCAACCGCTCCTCGTCACGGCGTTCTCCTGGGTCGTGGTGCGCCGATCGCCGCGCCGCCACGAGCTGCTGACCGGCGTGATCGCCGCGGTCGGCGTCGGCCTGGTGGTGATCCGGCCCGGCGCCGGGCTCGACCCGGTCGGGGTCGCCTTCGCCATGGGCGCCAACGTCTCGTTCGCCATGGGCGTCGTCCTCACCAAGCGGTACCCGCCGCCGCCGAACCGCATCGCCGCCACCGGGTGGCAGCTGACGATGGCGGGGGCGCTGCTGCTCCCCGTCGCGCTGGTCGCCGAGGGCCCGCCGCCGGGCCTCGCTGCCGGGAACCTCATCGGGTTCGCCTACCTGAGCCTCGTGGCCACCGGGGTGGCCTACCTCCTGTGGTTCGACGGCATCCGGAAGCTGCCGGCGCCGGCGCCGCCGCTCCTCGGACTGGCCGCCCCCATCACGGGCGCCTTCATGGGCTGGCTCGTGCTCGACCAGTCGCTGTCGCCGGTGCAGCTGCTCGGCTTCGCCGTCACGCTCGCCGCCATCGCACGCGGTGCCACCCTGCCCGACGCCGAGCGGCCGGTACGGTCGGCACCATGGCCCGAACGAGCAGCCTCCAGGACATCGGCGATGCAGACGGGTGGCGCTGCTGGCTCTGCGACGAGCCCGTCGATCCCGACATGTCGGTGAACGACCCCCGGGGCCCCAGCGTCGACACCCGGATCACCAAGGCGAAGGCCAAGGCCCGGTCGAAGGCGGGCGCCACGGGACCGGACCGCCTGGCCCACCGCGGCTGCAACACCGGGAAGGGGGCGACGGCGCCCGAGGTGCCCTGGCCCGACGACCTGTTCGTGGTGGACCCGGCGCCCATCATCGCCAGCGTCGAACGCCTGGCGCGCAAGGGCGGCCGTGAGGTCATGGCCCGCTGTCCCACCGAGGCCGATGCGGAGGCCACCGCCGACTGGCTCGTCGACCGCATCGGCCGGCTGGAGCCGGGGCTGGCGGTCACCGCCCAGATCGACCCGGGCGGCGGTCAGTTCTTGGTCGCCCTCCGCGCCTGACGCCCGGACACGCGGCGTGGCCCCGAGGCCGGGGTCAGCCGACGCGGCCGACGTAGACCCAGCGCCCGTCGAGGCGGCGGAAGGTGCTGACCTCGTGGACCACGTGCTCGCCCGGTTCGTCGTCGCCGCCGCCGTCGTGGCGCGCCTCGAACTCGACCGTGCCCTCCTGGTCGAGCAGGCCGCCGGCCGAGGTGGCGACGATGGTGAGCCCGGTCCAGCGACGGTCCGGATCGTCGTGGATCTGGCGCGGCCGGGTGTCGGGGTCCCACGAGTACCCGAGGTACGCCACGTCGCCCATGGCGAACGCGGTGTAGCGCGAGCGCATGAGCGCCTCGGCGGTGGTGGCGGGCTCGCCGACGTGGAGGCGCCGGCAGCACTGGTCGTAGATCGACCCGCTGCCGCACGGGCAGCGCTGGGCGCCGGTGCGCCCCATCGATGTCCGTGACGTCACGGCCGGTAGCCGGCGAGGAGCCGGTCGGTGACCTCGTCGATCATGGCGCGCTCGAGCTCGGCGGGGAGGCCGAAGCCGAGCTGGAGGACGGTGGCGACGCCGTGCGATCCGCTCCACAGGGCGAGCGCCACGAGGAGGGGGTCGTCGGCGACGATGGAGCCGGCGGCGATGGCCTCCTCGACCGCGCTCGCAGCGGCCTCGAACGCCCTGGTGGCGCCGGGCAGCTCGACGCCGGCGGGCACCGAGGCGGGGGAGAGCTCGGGCGGGAACAGGAACATGACCCGGAACAGCTCGGGGTTCTCCTGGGCGTAGCGCACGTAGACCCGGTTGTGGCTCTTGACGCGAGCGACCGGGTCGGGCTCGATGACGGCGTCGAAGCGGGCCACCAGGGCGTCGAACTCGCCTTCGGCGAGCGCCCGCAGCAGGTCCTGCTTGTCGCGGACGTGGGCGTAGAGGGCGGGGGCGGTGACCCCGAGGCGACCGGCGAGGCGCCGCAGCGACAGCGCCTCGAGGCCTTCGGTGATGATCAGCTCGCGGGCCTCGGCGACGATCGCGTCGCGCTGCAGCGGAGGTCGGTCGGCGGCGGGCACCCGAGAACCCTACGACCGGTCTGCCGCCCTCTTGGCGGTGAACACCGTTCACCCCGCGGCCTGCGTTGCTACCGTGCGGCCATGACCGCGCCCACCGACACCACCACCGACCCGGCGGAGAGCCCGTGGCTCCGAGGCACGTTCGCCCCGGTGACCGACGAGCGAGACGCCGCCGACCTCCCGGTGAGCGGCGCGCTGCCGCCCGGCCTGAGCGGCACGTTCATCCGCAACGGCCCCAACGCCATGTTCCCGCCGCTCGTCCGGTACCACCTCTTCGACGGCGACGGCATGCTCCACGGCCTGACCTTCGACGGCGACGGCGGCGCCTCCTACGCCAACCGCTGGATCCGGTCGAAGGGCCTCGAGGCCGAGATCGACGCCGGCGGCGCGCTCTTCGGCGGCATCGCCGAGTTCCGGCTGCCGCCCGACGACGTCTTCGCCACGGCCGGCCCGATGAAGAACACGGCGAACACCAACGTGGTCCGCCACGCCGGGCGCACCCTCGCCCTGATGGAGGCGTGCGGTCCCACCGAGATCGCCGCGGACCTGGGCACGATCGGCGAGTACGACTTCGGCGGTGCCCTCCGGGGCCCGATGACCGCCCACCCGAAGATCGACCCCCGCACCGCGGAGATGGTGTTCTTCGGCGCCTCGCCGTTCCCGCCGTTCCTGCGGGTCCACGCCGCGGCGCCCGACGGGACCCTCACCTGGTCCACCGAGGTCGAGCTCCCGCCGCGGTGATGATGCACGACTTCGTCATCACCGAGACCAAGGTCGTGATCTTCGACCTGCCCGCGGTCATGGACGTCCAGGCGCTGATCGACGGCGGCACCGGCTTCTACTGGGACGCCGACCGAGGCGCCCGCATCGGCGTGCTCGAGCGGGGTGCGCCCGGCAGCACCATCCGCTGGATCGACGTCGACCCGTTCTGGGTGTTCCACTTCCTCAACGCCCACGACGTCGCCCCCGACGACGCCCCCAACGCCGGCGCGGGCGCTGGCGCCGGGGCGATCGAGGTCGTCGGGTGCCGGTCGTCGCAGCTCAACGCCTCGTTCGACGGGTCCGAGGTCCCGCCCGAGGTGCGGCCGATGCTCCACCGCTGGCGCATCGACCTCGGCACCGGGGCGGTCGTCGACGAGCAGCTCGACGACCGCCCCACCGACTTCCCCCGCATCAACGAGGCGTACGCCGGGCTCGCCAACCGCTACGGGTACGGCGGCCACAGCGCCGGGTTCGTCGATGGCGAGCCGCCGTTCGACGGGGTGACCCGGTTCGACCTCCAGACCGGTGCCACCGCCACGCACCGCTACGGGCCGGGCCAGGTGTGCGGCGAGTCGGTCTTCGCCGCCGACCCGGCCTCGACCGCCGAGGACGGTGGCTGGCTGCTCAACTTCGTCCACGACCTGGCCGAGGACCGCAGCGACGTGGTGGTCCTCGATGCCGGGACGCTCGATGAGGTCGCCCGGGTGCACCTGCCCCGGCGGGTGCCGTTCGGCTTCCACGGCAGCTTCCTCCCGTGACGGCCCTGCTCGCGGACATCGTGGCGGTGCGCGGCGACGAGGCGGCCGTCATCGACGAGCGCGGCACCACCTCCTGGAACCAGCTCGACGAGCGGGTCACCCGCCTCGTCCGCGCCCTGGAGGACCGGGGCCTGCGGGTCGGCGACTCGGTGGTGGCGATGCTCGGCAACCAGGCCGAGATGATCGAGGTCACCCTCGCCTGCGTCCACGGGGGCTGGCTGATGGTGCCGCTGAACTGGCACTGGGTCCCCCCGGAGGTGGCCTACGTGCTCGCCGATGCCGAGGCCGCCGCGGTCATCGTCGACGAGCGGTGGATCGAGGTCATGGCCGGCGCCCTCGTCGAGGCCGACGTCCCCCGGCTGCGGTCCCGGCTGCTGGTGGGCGACGGCCCGGTCCCGTCGGGCTTCGAGCGCTACGAGGAGGCCGTCGCCGCTGCGAGCAGCGACGAGCTGGTCGACCCGCAGCGGGGCGGGCCGATGTTCTACACGTCGGGCACCACCGGCTGGCCCAAGGGGGTGCGGTCGGCGCTGAGCGCCATCGGCGGACCGCCCGAGGTGCTGCTGCTCATCGCCCACACCATGGCGCCCACCATCGGCGTGACCCCCGGCGACCGGATCGTGCAGCTGGTCTGCGGACCGCTGTACCACTCGGCCCAGTGGGCGTTCGGCGTGTTCGCCCTGTGCTGCGGGGCCACCGTGGTCCTGCAGCACCGCTTCGACCCCGCCGGGGTGCTAGAGCTCATCGACGAGCACGGCGTCACGAACCTCCACCTCGTGCCCACCCAGATGATCCGGCTGCTCGAACTGCCCGACGACGTGCGCCACGGCTTCGACGGGTCGTCCCTGGTCCAGATCATCCACGGCGCCGCCCCCTGCTCGCCGTCGGTGAAGCGCCGCATGATCGAGTGGGTCGGCCCGGTGATCAGCGAGTACTACGGCGGCACCGAGGGCGGGTTCCTGTCGCTGATCAACGCCGAGGAGTGGCTGGCCAAGCCGGGCAGCGTCGGCCGGCCGCTCACCGTCGTGGAGATCCTGGTGCTCGGACCCGAGGGCGAGGTGCTCGCCCCCGGTGAGACCGGCGAGGTGTGGTTCCGCAGCCTGCTCGGTTCGGACTTCGAGTACCACAACGCCCCGGACAAGACAGCGTCGGCCCACCGCAGCGGCGGGCTGGGCACCCTGGGCGACGTGGGGTACCTCGACGCCGACGGCTACCTGTTCCTGAGCGACCGCAAGATCGACATGATCGTGTCGGGCGGCGTGAACATCTACCCGGCCGAGATCGAAGCCGTGCTCACCGACCACCGCGCCGTGGCCGACGCCGCCGTGTTCGGCATCCCCGACGACGAGATGGGCGAAGCCGTGCACGCCGCCCTCGCCCTCCGCCACGGCCACGTCTGGTCCGACGCCCTCGCCGACGACATCACCGCGTTCTCCCGCGAGCGCCTGGCCGGGTACAAGGTCCCGCGCACCTTCGAGATCCACGCCGACCTCCCCCGGAGCGAAGCCGGCAAGCTCTCCAAGCGCACCCTGCGCGACCCCCACTGGGCCGGCCAGGACCGAGCCATCTGAGGCGTCGGCCCGGTCGTGGGACTGCGCCCCGGGGTGGGGTCAGGCGGCGGTGGTGGCGGCAGCGACCGGCGGGGCGACCATGGGCCACGGGCGGTTGCGCTCCACCGAGAGGGCCACGTCGAAGAGCAGCTCGTCCTGGTGGTGCCTGCCCAGGACCTGCATGCCGACGGGCAGGCCGTCCACGGTGCCCGCGGGGATCGACACGGCCGGGTTGCCGTAGACGTTCGAGATGATGGTGAGGGCGCCCATCGTGACCATGTCGGGGAACTTGGCCGAGGCGTACTCGAGGATCATGTTCGGCAGCTTCGGGGCGAACGAGGCGGCGACGCGGGTGGCGAACAGGGCGCCGCGCCCGACGTACTTGGCGGCCTGGCTCGACTGGACCAGGTCGAGCAGGTCCGACTCCGAGTTGCTGGTGGTGGCGGTGGCCGAGAAGGCCGGGCCGGGGTTGGTGGCGGCGATGATGAAGTCGACGTCGTCGAACGTGGCCGCCATCTCCCGCTGGGCCTGCACCCGCAGCTTCTCGGCGACCGACGCCGTGTGCAGGTTGTACATGGCCTGGGCGAGGAAGACGCCGGTGGCGACCTCGTCGGTCAGGTCGTCGGCGCAGCGGGGCCAGCGCGGGCCGAGCTCGGCGAGCAGGGTGGACAGGTTGCCCATCATCCACTGGGCGGCCAGGTTGGGCGGGTTGACCGGACGGTCGACGAGGACCATGCCGGTGTCGGCGATGAGCGCCTCGGCCTCGGCTCGCAGCTGCGCCTCGACGCCGGCCTCCAGCTTCACGCCGCCCAGGCCGGGGACGATGGTGACCTTGCGGCCGCTCAGGTCCTGGGTGCCGAGGCCCTTCTCGAAGCTCCGGTCGTGGGGGAGCGTGGTGGGGTCCCACGTGTCGACGCCGGCGCACACGTCGAAGTAGCGGGCCGAGTCCCGGACCGACCGCGACACGTTGCCGAGGACGACCGTGTTGGGCCGGGCGTAGGCGTCGGGGCCGCGCGTGATGCGGCCGAAGGTGCCCTTGAAGCCGAGCAGGCCGGTGTAGCCGGCGGGGATGCGGAGGGACCCGCCGCCGTCGCCGCCGCAGGCGAGCGACACGTGCCCGCCGGCGACCGCCGCCGCCGACCCGCCCGAGGAGCCACCGACGGTCTTGTCGAAGTCCCACGGGTTGTGGGCGACGCCGTTGAGCTTGGTGACCGAGACGTTGAGGCCGCCGAACTCGCTGGAGGTGGTGAGGCCGACGGGCACCACGCCGCCGTCGTCGAACAGCCGCTGCACGTGGTGGCTGGTCTCGGTGGCGATGCGGTCCTTGAACACGAGCGAGCCGCCCGTGTCGGGCCAGCCGACGACCCCCTCGAGCTCCTTGATGCCGGTGGGGACGCCGCCGAACGGCTTGGTGAGATCGGCGTCCCTGGCCGCCTCTCGGGCGCGCTCGGGGTCGAGGTGCGACCAGCAGTTGAGGTTCGAGGCCTCGATGGTGGCCAGCGTGGCGTCGAGCTCCTCGAGCGGCGTCCGGTCGCCGGCGCGGAAGGCGTCGACGAGTGAGCTGGCGTCCTGCTGCCACGGGGTATCGATCATGGCGACAGTCTCTCGCGATCCGAGCGATCACTCAAGATAAACCGACCATCGGTCGGATGAACTCGGTCACGCCCCGGCGGCGCGTCGGGCCGGATCAGGGAGTGGGGGCGGCGTCGAGGACGTGGACGACGACGCGGCCCTCGTCATCCGAGGCGGCGAGGTCGACCACGGCGGTGATGCGCCAGTCGTGGTCGTCGGCGGGATCGTGCAGGATCTGGCGGACCAGCCAGCAGCCCGGGTGGTCGACGGGTTGCTCGTCGATCAGGAGCAGCGCCGGGTTGCGGGCGTCGGCGCCGATGCCGATGGTCCCGTGCTCCTCGAAGTAGGGGGCGAGGGCGTCGAACCAGCGCTGCGCGCTCCAGCCGTCCTCGCCGTCGAGGGCCTCCAGCTCCTGCCACTGCCGGGTGCCGATGTGCTCGACGCGCTGGAACAGGGCGTTGCGAACCAGCACGCGGAACGCCCGGCGGTTCGCGGTGAGCGCGGGCGGCGGCCGCTCGACCACCGCCGCGGCGGCGGGGTCGTCGGGCGCCGGGTTGCGCAGCTCCTCCCACTCGTCGAGCAGGCTGGAGTCCACCTGGCGGACGAGTTCACCGAGCCACTCGGTGAGGTCGACCAGCTCCTCGGTCTTGCGGTCTTCGGGGATGGTGCGCAGCAGCGTCTTGTAGACGTCGGACAGGTAGCGCAGCACCGTGCCCTCGGACCGGGCGAGGTTGTAGAAGCGGACGTAGTCGCCGAAGTCCATGGCCCGTTCCCACAGGTCGCGCGCCACCGACTTGAGTGCCAGCGGGTGCTCGCTCACCCAGGGGTTGCGCTCCCGGTACACGTCGAACATCGGCTCCAGCAGCTCGGCCAGCGGCTTGGGCCAGGTGATCTCGTCGAGCGCCGCCATGCGCTCGTCGTACTCCATGCCCTGCGCCTTCATGGCCGCCACGGCCTCGCCCTTGGCCTTGGACAGCTGGGCGCTCAGGATCTGGCGGGGGTCGTCGAGCACGGCTTCGATGATCGACACGATGTCGAGGACATAGGTGTCGGATTCGGGGTCGAGCAGGTCCAGGGCGGCGAGGGCGAACGGGGCGAGCGGCTGGTTGAGGGCGAAGGCCTGCTGGAGGTCGATGGTGACCCGCACGGTCCGGTCCCAGTCGTCGGGCTCGTCGAGCTCCTCGATCACCTCGGCGTCGATGAGCGACGCGAACAGGTCCTCGGCGCGGGCGACGTGCTCGGCCTGGCGGGCGTCGGTCTCGTAGTTGTCGGTGAGCAGCCGGTGGAGCGCCGCCCGCCCGTCGCCGGGCCGGTCGAGGACGTTGAGGAGCATGGCGTGAGTGACCCCGAAGCTCGACGTGAGCGGCTCCGGTGGGGCGGCGACCAGGCGGTCGAAGGTGGGCTGCCCCCACGACACCTGACCGGGCGGCGGCTTCTTCTTGACCAGCTTGCGGACCTTGCCGTCCTTCTCGGAACGGGCCGCAGCCTTGGCGGCCGCCTTGTGGTTCTCGATCACGTGATCGGGCGCGAGGGCGATGACGGTGCCCATCGTGTCGAAGCCGGCCCGGCCCGCCCGCCCCCCGATCTGGTGGAACTCCCGGGCGGAGAGCAGCCGGGTCGACGTGCCGTCGTACTTGGCGAGGGCGGTGAACACGACGGTGCGGATCGGGACGTTGATGCCGACGCCGAGCGTGTCGGTGCCGCAGATGACCTTGAGCAGCCCGGCCTGGGCGAGGCGCTCGACGAGGCGGCGGTACTTGGGCAGCATCCCGGCGTGGTGGACGCCGATGCCGTGGCGCACGAACTTGGCGAGGGTCCGGCCGAACCCGGGGGCGAACCGGAACCCGCCGATCAGCTCGGCGATCTCGTCCTTCTCCGGCCGGGTCAGCAGGTTGGTGCTCATCAGCGACTGGGCCCGCTCGACCGCCGATGCCTGCGTGAAGTGGACCACGTAGACGGGCGCCTGGTGCGTGGTCAGGAGCTCCTCGAGCACCTCGGTGAGCGGCGTCATCCGGAACTCGTGGACGAGGGGGATGGGCCGGGTGGCGGACCGCACGACGGCCACGTCGCGGCCGGTCCGCTCCGGGAGGGTGTCGGTGAAGCGGGTGACGTCGCCGAGCGTGGCGGACATCAAGACGAACTGGGTGTCCGGCAGCTCCAGCAGCGGCACCTGCCACGCCCACCCTCGGTCGGGGTCGGCGAAGTAGTGGAACTCGTCCATGACGACCTGGCCGACGTCGGCGTCGGCGCCCTCCCGCAGCGCAAGGTTGGCGAGGATCTCCGCCGTGCAGCAGATGATGGGCGCGTCGGGGTTCACCGACGCATCGCCGGTGAGCATGCCGACGTTGTCGGCGCCGAAGGTGGACGAGAGGTCGAAGAACTTCTCCGACACCAGGGCCTTGATGGGGGCGGTGTAGTACGAGCGCCGACGCTCGGCCAGCGCGCCGAAGTGGGCGGCGACGGCGATGAGGCTCTTGCCCGAACCGGTGGGCGTGTCGACGATGACGTGGGACCCGGCCACGATCTCGAGCAGCGCCTCCTCCTGGTGCGGGTACATCGCCAGCCCGCGGTCGTCCACCCAGGAGGCGAACGCGTCGAGGATCGCATCGGGATCGGGCGGCGCCGGGACGAGGTCACCGAGCGCAGCCATGCCCCGCAGCGTAGGAGGTGCCCCCCACCGGCCGAGCCGCTCCGGATCCGGCCGAGGCGCTGGGTCGACGGGGGAGGCGACCGGCTGGGATGTGCGGGCCAGGTCGCGGCGCTCCTGGTGTACGCGGCCGCTGCGTCGGGTACAACCTGCGGACCCCCCATCGGCCGGAGACCCCCCATGGACATCTCGACCCGCCCCGTCGCGCCCAGCCCCTACGACCTCCTCCCCGTGGTGCCGTCGTTCACCGTGACCAGCGAGGACTTCGTCGACGGCGCCCGCCTCGACGACGAGTTCGCCCACTCGGGCGGCAACACCAGCCCGCAGCTGAGCTGGTCGGGGGCACCTGAAGGGACCAGGTCGTACGCCATCACCTGCTTCGACCCGGACGCCCCGACCGGGTGCGGCTTCTGGCACTGGTTCACGATCGGCGTGTCCGCCGAGACGTCGTCGGTGGCGCGGGGCGAGGCGGCCCCGGGGTCGCACGCCGCCCGCAACGACTTCGGCAACGACGGCTACGACGGCTGTGCCCCACCGGAGGGCGACCGCGACCACCGCTACATCTTCGCCATCCACGCCCTCGACATCGACGACACGGGTGTGCCCGCTGGGGCCAGCCCCACCTACGCCAGCTTCGTCCACGTGGGCCACACCATCGCCCGGGCCACCATCACCGGCACCTGGTCCTGCTGACCGCGCCATGACCACCAGTGCGCTGCGCCCGGTGGCGCCAGGTCCCGGGCTCCCGCCCGGGCTGGAGCTCGGGCGCTCGAACAACAACCTCGACGTCGCCCGCTTCGCCGGCCGCCTGTGGCTGGCGCTGCGCACCGCCCCCACCCACGCCGCCTCCGCCGAGGCGCGCGCCTTGGTCCTGGTGTCGGACGACGAGGGCGAGACGTGGGCGCTCGACCGGACCATCGCAGTCGGCCGGGATGTGCGCGAGCCGCGCCTCGTCCCGTGGCAGGGGCGGCTGCTCCTCTACTGGCACACCGCCGGGACGAGGGGCACGAAGTTCGAGCCGGACCTGATCTGGGTGAGCGAGCGGTCCGACGACGGGACCTGGGATGAGCCCGAAGCGATCTCGCCGCCCGACTGCGTCGCCTGGCGCGTCCGGCCCGTCGACGACCGGTTGTGCATGACCGTCTACCGAGGCGCGGGCTCGCTCTCCACCACCCACCCGGTCCCCCTCTCCGTCGAGCTGTGGACCAGCGCCGACGGCCGGGCGTGGGCGCCGCTCGACACCGTGCACCCGGTGGTCCACGGCGGCGGCGCCGAGGCGGAGTTCATCCAGCTCCCCGACGGCCGGGTCTCTGCGGTCGTCCGCAAGGCGGGGCCCGGAAGCGGGCGGGGCAGCGACATCGCCATGGCTCCCCACTTCGACCCCACCACGTGGATCACCCGGCCGGATCTCCGGACGTTCGACTCGCCCTTCCTCTTCCTGCGAGGCGGGGTGCCGCACCTCATCGCCCGTCGCCAGGTGGGGTTCGGTGGCCAGTACGACCTCGGGCTCGGCTTCTTGCCGGGACGCCTGCGCAGCAGGGTCGACCAGCTCGTGTACCGGCTGACGCCCAAGCGGACCGGGCTGTTCCGCATCGACCCCGACGCCCTCACCGCCACCTGGATCGAGGACCTGCCGTCCGCCGGCGACACCGCCTCCGCCAGCGCGGTCGAGACCGCCGACGGCGAGGGCCACCTGGTCTTCAACCACTCGTCTCCGGTGCACAAGCGCTGGTGGCCCTGGGCGCTCGGTCAGCTCCGGCCCACGCACATCTACTCGGTGGAGCTCCGCGGCGAGGCGGGCGAGGCCGCCTGATCGGCACGGGCCTCCAGCCCGAGGAGCGCGCCGCGCCTGGCAGCATGCGGGCATGACCGATCGCTACGCCGAGTTCGACGCCCTCACGTTCGACCGTCCCGCACCCAAGGTCCTCCGCATCACGCTCGACGGGCCCGGGCTCAACTCCGTCGGGCACGAGGCGCACGGCCAGATCGCCGACGTCTGGCGCGTCGTCGATCGGGACCCCGACACGAACGTGGCGCTCATCCGCGGGGCGGGCAAGGGCTTCTCGGCGGGCGGCAACTTCGAGCTGCTCGACGACATGCTCACCGATGCGAACGTGCGGCTGCGGGTCATGCGGGAGGCCCGGGACCTCGTGTTCAACGTCATCAACTGCTCCAAGCCCATCGTCTCGGCCATCCACGGGCCGGCCGTCGGCGCCGGCCTGGCGGTGGCGATGCTGGCGGACGTGTCGGTCGCCGGCCGCAACGCCAAGATCATCGACGGCCACACCCGCCTCGGCGTCACCGCCGGCGACCACGCCGCGATCTGCTGGCCCCTCCTGTGCGGCATGGCGAAGGCGAAGTACTACCTGTTGACCTGCGATCCGCTCAGCGGCGAGGAGGCGGAGCGCATCGGGCTGGTGTCGCTGTGCGTCGACGACGAGGAGGTCCAGGACCGGGCCATGGCCATCGCCCTCCAGCTGTCCGAGGGCGCCCAGATGGCGATCCGCTGGACCAAGCAGACCCTCAACCACTGGTACCGCGAGCAGGCGGCGGTGCTCGATGCTTCGCTGGCCTACGAGTTCCTCGGCTTCCACGGACCCGACGCCCGAGAAGGCCTCACCAGCCACACCGAGCGGCGCTCCCCCATCTTCGACGGCCCCACCGGCGACTGACCGACCCCGCCCGACCGTGGGTGGGTCGATCCGGACGGCGTGGGTCAGGTGCTGGTCCAGCGGGCTGGGGCGGAGGCGAACAGGTTGAGGCCGAGGCGCTGCGACAGGTTCTTGACGAGGCGCTGGCCGCGGACGCTGTTGCCGGCCGCGTCGAGCTTCGGCGAGAACACCCCGATCGCCCCCTTGCCCGGGGCGATGGCGACGATGCCGCCGCTGACGCCGCTCTTGCCCGGGATGCCGATCTCGTAGAGCCAGTCGCCCGAGCGCTCGTAGAGGCCGGCCGTGGCGAGCACGGCGAGGACCCGCTTGCAGCTGGGGGCCTCGATGGCCCGCTCACCGGTGACCGGGTTGATGCCCCCGTCGGCGAGTGTGGCCCCCATCACCGCCAGATCGTGGGCGGACACGTTCAACGAGCACTGCCGGGTGTACACGTCGGTGGCCGCGTCGGGGTCGAAGTACATGCGCCCGTAGCCGTCAAGCAGGTGGGCGATGCCCTGGTTGCGCAGGTTGGTCTGGGTCTCGGACCGGTACACCTCGTCGTCGACCTCCAGGTCCCGGCCGGCGAAGCGGGACAGGCCGGCCTGGATGAACGCCCACTTGTCCTCGGCCGTGGCGCCAGGGACGAGGCTCGTGGTGGCCATGGCGCCGGCGTTGACCATCGGGTTCATGGTGCGGTCGGCGTTCAGCTCGATGGCCATCACCGAGTTGAACGGGAGGCCGGTGCCGTTGACGCCGATCTTGTCGAGCACCTCGAGGTGGCCGAGCGCGTCGCACACCAGCGCGAACACGAACGCCTTGGACACGCTCTGGATCGAGAACGGTCGAAGGGCGTCGCCGACCTCGGCCACGTTGCCCCCGACGCCGGCGATGCACGCGCCGAACAGGGTCGGATCGACGTTCGCCAGCGCAGGGATGTAGTCCGCGACGGCACCGTCGTCGTCATGGCGGTAGTGGCCGTAGGCCTCGTGCAGGAACTGCTCGACCTCGAGCAGGCTGGGCAGCTCGCCGGTGGAGATGGTGGTCTCGGACTCGTCGAACGGCAGCGGTTCGTGCACCTCGGATGTCTACCTCTCGGGACCTAAGGTCACCCGGATGAGCGAGAACGCGAGCATGCAGGTCGTCCGGGTCGGTCGGGTCCGCTGCGGCCTCGCTGCGGGGGCGCTGGTGGTGACGGCGGGCTTCGCGCTCGGCGCGTGCGGCAGCAGCGATTCCGGCAGCGGCGCCACCACGACCGCGACGGCGGCCGAGGCCACCACCACGTCGACGCCTGAGGCGGTCACCACCTTGCCCGACGCGACGCCGGCTCCGCTCACCGAGACGGCGTGGACGCTCGCCGGGACCGTCGTCGGCGACACCGTCAACCCCCTGCCAGCGGGTGCGGAACCGCCGACGCTCGCCATCGACGGCGATGCCAACGCCCAGGTGTTCGCCGGCTGCAATCGCGGATCGAGCACCCTGACCGTCGCCGGCACCGCCCTGACCTTCTCGCCCATGGCCCTCACGCGGATGGCGTGCCCGGGCGCAGCCGGCGAGCTCGAGCACCAGGTGCTCGCCGTGCTCGACGGCGAGACCACCTACACCGTCGACGGCGACACCCTCACCATCACGAACGGCGACCAGGGCCTGGTCTACAAGGCCTCCTGAGCGGCCACCACGCGGGCGGCGGCCTTCTTGGTGGCCGAGGTCTGGAACGAACCGTGGACGTCCACGATCATCTTCAGATTGAGGGGGTCGGGTCGGTGCGGGGGCCGAAGAGCGGTCCCTCGGCGACGGATCCGCGAGCCGACATCTGGTGCATGGCGGTGGCGCCCACGGCGGGGCTGATGGCGTAGCCGAAGGCCCGGTCGAACCCGAGGTCGCGCACGGCCTGGAGCAGATCGAGGTCCTCCACGGCCTTGGCGGTGGCGACGGCCCCCGCTTCGTGGGCACCGGCGACGGCATCGGCCACCGAGGGGTGGAGGCCGGCGCGGCCCCGTCCGGTCGCCAGGTCGATCTTCCACGCGGCCGCAGGGATCTGGCGCAGCACCTGGTGCGGGGGCACGGCGCCCACGCCGTCGAGGGTCACCCCGACCCCGCGCTCCGCCAGGTCCTCGGTGAGGAACCGCAGGAGACCGGGGTCGGCGGCCGCCACGCGGACGGGCACGTCGATGGCCAGCACCGTCGGATCGATCCCCGACGAGGCCAGCGCGAGATCGAGGGACTCGAAGAACGAGGGCCCGGTCAAGAAGGCGGCGCTCACGTTCAACGCCACCTGCTGCAACGGGTCGCCGCCCCAGCGGGCGGCCTGGTGGCAGACCTGGGACATCGCCCAGCCCTCGATCCCCGGCAGCCGGTCGTGCCAGCGGGTGCCCTCGAGCGACACGCCGGGACGGAGCAGGCCGAAGTGAGGGTGCTGCCAGCGCAGCAGCGCCTCGCAGGCGACGACGGCGCCGCTCTGCAGGTCGATCTCGGGCTGGTAGTGCAGGCAGAAGGAGCCGGGCAGGCCGGGCACCTCGTAGCTGGCGCCGTCGTCATCGCCGTCGCCGTCCTCGTGGTCCGGGTGGAGCCCGAGCCCGAGGCGGTGCTCGAGATCCTCCTCCGGGCTCGGAGGGCCCGAGGGGTACAGGGCGATGGGTCGCGTGGGACTGGCGGTGGCCGAGGTGGGGCTCATGAGCGTTCTCCTGCCTCGCGGCGGGTCGACGGTTGGTCGGCCCACCATCGCCAAGCACCGATGACCGAACGATGAACGCTCGGGTCACTGTTGTCCCGACCAGGTGAACGCTCGGACCAGACGCGTCGCGGTCAGGTCTCGGTCAGGTTCTGCTCAGGCCCTGCTCAGGCGCTTGCTCAGGCACGTGCTCAGGCACGTGCTCAGGTTGCGGTCAGGCTCGGGGGAGCTCGACGACGAACTGGCTGCCGCCGCTGTCCGCTCGGAGGTAGCGGATGTCGCCGCCCTGGGCCCGGGCGAGCTTGCGGGCGACGTAGAGGCCGAGGCCCGTCCCCTTGTTGCTCCGGTCGGGCCGGGAAAACTTCCGGAAGAGGTCGCCGATGCGGTCGGCCGCGACCCCGGGACCTCGATCGATGACCGAGACCAAGATGGTGCGCTCGGTCGGCTCGATGTGAATCTCGATCGGGGTGCTGGGCGGGCTCCACGTCTCGGCGTTGGACAGCAGGTTCGTGAAGATCTGCCTCGTCCACGCCGCGTCGATGAGGCCGCAGACGGGGTCGCACGGGGCGAGGGTGATCGGGTTGCGACCGTTGGCCATCGACCGTTCGGCCACGGTCTCCGAGAGCAGGTCCGGGACGTCGACCGGGTGGCGGTCGAGCGAGAGGGTCCCCTCGTCGAGTGCTCGGGTGTCCGCCATGGCGGAGAGGATCTCGGTCATGTCGGCCGCGGCGCGCTCGATGGCGCCGAGCGCGGTGTCGAGCAGCGTCGTGTCCTCCGGTCCCGGGAGGTGCCGGGCGAGATCGGCGTAGCCGCCGATGACCGTGATGGGGGTCGCCAGCTCGTGGACCAGGAGGGCGATGGTGTTGGTGGCCTCGACCCGTTGCGGGACGAGGGTGGTGGGGGCCGACGGCGCCGTGGTGGCGTGGCGCAGCGGCTCGTCGCTGGCGGCGTAGCTCGCGGCCTCGTCCGGGGGCAGCGCCGGGCTCCACAGGAAGCCCTGGGCGAGCTCGCACCCGTAGCTCGCCAGGATCTCGAGCTGCTCCTGGGACTCGACCCCCTCGGCGATGACGTCGATCCCCAGCGAGCGGGCGAGGTTGACCACCGTGGCCACGATGACCTCGTCTTCGGGATCGGAGCCGAGCCCGGCGACGAAGGACCGATCGATCTTGAGGAGGTCGACCGGGAACCGCTTGAGCCGCGCCAGTGAGGAGTAGCCGGTGCCGAAGTCGTCGATGGCGATGGTGACGCCGATCGCCTTGAGGTTGCGGAGCGCTTCGGCGGCGGCGTCGGGGTCCATGAGCGACGATTCGGTGACCTCGAGGCACACCCGTCCGGCCGGGACGCCGGCCTCTCGGATGGCGGACCGGACGTCGCTCGGGAACCCGGGGTCGGCGAGCTGGAACGGCGACACGTTGACGGCCACCGACAGGTGCTGCTCGGGGGCTCGGTCCAGCCACGACGCCAGCGCCTGGCAGCCGTCGGCGAGGACCTGGCGGCCGAGCTCGCTGATGGTCCCGCTCATCTCGGCGATGTCGAGGAACTCGGACGGACCGAGCCACCCTCGCTTGGGATGGTCCCACCGTGCGAGTGCCTCGAAGCCCACGAGCGTGCCGGTCCGCAGCGCGACCTCGGGTTGGAAGTGGGTCTTGAACTCGCCGTTGTCGATCGCAGCGGCGATCTCGGCCGAGAGCTCCTGGTGGTGCTGCAGCGCGGCGTAGAGCCCTTCGTCGAAGAGCTCCGCTCGTGACCCGCCGGCCTGCTTGGCGGCGTGCATCGCCACGTCGGCGTTGCGCAGCAGCGTCTCGGCCCCGGTGCCGGAGGTGGACAGGGCCATGCCGATGCTCGCGCTCAGCGTGTGGGACTGGGATCGGACGCGGAACGGGGCACGCAGGCAGAACTGCAGCCGGGTGACGCGGGCCAGCAGCTCGTCGGGCCCGGCCACGTCGTCCATGCAGACGACGAAGACGTCGCCGCCGAACCGGGCGACCGTGTCACCGTCGTCGACGAGTCCTTCGAACAGCTCGCCGACCGCACGGAGGACCTCGTCGCCGTCGACGTGGCCGAACCGGTCGTTGATGGTCTTGAACCCGTCGAGGGAGACGAAGACCGCTCCCGTGTGGCGACCGGAGCCGGCGGTGCGCTCGAGCGATGCCTCCAGGGCCTCGACGAAGAGGCGGCGGTTGGGCAGGCCGGTGACGGAATCGTGGTTGGCCTCGTACTCGAGGGCGAGCGCGGACGCGAGCAGGGCCTCGACGCTGGCGGGGTCGATGCTGATCGGGTCGGTGCTGGTGGCGGACCCGGCGGTGGTGCGACCACCCAGGGGCCTGCTCACGTCCTCGTTCACGATGCGTGCCGATCGGCAGGCGTCGCGACCTTCTGAACGGTTGCTCGTCGGAACTGGCGTCATCGTCAGCGAATCAATCGACGCGGAGTCGGTAGCCGACCCGCCACACGGTCTCGATGGTGTCGCAGCCGAACGGCTTGTCGATCTTGGATCGGAGCGACTTCACGTGCACGTCGACCGTGTTCGACATCCCGTCGTAGTTCATGTCCCACACGCTGTCGAGGATCTCGGCGCGGTCGAGGACCTCGCCAGGGCGGTTCATCAGCAGGTGGAGCAGGGAGAACTCCTTCGGCCGGAGCCTGACCTCCGCCCCGTCCCGGCGGACCTCGCGGTTCTGGGGGTCCAGGGTCAACGTGCCCACGGTGAGCACGGTCGGGCGCTCCTTCGGCGCCCTCCGGTGCAGGGCGTGGATCCGGGCGACCAGCTCGCTGGGTGCGAAGGGCTTCGTGAGGTAGTCGTCCGCGCCGGCGTTCAGGCCGGTGACGCGCTGCTCGATGGCCGCATGGCCGGTGAGCATCAGGATCGGCATCCACTGCTCGCGCTCGCGGAGCGTCCGGCACACGTCCACCCCGTCGGTGTCGGGGAGGGCCAGATCCAGCAGGACGAGGTCGAACTCGAACTCCTCTGCCATCCAGAGGGCTTCCTCGCCGGTGCTCGCCACCTCGACCACCTGGTGGTCGCGGGTGAGCGTGAGCCGGATGAGCTCGCTGGTGTCGAGGTGGTCTTCGACGACGAGGACCCTCATCGGTCCCCACCTTCGGTCGGGTCCTGGAGCGGGCGAGCCTCGGCCACGGCCCGGCGGAGCTCGGCCGGGGTGTACGGCTTGGGGAGGAGCTCGCAGCCGAACTCCCGAGCCGACGCCTTGGCGACCTCGCCCATGAGCGCCGTGGTGAACACCGCCCGGATGCCGACCCGCTCGACGGCGAGGGCCCGGCCGAGGTCGAACCCGTCCAGGTTCGGCATCACCACGTCCGTGAGCACGATGTCGACCCGATCGGCCACACGGGACGTCTCGAGCGCCTGCGCGCCGTCGGAGGCCTTGAGCACGGCGTACCCGTCCTGCTCGAGGATCATCGCGGCGAGCTGGAGCAGTGCCACGTCATCTTCGGCCACGAGGACGTGCAGGTTCCTCATCGCTGCGCTCACGCCATCACCAGGGCTTTCGTCGGAAGACTCCCTATCGGCCCCGACCCGAGGGAACATGAGGGCCCCCGCCCCGACGGGTCAGATCCCCGTGCCGGTGGATGGCGCCCGGCGCGAGCTCAGTCGACCGGCGTGAGGACGAAGACGGGGATGACCCGCTCGGTCTTCGCCTGGTAGTCGTCGTAGGCCGGCCAGGCCTCCGTGGCGCGGCCCCACCACTCGGCGCGCTCGTCGCCCTCGACCTCTCGGGCGAGGTAGTCACGCTTCACCGGGCCGTCCTGCAGCTCCACCAGCGGGTTGGTGCGGATGTTGGTGACCCAGTTGGGGGACTTGGGTGCGCCGCCCATGGAGCCGAGCACGGCGTAGTTGGTGCCGTCGGTGACCCGGATCAACGGGTTCTTGCGGAGCTTGCCGCTCTTGGCCCCGAGGTTGGTGAGGATGACGCACGGTGCCCCGTTCAGGACGGTGCCCTCGGCGCCGTTGGTCGACTCGAACAGCTCGACCTGGTCCCGGGCGATGTCCCACGTTCCGGGTTCGTACTCGCCTTCGAGCGGCATGGCTGGTCCCCTTCGGTGGTGTCGGGCCGGTCCGGACCGTAGCCCGAGCTACCAGCCCAGGGCTTCGGTGAGCTGGCCGTCGGCGCCGAGGAGGATCTCGGTGGCGACCACGACGTGGTCCTCCCACGCCTTGGGTGAGCTCTTGCCGTTCTCCCAGTTGATGATGTCCTCGACGGTGATCTCCTTGCCGCAGGCGGCGAGCTCGTCGGCGAGATCGCCAGGCGTGAAACCGGCGCCCTGGCGGGCGGACTTGAGGCGGATGCGGAAATCGCGGGTCTGGGTGGCGTTGGCCATGACGGTGCTCCTTGGTCGGGAACCGAACACTAGTTCGAGGCAGTGACAGCGGCGCGGACCGCAGGCGGGGCGCGCCGCGGACCTCGTCCGCCTGGTGCGGGTTTCGGCGGACCGTCTCTGGTCTGCGATCGTCACCGTTGGGTACGTTCCAGCGGACCGTCGGAGGAGCGCAGGATGACCGAAACCATGCCTGAAGCGGAAGGGGAGGCCATCTCCTTCGATCGGTCCGGGCGGCAGCTCACCGTGTACCTGTCCGGTGACCTGGACCTCTCGTCCGGCGAGACCACCGTGGGCGCCGTCCTGCGTCAGCACCGTCTCGATGATGAGCGGGTCTGGCTCGACCTGAGCGGCGTGGCGTTCTGCGACTCCAGCGGTCTCGGCATGCTCATGCGGCTGCACGAGATCATCGAGGCCCGCGGCAGCCTGTTCGTCGTGTTCGATCCGGCACCACAGGTGCGCCAGCTGCTGGACATGACGGGTCTGTCCGCCGGACTGAAGATCCGCACCAGCTGACCGCTCCGAAGTCAGGCCACGGCGACGGTGAACCAGACCACCTTCGAGCCGTCTCGTCGGCAGGTGGCGCCCCACCGCCGGGAGACCTGTTCGACCAGGCGAAGGCCGAACCCTCCAGCTGCCTCGGAGCCCAGGGGTCGGATCTGCGCAGGTTCGCTGCTCGAGTCGTTCACCTCGACGCACACCTCAGCCTCGTCGGTCCGGAGGACCACGGTCGCCGTCGAGTCGGTGTGGGCGATCACGTTGGTGACGAGTTCGCTCAGGGCCAACATGATGTTGTTGAACGTGGACTCGCTCAGGCCGAGGCCGTTGATCTGCTGGCGCATCCAGGTCCGGGCCACCCGGGGAGCGCTCTTGTCGTGCGGAAGGGTGATGGTGCTGCGCATGTGGTGCCTTCGATGGACTGCAACCATCCCTTCCCTGCCGACGTGCCTGCGAGCCCCCATACCGGAGGGGTTCTGAGACCACCCTGTTCCACGAGGACCCCATCGGCTCGACAGTGAGGTCCCGAAGTCGAGCGTCTCAGGCCGGGACGGTCTAGATCTGTGCCGCAGGGGGTAAGAGCCCGGCACCCCCCTGAGGCCGGGCGGGTTCGACCGCCCCGCACCCGGTCGGACCCGCCCGCCTCGCAGGGAGCTCCGGCCTCGGCCCAGCGTGCTGCCTCGAACGTGCGACCCCGTCTCACCTGGGGAGGCGACGGACCGCACCCTCCGACCGCAGGGGGTTGCACAGAGGTTGGACAACGGGCCGCCACCGGGCGTCGGGGCAGAGGCCAGATCGTTGCTGTGAGGGTGGGCCACCCGGGGATCGAACCCGGAACCAGCGGATTAAAAGTCCGATGCTCTGCCAATTGAGCTAGTGGCCCGGGTCCGGAAGAGAACGCGGAAGAAAACCTCCGTGTTCGAGCCGCCGGCGACGGTCGGACGATCGTAGGCCGTCGTCGTTCGGCGCCCTTGGGCCGATCTCGGCGCCGCTGGCCAGCTCGAGGTGGCGAGATTCTGGGTCGGGTCGCGCCGAAACCCGGGTCGAACCGGGTTTGGAAGGCTCAGGCTGCGAGCGGGAGCGGCGGGGCGCTGCTGGTACGCCGATGGCGGTGCAGCGCAAGCGCGTTGACGGCAAGCGCGTAGGTCAGCAGGTTCAGGCGCTGCCGGGCTTGGCCGACCGAGCGGGCCCGACGGAGCCACAGCGTGTCGTCGAAAGCGCGATTGACGCTCTCGGCGTCGTTCCGTCGCGATGAGCCTGGGTGCGGTCTCGGCGGCGAGGGTCTTCAACATGGCGTCGATGTCGGTGATCTCGGCTTCGAGCGCCACGGCTCGCCGGGCCAGGGTGCGCAGCGCGAACTTCGTCGCAGCAACAGGATCGCGGCGGCCGGCGGGCCGGTAGCTCGACGCCTTCTCGAGCATCCGGGCGACGCTGAGGTCTCGCAGCTCGCTGCGGATCTCGTCGGGTGCCGTCGCGATGAGGGCGTGCATCTGGTTGAGGGCCTTGCGCGCGGAGCCCCTGGTCACCCGCAGCACCCGCATGGACTCGACCGGGCCGTTGCGGGTCTTCGCTGCGCCGCACGCATCACCCGACTGCGCCGAACGCGCGGCGGTGATGGCGTCTTGGGGATCGGACTTGCCGTGGCGGCGGCGCTGGCGGTTGGGCCGGTCGACCTCCACCACCGCCACATCACGGTCGTGGAGGAACCGGGTGAGACCGGCCCCGTAGGACCCGGTGCCCTCGATGCCGGCGAGCTCGACGGTCCCGAACCGCTCGAGCCAGCCGAGCAGCTCGGCGTAGCCCTCAGGTGTGGTCGCGAACGACTCGACGCCCAACAGGGCGCCCCGTTCGTCGAGCGCGGCGGCGACGTGGACATCGAGGTGGG
Source organism: Ilumatobacteraceae bacterium (assembly GCA_025463265.1). Taxonomy (GTDB): domain Bacteria; phylum Actinomycetota; class Acidimicrobiia; order Acidimicrobiales; family Iamiaceae; genus Aquihabitans. The sequence continues at coordinate 43,108 of JAOBWH010000013.1, forward strand.
TGTCGACACCCCGGTGATCCGTGCTGGCATGTTCATCGTCATCCCTTTCGTTTCGGTGAGGGGTGGCACCGCACCGATCGGGGCGACGGACAGGACAGCGATGGGCCTCTGAGACAGGCTCCTAGTAGGTCACTTCGTCCAAACCGATGGGGGCCGAGTGGATGCCCGGTCCGGGTCGACGGATCGTTATCAAGACAGTCCGAAGACGTCAGCCGGTGAAGTTGGAGTCAGACCCGGCCGGGCACCCACCCACACGCTGAACGAAGAACCAGCCCCGATCAACGAGCAATCCGATCCTCGCTGCCGGGTCGGGCGTCGGTAGGTGCCCCGTTACATGCCAGGGGGCGGCTGACGCTCGATGGTTCGCTGGGCGATGTCACGAAGTTTGACATTCTGACGTTGCGAAGCGGCTTTCAGAACGGCGAGGGCACCCGCGGCGTCGAGTTCCGGATCACCGGCCATGACGAACCCAATGGCTTGGTCGATGACCGCCCGGCTCGTCAGAGCCTGGTTGAGCTGGTCGGTCAACTCGAAGGCGTGGCCGTAAGCTTGGGCGTTCGCGAGGAAGGCGCCCATTGCGGGGCCGATGTCGACGATGAACCGTTCATCGGCGCTGGTGAAGCCATCTGTTTCGGCCCCGTAGAGGTTGAGCGCACCGAGCGACTTTTCATTGGCGACCAGCGGCACCGAAAGGGTGCTGCGAATGCCGTGGGCTGCAGCCGCCTCAACGAACTCGGGGTATCTCTCGGTGGCTTCGGAAAGGTCGCCGAGGCGGACGACCTGTGCTGTGCGCCACGCGTCGAGACATGGCCCGCGGTCGGACTCGTACTGCGCCTGGTCCATGTCGGGCACGTCGGGGTCGGTGAAGATCGGCGTCACAGCGTTTCCATGCTGATCACCCGTCGTGAGTCCGGCGTGCGTGGCGGCCGGCACGGTTTCTGTGACGACCTGGTGCACAACGGTGAGGGCATCAGCGATCGTGTCTTCGGACACGAGCAAGTGCGCGAGAGCCTCGAATGCGCGGGAACGAGGGTCCTGAACCATACCTAAGGCTGCCTTTCCGGCGGAGGCCCGTCCCTTTGGCCCAAGGACAAGTCGACGACTGGTCCCGACACTACTGCCATCCCCAATGACCCCGTTGCGCCCTGCCGATGCGGACGCAGGGGTCTCCTACACTCGGTTGTTCCAACCGCATGTGCTCGCCAGAGGCAAAGGGAACTGTTGACTGATTCGAACGACTTGCTGTCGGCGCTCGGTGAGCTCGCTGACGTCTTGCAGACGCAGACAAGCCTCGGCGGGGCACTCGCTCACATCGCTGAGGTGTGCACATCGTCGGTGCCACGCTGCGACGCAGCCAGCATTGCGCTCTCGATCAACGGCCGACCGACAACCGCAGCGACCACGGCGCGGGTCGCCTTGGAGCTCGACATGGTCCAGTACGACTTCCACGACGGACCTTGCCTCACCGCGTTCCGGACGATGGAACACCTTCGGATCAACCTCGTGGAGCCTCTCGAGCTCTTCCCCCACTTCGCCGTCGCCGCTCGCGACGCCGGGATGACCAGCGTCTTGTCGGTGCCCGCCCTGTGGGGCGACGAACTCGTCGCCACCCTGAACCTCTACAGCCGCAGCGGCCAGTTCGACGAGACAGCGGAAACCGTCGCCGCAATCCTCGCCACCCAAGTCACGATCGCCGTCAGCCGGTCTCCCGAGTACGCCGCCGCCCGCACCGTCCTCGAAACCGCCCAGCGCGACGTCGACGACCAATCGGAGATCGACATGGCCACCGGGATGCTCATGGCGAACGAGGGCTGCACCCCACAGCAAGCATCGGGACTCCTGCGACAGGCCGCAGCCGACGACGGCAAAACCATCGTCCAAATCGCCCAGCGCATCATCGAACAACAGCGAAACACCCGCTGACCGACCGGCACCGGCCCCTACTGGGACAGCTATTCGGTCACCAAAGGGGTCGACCAGGTAATCCCCGTCGACGTATACGTGCCGGGCTGCCCGCCCCGCCCCGACGCTCTGCTGGAGGGAATCATCTTGCTGCAGGAGCGCATCGGCCGCGAGGACATGGCCGAGCGGTGGCGCGGCGACCCCATCGTCGTTCCCGGCTGAAGCGGACAGCGATCACAGAGCCGCCCCTGGACAGTCGGACCGGACATCGGGTGCGCACTCACAACCTTCCCACGAGCGGCGCCTACACCTGCCCCCTATCGCCGGGTAGCGGCCATGGCACCGGTGATCGAACAGGCCTGCGAGGTCAGTCGTCGAACTCGAAGCCCATCGCATCCGCTTCCGCCAGGATCGCAGCCACACGTCCCGGGTCGTTGATGACCGGACTCATGAATCCGGCGAGCACCTCGAGCGCCTCACGATCGTTGCTGACGGCGCAGAACATCGAACCCGCTCCGGCGGAAGCGCGCTGCGGTGTGTTCCTCGCAGCGCGAGGCGTCGTCGCAGAGCAGTTCGAGCTATCGACGGGCTACGAGTTGATGAGCCGCAAGCGCTCGACCACGCCGTCGGCTTCTCCGATGAGGGCTCGGGCTTTGTCGTCGACGCCGTCGCCGTCGTCGTCGTGGTGATCATGGCCCTTGCCCTTGCCCTTTTCGTGGCCGTACCCGTTGCCCTTGCCCTTGCCGGGGCTGCTACTGGTGCCGTGGGGCGGAGCTGGTGGTGAGCTGGGCGGCGGGGATGGTGGGAAACTGGGCGACGGAGGTGCTGGTGGGTTCGGTGCCGGCACTGTTGGGGGCGTGGTGGGCGGCGGTGCGGGCATCGTCGTCGTCACCGGGGGGACGCCGCTGCCGGTCGCTGCAGGTCCAACCGGCTCGCTCGCAACCGGTCCAGCAGGTTTGCCTGCTGCCGGAGAAGGAGGCTCGCTAGCGGTTCCGGAGGTGGCCCCAGCCTGGCGGCGCGGCTTGGGGGACGAGCTGCGGGAGGAACCGGAATCGTGCTCGGGTCCGCCCCGGTCCACGACTGCGGGAACGGTGCGGGCATCGGCCGCCGCCACTTCGCCGACCCCGGGACCGCCGGCGCTGGGCATCAGGAACAGCACGGCCAGGGTGGCTACCGCCACGTAGCTGAAGTTCCCCGCCGCCGGCTTCCACCCTCGGATCCCCGATGCCGCTGCTCGCCCGACTACCGGCACCTGCACGATCCAGGTGGCCGGTCCCAACAGCCACCACAGGCGCCGGGTGCTGACGTTGAGGAAGCAGCGCACCATGCCCGGATCGAACTGCGTGCCCGAACATCGGACGAGCTCGTCGCGGGCGCCTTCGGGAGTACGGGGCTGGGGCTGGTAGCTGCGCACCGATGTCATGACGTCGTAGGAGTCGGCCACCGCCACCAAGCGAGCTCCCAGCGAAATCTCGTGGCCGGCGAGCCCCGCCGGGTAACCACCGCCGTCCCAACGCTCGTGGTGCTCCAGCACCACGAGCGCCCATGGACCGAGCCAATCCTTGAGGGCGCCCAGCATGCGGTCGCCCTCGACGGGATGGCGGTGGATCATCTCCCACTCGTGCGGATCGAGGCGGCCCGGCTTGTTGAGCACCTCGGTGGGGACGCTCAGCTTCCCGATGTCGTGAAGCAGCGCAGCCCATCGGAGCTTGTTGGTCTCATCGGCATCGAGGTGCAAGCGATGTGCCAACAGGTCCGTGTACACCCGCACCCGTTCGGAATGCCCCCGAGTTCTGCGGTCGTGCGCGTCGAGGGCAGCGATAAGCCGGACCAGGGTGATGGCCGCCTCTGCCGCATCGGCACCCAACCCGTGCGTGCGGACCTGGTCGGCCAGGACCTCGAGCTCACGTCGGGAGCTTCGGCGCACGAGGTTCACGCGCGACGGTGCTTGCCCCGGAAACAGCAGCGACAGCCGGTACAGGCCCACGAGCGGCAGGGTTCGCCGAGCCAGCGCCTCCCCACCGAGGAGGACCAGCGACGACGACGTCAAGATCGCCGCCCACCAGAGCACCTGGCCGCCCACCGCCTCTGGCATCGGCAGGAGCCCCGCCAGAACCACGCTGACCACGACCGATGCCAGCAGCGGCACCACGATCACGACGGTCTTGACCACGAGCGCGGCCACGGGGCGAGCCGCCCACCCAACGGGGTCGGTACTCGCAGTCCTGGTTCCGATCTCCATGCGACTCATGGCAGCTCCACGTGTGACTCTTCGGAGGTCTTGTAGCCCGAATGGTCGCCCCCTGGCAGAAGCGGCGTTCTATTACCCGTACGGGTGGGTTTCTATACCCCACCTATGGGGGATATTTTTTCCGGGACGGGTGCCCTGGCGCCGGCTGGGATGCGGGCCGTCGTCCGGCACGGACGGCGGCTTGACGAGGACAGATCAGCCGGTGAGCGCCGGGGAGCCTTGGACCGGGATGGCACCAGCGGCTGCGGTCGTGGCGGCTTCGGCCCCAGCGGGGGCCGCGTCCTCGGTGCGCCCTTCGACGGCGCTAGGCGTACCCTCCGACTCGCTGGCGTGGAGGACGGCATCGGGGGCGGGGGCCGTCGTCGTGGTGAGAGGGGCCGTCGTCGTGGTGGTGGCTTCGGGCATGGCATCGCAGTCGCTCACCCAGAACACCTTGTGCTTGGTGTCCGCTCCGATCGACCCGGGCGCGTGCACCGTCAGCTTCACGTGGTAGCCCTGCTTCGCCGGAGCGCCCGTGAACCCGAGCTTGTAGGTCTCGGAGGCGTCCAGGTCAGTGCCGCCGCCCGCAGCGTCTCCTCCGATGGCCGGGGTCAGGTCGCCGCTCTCCACCGCAAGGGTCCCGTCGGTCGTCGGGGCTTGGAGGGCGAAGGTGACCTGCGCATCGCCGACCCCCTCGTCGAACCCGTAGAAGTCGATCTGGAAGGCGCAGCCGGGGTGGGGCTCGTTGTCGGGGTGGTCGTCCCACGGAGCGCCGTCGACCTTCACCGTCCCGTTGTTGCCCTTCGGATCAGTCGGCGGGCCGGCCTGGCCGGAGCTTGCGGTGACGGGGAGGATCACCCCGCAGAGCGCGGCCGCAGCGAGGCCCGCCCATCGAGCCCGGGCTCCAGAGACGACGGTTCGAGGTGAACCGGGGCGCGAGAGGTCGATGTGCGACATGGGATGCTCCTTGAAGGGTTCGACCGCCGTGGTGCGGGCTCCATCACCAGCAGTTGCCACGTACGGTGGCGGCCTCTTCCCTCTGTGCGGTCGCGGTAGACGCGTGTCACGAAACTGCAACACGACCCGTGACACCCCCCATCGAGAGGCATCGCCGAGGAGTACCGGGCGGTGGACCAGAACGGGCAGGTCATCGACGTCTACGTGTCGAAGAAGCGCGACGCTCAGGCCGCTACCAGGTTCTTCTCGACCGCGGTCAAGGCACACGGCGAACCAGCGGAGGTGACCACCGATCGTTCGGCGCTGGCTCGCACGATCGTGGAGCTGCTGCCTGGCAACCATCACGACACCACCCAGTACGCCAACAATCGGGTCGAAGCCGACCACAGCCGGCTCAAGGCAAGGCTCCGTCCGATGCGCGGCCTGAAACGGGACGGCACGGCCTCGATCGTGATCCGGGGTCATGCGTTCATGCAGAACCTCCGACGCAGTCACTACGAACTCGGCGTCGACGCGCTCCCTGGCCTGACCGTCGCGGCTGCATTCGACGAACTCGCACGAGAGGTCTGACACCCGATCGCGTCCGCTCCAACCGAGCCGCGCACCCCTGCCGCGGAAGCAACAGCGCCGAATTTCGAGCTCGAGCAGGTTCCGGTTCCGACGCCACCGAAGGGATGGGTGCGCATCCGGGTACGGGCCCTCGGGCTAACCGGTCCGACGTGCACCTCCGGCTTGCCGAAGCGCCCCCAGATCGGTCGCCCCTCCGCCGCCATTGGTCACCGTGGTCGTGCCGACCTCCACAGGCCTCTGATGCCAAGGACCCACGCGAGCAGCATGACGCGCTGAATCGCATCGCAGCGCCCACACCCCAGCTACCTCGCGGCGCACGATGAACTGCTACGCCACCCGTGGGCTCCGTACGCGAACAGATGTCCGGGTCAGGTGCGGTGCGCGTGCGGCGGCGAGCGAAAACGTGGGAGCCTCTGGGGCGTGGTGACTTGGGGGGAGGTGCCGTTCGGCCGGCGTGCGCGCGCACGGCGCCCGCGACGAGGATCGGCGCGCGCGTCCACCGTCAGCTCCTTGCGGCCCGCGTCGAGGGTGGCACAGGGGTGCCGATGACCGGTCGGACGGATGGTCCGACCTCGCGCGAGTCGCTTCTGTTGAGCGAGGAGCACGAAGCGCAGCTGCGCGCGCTTCAGGTGGCACCGCGCCCGGCGAGCTCGGCGTCTCACGGCCGGATCCGGCACCGCACGACCCGAGGCGAGTGGTGTGGTCTGGCGCTCATCACCGTGGTGGCAGCAGGGGTCGTCCTGCGGTCGCCTCCTCGCCCGACCGGTGTGGCGGTGCTGGACGCGGTCGAGACGGCGGCGCTCATCGGGTTGATGGTGCTGGCCGGGTCGAGGTCTCGTCGGTGGGCGCTCATCGTGGCGGCGGCGTGCGTCGCAGGTATGGGGACGGGCGCCGGGGTGGTCGTCGGACTGACGGCGATGGCGGTCACCGCCGTGCTGGTCTTCACCGATCGGCGGAGCCGCGTCCTGGGCGGCGCAGCGGGCGGGCTGATCGCGCTGGGTGCCCTCGACCTGCCCACCGGAGGGATCCGGGGCAGCTCGGCGCTCCTCGCCCTTGGAGCGTTCCTCCCGATCCTCATCTCGGGCTACCGGAACTCGCCTCGACGGATTCGCCGCCAGGTCAGGGTCGCCGCCGCGGTCGTCGCCCTCGTCGTGGTAGTGATGGGCGCCGCGCTCGTCCTCCTGAGCGCGTCTGCCCGCAAGCAGGCCGCCTCCGCCGTTGACGAGACGGAGGCCGGCATGGTTGCGATCTCCGGTGGTGACGAGTCGGCAGCCGAGGAGCGGTTCGCTGTCGCGGCGGAGGAGTTCCACGCCGCCCAGGGCGCGCTGGGCAAGCCCTGGCTCCGGCCGATCGAAGCCATCCCCGTGCTGAGCCAGAACTACCGGGCCCTGCGCGAGGCCACGGGGGTCGGGGCGCGGGTCACCGGAGTCCTGAGCGACAACGTCGGTGCGATCCGCTACCGCGACCTCGACCGGCCCGAAGGCGGGATCGACGTCGATGTCCTGATCGGCTTCCGAGACCCGGTCGCGGCAGTCGATCGCGAGATGCGCGCCGCCCTCGCCGACCTGGAGGGCGTGGAGTCGCCCTGGCTGCTCGAGCCCGTCTCTGACCGGCTTGAGGAGACGCAGCGCCGGTTCGCCACCTACCAGGACGAGACCGAGCTGGCGAAGCTGGCGACCGTCGATGGCCCCCGTCTCCTGGGTGCAGGCGGCGTCCGGCGCTACCTGTTCCTGCTCGGCAACCCGGCCGAAGCGCGCGACCTGGGAGGCCACGTGGGCAACTGGGCGGAGGTGACCCTCGACCGGGGCACCATCGACCTGGTGGACGTCGGCGGCCCCGGTGACCTGGTGCTCGATGCATCTGCGTCGACCGAAGACACGCTGGAGCCGTACCCGGCCAGCCTGGTCGAGATGGACCCGCGGCGCTTCCCACAGAACTGGGGAGCACACCCCGACTTCGCTACCGTCGCCCGGCTCAGCGCGCAGCTGTTCGAGGAGCGCACCGGCCGATCCATCGATGCGGTGGCCTACGCCGATCCCGAGGCGTTCGCCGGGTTCCTCGGCATCACCGGTCCGATCCCGGTCGCCGATGCGGAGCCGACCACCGAGGTCTCGTCGTCCAACGCTGCGAAGTTCCTGCTGTCGGACCAGTTCGTGCGCTTCCCGACGCAGCGCCTCGGCGACGCCGCGGTCGAAGGGCTGGTCCGCACCGTGTTCGACAAGCTGACGAAGACGCAGCTCCCGGACCCGCGCGCCCTGGGCGACCGGTTCGGCCGGATCGTTGCTGAGGGCCGGTTCGCGTTCGTCTCGCTGCACGGCGACGACGCTGCTCTCCTGACCCGGATGGGCGTGACGCGCGAGCTCCCCGATGCTTCGGGAGCGAACCTCCTCGGAATCATCAACCGGAACGCGAACCCGTCCAAGATCGACGCCTACCTCCGGCGCGACACCGACGCCTCGTTCGCCTGGGATCCCGAGACGGGGGAGGTGACGGGAACGGTGGAGGTGGCCCTCACCAACGCCGCTCCTCCCGGCGGGCTCAGCCCGCTCGTGCTCGGGAACGAGCTGGGGCGCCCCTCCGGCACCAACGTCACGGACCTCACGATCCTGAGCACGTTGGAACTGGTCGATGCCCGTGTGGACGGCAAGCGAGTTCCGGCTCGGTCGAACGAGGACGATGGGTACTGGCGGCACACGCTGCGGATCGATGTGCCGCCCGGTGCGACGGCGGTCGCGACGATCCGGCTCACGGGTGCGACGGCCCCCGGGCCCCGCCACCGCCTCGAGGTCGTGGGGCAGCCGCTGGTCAACGACGGGACCGTGCGCGTCGTCGTGGTACCGAAGACCGGAACCATCCGGATCGCACCCCCGGTGACACGGGCCGGGTCGGGCGCCGGTGTGCAGGTAGAGACATCGGACACGTCTTATCGGACGTTTGACTTCACTCTTGAGGAGAATCCGCGATAGACAACCCCTCAACCTTGGGGAGGGGATGAACATGGGGATGTTCCAGAAGCATGGACCGCGCACGATCCTGACAGTGCTTGCGGCGGCAACGGTCGTGCTGGCCGTGGCGCCGAGCCCGGCAGCAGCCGACGACAAGAACCAGCCGTCCTACTGGTCGGGGATCGGGTACGGCACCTGCGTGAAGCAGGAAGCGCCCGGGACCCCCTACACCTTGGCGGCGCCGCCGGCCGGGACGACGTGGTCGATGCTCGTCGTGAAGGCCGGCTCGGAATCGTCCACCAACGATCCCCACGCCGAGTACCCGAACCCGGTTCCGGGGCCCTACTTCCACCCCTCGGGCAAGGCGATCTCGCACATCATCTTGTGCTCGCGCGGCGGGGGGTCCGGCGGGTCGACGACGACCACCACGACGACCACGCCCAACGGCTGCGGCTCGTACACCCCGCGCCAGCTCGTCTCCAACAAGGCCAGCGTCGAGCCCGGCGACTCGATCACCATCTCCGGCGTCGCCGGCAGCAACGACACGTTGACCTTCACCATCGGCGGATCGGGCACCGCAACGGTCACCCTCGGTACCGTACAGGCGGCACTCAACGGCACGTTCGCCTTCACCGCGGTCATCCCGGACGCCTACCCGGCGGGGAGCTACACGATCACGGTGCGGTCCCGTGCCTGCCCGCGGTCGGGGTCCATCACCGTGGTCACGCAGTCGGTCAGCCGCAGCGGCTGCGGCGCCGGCAACCCACTCACGCTGGTGCGAGGTACGTCCACCTCCTGGACCCTCGTGCCGGGCACGCCGCCGTTCAACACGGCCAAGCCGGTCACCCTCACCCTCACCCAGCGAATGACCAACGGTGTGAGCTACTCCCTCGGCAGCGGCGCCTGGCCCGCGTCGGGGACGCGGACCATCACGGTGCCCGCCAACGCTCCGCTGGACCGGTACTACCTGGTCCAGACCGGAAGCCAGCAGGGGAACAACAAGCCCCGCACCGAGTCCTGTCCGATCCGCATCACCGATCCGCCGCCCGCCACCTCGAGCTCGGTCCCCCCGATCACGCAACCCGCAGCCGCAGCTGCGATCGGCGGCTTGCTCCTGCTCGCGCTTCGGCGCCGTCGTGCCCAGCTGGACCGCCCCGCAACAGCAGGGTCCTCTCTCACACCGCTCGGCTGACGCTCGCTTCCGTTGGGTCTAGGTATCGGACCAGCGACCGCGGGAATGAAGAAATCTGGGTGAGCGCATGAAAGGACACACAGGGGCAGGATGGTCGGACGAGTTCGAGCTGCTACCGGTACGCGCGGCGGGAACATGGCCGACGGCCTCGACGTGGGTTCTTGACTTCGGGGTCATCCGCAGCGGAATGGTGAGGAGTTCCAACGCTCGACGGATGTTCAGGCGCCACTCGACAGAACGGCACCATGGGCTGACGGACGGTCTCTGACGCTGACCCGGTGATGTCGATGCCAACCTCGGCCATGGCGGCGACGGCGACGGGATTGATCTGGTCGGCGGCTCGGACCCGCCGGACCAGGCCGTTGCTCGGTTGCCAGCGAGGTGGCGGAACCACCCCAGGGCTAGGGGGCAAGGGTTGACCTGATCCTGTCTGCGCTTTTGATCCCGAGGACCAGCCGGCGCCGGATGCAGCGCCGATCAAGCACTGCCGCATCCCGCAACGTCGCTGATCTCGCACCGCTGCAGCTCGAGGCGCGCCAAGCGGTCACGTCCAGGACGATCGCCCAGCAGCCACCAGGCGCCAACGCGCCCCTCCCATCCCGAAGAGCCGAACTGCAGGACTGACAACGTGGAGCCCCGCCACGTCCGTCAGGCGGCGGATCCCTCAGGCAGGCGGGACTCCATCGAAACACCTACCCACTGTGTGACAGTGCAGAACCACGGGCAGTCAGCTCACGTAGGGGCTGCGGTCCGTATCAGGGGGGAGGCGGGTGCGGACCGGCAGCCCCCACCTAGGAGGATCGGCGAAACTCAAAACCGGCGTTCAGGGCGGGCTTTCGCGCCTGAACGCCGCACGGTCCTTGTCCCGGGATCGGGAGGAGCGCCGCGCCGTTCGCAGCCAAGGCGTGGGGCCGTCCTCGGTGCCAGTTCGTCCGCTCGGTGGGCGGCCTCGCCGATCCCTGACCCGGCAGCGAGGATCGGATTGCTCGTTGCGCAGGACTCGGCTGGGGGTGTCGCCGGCGGCGCGGGTGCTGGTCGTAGAACGCTCGGGCTCCGGGCTGCGGGTGAGGGTTGCGAACGCCCAGAGGTAGCAGGCGTCGGAGAGGTGCTTGTTGCGCGCGTAGCGGGCGAGCACGACGTGGCTCCTGCCCGAAGCCCGGGTGATTGGTGACGTGCGGCTGTCGGCGCCAACTCGCCCCGACGGCGGGTCAGCCGGTGATGTGGGTGGCGTACTTGGGGCTGTTGAGGAGTTCGGTCAGCAGGACCGCATGCGTCGTGCCTGCCTTCTGACGGGTGACCCAGTCGGACGCCTCGGCGGGGGTCGGGGCCCGGCCCATCAGGTAGATGTAGGCCACCGCCACATCGGTGTTCTGCGCCTGCTTCGTCTTGTACTCGTTCGACTCCGAGAACCCGACCACGACCTGCGCCTTGGTCTTCTCCTTGCGGTCGAGCTTGCCGGTCCAGTAGTTCACGCCGTTCTGATCCGCGGTGCGGCCGAGGACGTCGGTGTAGATCTGGGTCACGAACTGACGGTTCGTCAGCGACCCGTACTTCGTCTTGAACTCGTTGCTGTTCGTGAACTCGGTGGCGATCTGCGTCACCGTCCAGGTCTTGGCAGGCGCCACGTTGCGCTTGCGGCGGATCCAGAACTGCAAGCCACCGGCGTCGGGGGCCCGGCCCAGGAACGCCCGGTAGACCCGCACCACCGGATCGACGTTCGCCAGGTTCTCGCTGCCCCGCCGCAGCTCATCGTCGAGCTGTCCTTTGGCCTTCGACCCGTTGCCGAGAGCGGTGACCCAGGCGCTCAGGGCCGACGAGCTCGGGGCCTTCGTCGTCAGGTCGATGTACTGGCGCTGGACGAACGCCGACCACGAAGCGAAGGGCGCGTACGGCGCGACGGCCACGGCGGTTGGCGTCACGGCGTTCGACGCGGCCGACGAGGTCCCGGTCCCGACGGCGTTCTTCGCCGCCACCTTGAAGGTGTAGGCGGTCCCGTTGGTCAGGCCCGTCACCGGCTGCGACGTCGCCGTGGAGTTGAAGGTCACGGGCGGTTGCGCAGTGGCACCGACGAACGGCGTCACCACGTAGCCGGTGATGGCCGAGCCGCCGTTGGACGCCGGCGCCGACCACGAGACCGTGGCCTGCGCGTTCCCCGCCACCGCAGCGACGCTGGTCGGAGCTCCGGGCACCACGGCGGTTGGCGTCACGGCGTTCGACGCGGCCGACGCGGTCCCGGTCCCGACGGCGTTCTTCGCTGCCACCTTGAAGGTGTAGGCGGTCCCGTTGGTCAGGCCCGTCACCGGCTGCGACGTCGCCGTGGAGTTGAAGGTCAGGGGCGGTTGCGCAGTGGCACCGACGAACGGCGTCACCACGTAGCCGGTGATGGCCGAGCCGCCGTTGGACGCCGGCGCCGACCACGAGACCGTGGCCTGCGCGTTCCCTGCTACCGCAGCGACACCGGTCGGTGCGCCCGGGACCGACGCGACGGCGTTCGGCGTCACCGCGTTCGATGCGGCGGACTCCGTCCCGCCGCCCACGGCGTTGTAGGCGGTGACGGTGAACGTGTAGCTCGTCCCGTTTGCGAGCGAGGGCACCGTCTGCGTGGTCGCCGGAGACTCGTGGAACTCGGAGCTGGCGGGGAACCCGCCGGTGTACGCGGTCACTTCGTAGCCCGTGATCGGCGAACCCCCGTTGGACGCCGGGGCCGTCCACGACACGGTGGCATTCCCGTTGCCGGCCACGGCAGTGACGCCGGTCGCCACGCCGGGCGGCCCAGCCGGCGTCACCGCGTCGGACGCCACCGACTGCGGAGACGTGCCGATCGCGTTCTTGGCGGCGACCTTGAACGTGTACGCGCTCCCGTTCGTGAGCCCGGTGATCGTCTGGAACGTGTCCGAGTTGTTGAACGTGCGCGGCGCCTGGGCGGTTGCGCCGATGTAGGGCGTCACCACGTACCCGGTGATGGGCGACCCGTTCTCCCGTGCTGGCGACCACTGCACGGTGGCCCCACCGTTGCCCGCGTACGCGCTCACGTTGGTCGGCGCGCCGGGGGCGGTCGGTGTGGTGTTCGGCGTGGCGGAGTTGGACGCCGCCGAGCGCACACCCGTCCCGGCGACGTTCTTGGCTGCCACCTTGAACGTGTACGGCTGCAGGTCGTACAAGTCGATCGTGATCGACGTGGCCGCGCCACCCACGAGGGCGTCCGTGTACTCGTTGCCGCCGGAGAACACCGTGACGAGGTAGTCGGTGATCGGCGCAGAGCTGTTCGGCGCAGGGGCCGTCCACGACACCTTCACCGACTCGTAGCCGGCGACCGCGACCACACCCGTCGGCGCGCCGGGCACGGGGACCGGCGTGACCGGACTCGAAGCGGCGGATTGCGCTCCGGTCCCCGACGCGTTCTGGGCGGCCACCTTGAACGTGTGGGCGGTTCCGTTGGTGAGGCCGGTCACCTCCTGCTGGAACGAGTCCGGACCGTACTGCCGCGGCGACTGCGCGGTGGCCCCGATGTAGGGCGTCACCACGTAGCCCGTGGGGTAGGCGCCGCCGTCGTCGGCGGGAGGGGCCCACGAGACGAGCGCGCCCCCGTCCCGGGGGGTGGCGTTGACGCCCGATGGGGGACCCGGCAGCAGCGGAGCGAGCGGCGTCACGGCGTTCGACGCCGCCGAGGGCGCGCCCTGGCCGACGGAGTTGATCGCACGGACCTTGAAGGTGTGGCTGACGCCCGGCTCCAGGTACGAGACCACGGCTGGCTTGGTGTCGGAGGTGGTCGAAGGCACCTCGACCCCGTCCACGTACGCCGTGACGGCGTAGCCGTAGATGGGCGCGCCTCCATTGCTGGTGGGGTCGGTCCAGTTGATGGTGGCCGACCCCGGGCCCGCGACCGCGCTCACCGCCGTCGGGGCGAGGGGCCCGCTTCGCAGCACGAGCGAGTAGATCGAGTTCTTCGATCCCGGAACCACGCGGATGCGCCGCACATCCGAGCTGGACGCGAAGGACTCCGAGACGTAGAGGGTGTCGTCGCCGAACTCGTTCTGGTCCTCGTCGATGATGGTGCCCGTCGAGCTGAGCAGCTGGATCGCGACAGCGCCGAAGCGGCTGGCGTGGTCGAGCTCGACCTCGATTGCGCCGTCTGCCGGCACCGGGAACGAGTAGTAGTCCTGGTCGCCGACGCAGCTGATGGCCTGGATTGCGACACCGGCTTGGAGCGCCTTGGCCGCCGCCGAGGTGTCGTTGTCCTCGAGGGAGTCATCGGGCGGGCACAGCGGACTGGTCATCGTGAGCGAGTACGTGTTGGCGGCCCCGTCCTTGCCGGAGACCTCGATCACGTAGATCCCCGTCTTCGCCGCGGTGTGGTTGATGGTCTCGTTGTTCGCAGTCGAGGTCGCCGACGCCACCTGGACCCCGCTCGGGTCGAACAGGGCCATGTTCAGGTCGCCCTGGGCATGGGTGAAGAGCAGCGAGGAGCCCACCGACTGGCCCTGCAGGACCGGCACGCCGAAGTAGTCGACATCGCGCCGGCACGTGCGGCTGGAGATCGCCAGGCCCGACGTGGCCACGGCCGCCGTGGCGAGCGAATCGTTGGGTTCGTTGGTGTCCTGCGCCGCGCACGCCGGACCGCTCGACGCCGTCACCGAGTACTGACCGACGGACGCATAGGTCGAATATCCGGTCGCCGGCGTCAGGTGCGACGACCCCTCGACGCGCAGGTAGTAGGTGGTCCCGGACGTCACGGAGAAGGCGATGCTGGCGTCGAGCCCGGTCGCAGTCACCTCGTCGACCCCGACCACCGTCGGGTTGGCCTGCGCCACCTGGGCGCCAGCGGCGTTGAGGAGGGTCGCCTTGATGTCGAGGTCCGGGGACGTGACATCGGGAACGACGCGGAAGTTCCAGGTCCCCGTGCTGGCCGCCACGAACTTGAACAGGTCCTGGTCGGTCGCCGAGGCGATCACCCCGTCGGCTGCCGATGTGAGCGGCGTGGCCGTGGCCAGCACGTTGGTGTGATCGTCGACCCTGGTCACAGCACCGTGCGAGGCCATCACCGCGAAGTCGTCCTCGGGGTTGTTGGCGTCGTTGTACTCGCCCTTGCTCCACTGGGCCACGGGCTTCACGTAGCTGTTGCCCATGATCGGAGCCCACACGCCGTGGCCGCTGTAGTACTCCCCGGCTGGTGAGCCGTCGTGCTCCAAGCCGAGGTTGTGGCCGACCTCGTGGCTCACCACGTCGCCCAAGGCCTTCTTCGACCCGAACTGGGAGGCGAAGACCCATGCCGGTTGGGACTTGTCGTGCTCCGCGCCGATCGCATCGAACGCATCGAAGAACGCAATCCCGCCGACGGGCTGGTCGACCACCTCGCCGGCCGTGGAGTCGGTGAGGACGACGCGGGTGCCGTAGTCCGTGTCCGCCGCAGTGGATCGGCGGAGCTTCTCGATCCCCGGGTCCTGGGTCGTCACGTTGACGTCGAACGGCGCGTAGTCCTCGGCGACGACCTGCCAGACGGTCTGGATGTCTTGGAGCTCCGATGCGCTGAAGCCGGCCACACCGTCGGGGCTGTAGGCGAGCGCCGAGAACGGACCGCCGTCGTCGACGGCCCAGTAGGTGCCCGACACGGTCTGCCCGTCGAAGTCGAGGTAGATGGTGCGCGACGAACCGGGTTTGCTGTTGAGCTTGAACGTGTCGGCATAGGGGGCGGCGCTGACCGCAACGGCGTCGTCGGCGTGCGACGAGGGCGGTTCGGGCTCGACGTAGAAGATGCGGTCGCCCTCGGACACGAAGGTGGTCTCGTCCGAGAGGATCCGCTCGGCCTTCGCCGCCGACACGTCGTTGGCGGCCGCAATGTCGTCGATGCGGTTCGGCTCATCGCCGAGGATGTCCCGACCGGAGTCCGACCCCGGGGGCGCCTCCGGGGACGGATCGCCGTCCGGACCTGCCACGGCCCCCAACGGGCGACCGGACACGGTGCTCGGTGCCGAGGTCGAGCTCGGCGCTGCTTCGACAGCGGTGGATGCCGTCCCCAGCGATGCCACCAACCCCACGGCGAGGAGCACCGGGACGAACGCACGCCGCCGCGATCCCCTTCCGGTCCACGATCGAGCCGGTCGTCCCCTCATGGCAACCCTCCCAGGCCATCGACGCAGCGCGGAGCCGACCACGTCCTCGAGATCCATGCAGCCCACACCGCACCGAGCTCGGGTGGTCTGCCGCCCTCACGACGACCACCGTGACAGCTTACGGTCCTCGGCAGGTCCCTGCTGGGGTGTTGGACCTGTGGGCACTCCCTGGGGCGCCGTTGCGTTGGCTCCCACCAGAGCGCGGCTCTGCCGGGAGCAGCGGTCGGATCGCAAACTGCTCCCACGAGTTCGTCGAAGGCGGCCGCAACGCGAAGTCCGGGGCGGGCGTCGGCGCCGAGATGAGCACACTCGACGCAACGGCACCCACTGAGTCTGATGGTGGTTGGCAGCGCCCCGCGGCCCGGCTCTGTGGTCAACAGGCGGTGAGTTCGAAGACAGGGTGGAGGTGAGCCTCGGCGATGAACTCGCTGATCGGTGCTGTCTTCTCCGCCCGGAAGTAGGGACGGGTGGCGCTCGCGACTGCGACGTACTGCTTCAACACCGGCCCAGCTTCGACAGCCGTGACCTCTCTGATCCGGGCGGTTGACACGTCATGGCCGTGGCGAAGCTCGACCTGCCCGGCGGCCCGGGCGTTCAGTACCCACCCCACGTCCCCGTAGGGGGCGACCAGCCAGCGGCGATCTCCCTGCCGGACCGGGATGACCGGGGTTCGTCGCGCGATCCCAGTCCGCCGACCGGTGGTGGTCAGCACGCTGGCGGGGCCGACTCCGAGGCGAGCGAGACCTCGGAACAAGGTGTCACCGACACGGTCGACCCAACGCATGCGAAACACCGGAGGCGTGGAGGTCGGCTCGGAGCCGAGCCGTTCGGGCTCGACCCGGTCAACCACCGGCGGGTCCGTGGCTCGAGGTTCGCAGGCCACGATGACGGCTGATCGGGCCTGCACAGCGAGCGTGTTGCCAGGGAGCGAGCTTTCAGCACGTGGGAACCGGGCGAGATACGTCTCGAGAAGCGATGCGAGGGCCTCATCGTCGGTGGTTCCTTCGACCGCACGGCCGGTCATCGGGCACCAGGTCCCGGCGATGAGGACGTCGAGCGCCCAGTCGGTTCGGAAGTTCCGCCACCAGGTCTTGGACTCGGCTCGTGCCACCAAGATCACGAGGCCCTGTCCTCGCCGAACGTATTGCGTTGGGGTGCAGTGTTCCTCGCCGGAGCGTCGCCCGCGGTAGCGGATCAGACAGGTGGAACCTGAGAGCAGAGGATGGGCCGGTGATCGCAGGAGGGCGCCGAC
>JAOBWH010000022.1 GCA_025463265.1 Ilumatobacteraceae bacterium
ATGGCCTTGGCCGCGGCGATGCCGACCCGCAGCCCGGTGAAGAGGCCCGGTCCGATGTCGACGGCCACCGCACCGATGTCGGCCAGCTCGATGCGGGCCTGCCGGCGGAGGAAGTCGATGGCGGGCACCAGCGTCTCGGCGTGCTGCTTGCCCCGCGCCGAGTGGAACGACGCGAGCACGCCTTCGTGCCCCCCGATGGCCACCCCCACCTGCGGCGTCGCCGTGTCGATCCCGAGGATCAGCACGCCGACCCCCCCTTCTCGAACGTGCGGCGTGACCGTGAGGATGGCGCACCGTTCCGCCGCACGTTCGCCGGTGTCAGGTCTTTGCTCACGACCATGGCGCCGCTCACGACCATGGCGCCACCGCCGCGGTGAGGGCCGAGGCTCGGGCGGCCCAGGCGCTGCCGACCGGGCGGAAGGCGAGCTCCCGGTCGTCGTCGCCCGCGCCGAGCACGATGCGCACCTCGAGGTACTCGGGCTGCAGGACCGGGATGATGGCGTCGCCCCACTCGATGACGACAACACCGCCGTCGTCGAGCAGCTCGGCCAGCCCGAGGTCCTCGGCCTCCTGCAACCGGTCGAGGCGGTAGACGTCGAGGTGGTGGAGCACCAGCCGCCCGGTGTACGAGCGGGCCAGCGTGAACGTCGGGCTGGTGACCTGCTCGGCGATGCCGAGAGCCCGGGCGAAGCCCTGGGTGAACGCCGTCTTCCCGGCACCGAGGTCGCCGACCAGCAGGAGCAGGTCGCCGGCTCGCACGAGGCCAGCGACCGCGGCCGCGAGCAGGCGCGTCTGCTCGACGTCGCTGGTGCGGGCCGTCGCGCTCACGACGCCACCGCGCTCACGACGCCACCTCGCTCACGACGCCACCTCGTCGAGGACCAACTTGGCCCGCACCAGGTCGGCCCGCATCTCGGCCATGGGCTGGGCGCCGCCCCGGAGGACCGCGGCCGGGTGGTAGGTGGGCACCAGGGTGCGACCCCGCCACGGGTAGGTCCGGCCCCGCAGCCGGGTGATGCCCTCGGTGGTGTCGAGCAGCCGGCGGGTCGCGAAGTTGCCGAGGGGGACGACGACCTTGGGCTCGAGCCGCTCGAGCTGGGCGTCGAACCAACCGCTGCAGGCGTCGAGCTCGTCGGGCTTCGGGTCGCGGTTGCCCGGCGGCCGGCACTTCAGGGTGTTGAGCACGTAGAAGTCGGCGTCGGAGAGCCCCATCTCCTCGGCCACCAGGCGGTCGAGCAGCCGGCCCGAGCGACCCACGAACGGCTGGCCCTGGGCGTCCTCGTCGGCCCCCGGGGCCTCGCCGACGAAGACCAGGTCGGCCGCCGGGTTCCCCCGCCCCCACACCACCTGGGTGCGGGTGGCGGCGAGCGGGCAGCGGGTGCAGACGCTCGCCTCGAGCGCCAACGCCTCCATCGCGGTCACGTCCCGATGGTACGAGACAGGTACACGCGGGGAACCCGGGGCGAGAGGCCGCACACGATCTCGTAGGTGATCGTGCCCAGCCGGTCGGCCCAGTCGCGCACCGGCACCTCCTCGTCACCCTGGCGGCCGAGCAGCACGACCTCGTCGCCGACCTCGACGGACGAACCCGGCCCGCAGTCGACCAGGATCTGGTCCATGGTGACGTTGCCGGCGAGTCGGCACCGTCGCCCGCCGACCAGCACCTCGACACCGGCGTCGAACAGGCGGCGGGGGACGCCGTCGGCGTAGCCGAGGGGCACGGTCGCCAGCACGGTGTCGCCCGGGGCCGGCCGGCGCAGGCCGTAGGACACCGCCACCCCGGCGGCCACGTGCTGCACGTGGGACACCCTGGACTTGAGCGACAGCGCGGGTCGCAGGTCGCCGACGTCGCGGAGGGCGGGGCTGGGCTCGAGCCCGTAGACGGCGATGCCGCAGCGCACCAGATCGTGCCGGAGCGACGGATGCACCAGCGTGGCCGCCGAGTTGGCCGCGTGGACCAGGAAGTCGCCGACGCCGGCGCCCCGCAGCTCGGCCACCACGGCGTCGAAGCGCTCGGCCTGTCGCGCCGTGAACGGGTTGTCAGGCTCGTCGGCGACGGGGCAGTGGGTGTACACCGCCTCCAGTCGGAGGCCGGGGTGGGCCACGATGGCGCGGGCGCGGGCCAACGCCTCGCCGGGCGGGCAGCCGATCCGGTGCATGCCGGTGTCGACCTTGAGGTGGACCCCGACGGGATCGCCGCCGATCGACCGCACCGCGGCCCCCAGGGACGCGATGGCCTCGGGCCGGTGCACCGTCGGGGTGAGCCGGCACCGCAGCGTCTCCTCCCAGCTGTCGGGTTCGGACAGGAGGAGGATGCGAGCGTCGATCCCCGCGTCGCGGAGCGCTCGGCCCTCGGCCGGGAGGGCGACGGCGAGCCAGGTGGCACCGGCATCGAGGGCGGCCCGGGCCACGGCCAGGGCGCCGTGGCCGTAGCCGTCGGCCTTGACCACCGCGCACACCTCGGCCGGCGCGGCGAGGGCCACCAGGGCGGCCACGTTGGCGGCAACCGCGTCGAGATCGACCTCGGCCCACGCCGGGCGCAGGTGGGTGACCCCGTCGCTCAGCAGCGCCTCAGGCACGGCGTGATCCGCCGCCAGCGCCCGAGTCTGGATCGCCGGCGAGCAGCGGGAATGGAGCGGGCCCAGCGAGGGACCCCATCAGCGGGGGCCCCATCAGCCCCCCATGACCGCCCGGAGCACGTCGCCGCGGGCGATGAGGCCGACCAGGGCCCCGTTCCGGAGGACGGGCAGGCGCGAGACGTGGTGCTCGTGCATCAGCTCGGCCGCCCGCTGGAGCGGGTCCTCCTCGGCGCAGCTGATCGGCTCGTCGGTCATGACGTCGGCGACCTTGGCGGCCACGGCCCGGCGCAGGTCCTCCTCGAACTTGCGGTGCGACGACGGCAGCTCGAGGTAGCCGCCGAACAGCGAGATGACCGTCGGGTAGTGCAGGCGGGTCTCCTGGACGAGGAGGTCGTCGGTGCTGAGCATGCCCACCAGCCGCCCGTCGTCGCTGAGCACCGGCCCCCCGTCGACGCCTCGCTGCACCAGGCGGTTGTAGGCGTCCTGCACGGGTTCGTCCGGCCAGAACGACAGCACGTCG
>JAOBWH010000030.1 GCA_025463265.1 Ilumatobacteraceae bacterium
GGATGCGACTCATCCTCGTCCGCCACGGCGAAGCGCACGCCGGGTTCCACGGCCCCATCGCCGGGCCCACCGGTTGCGCCGGCCTCACCCCCTTCGGCCGCATCCAGGCCGAGGCGCTCCGCGACGACCTCCTCGCCTCGCAGCGGATGGAGGCCGACTTCCTGATCGCCAGTCGCATCCCCCGAGCCATCGAGACGGCCGAGATCATCGCCCCAGGTCTCGGGCTGGAGGTCTCGAGCCACGACTGCGACCTGTGCGAGGTCCACACCGGCGAGGCCGACGGCCTCGACTGGTCCGAGTACGACCCGCGCTTCGGCACGTTCGACATGGAGGCCGAGCCCGACCGGCCCTTCGCCCCGGGCGGCGACAGCTTGAACAGCTTCCACGAACGGGTCCGGGGCGCGCTGGACCGGCTGGCCCGGCAGTACGAGGGGAAGACCGTGGTGGCGGTGTGCCACGCCGGGGTGATCATGGCCTCGCTGCGGGTCGTGTTCGACATCCCCCGTCCGGGCACCGGTGCCCAGTTGCGGCCGTCCAACACCGGCCTGACCGAGTGGAACCACGACGAGCTCGCCGGCCGGTGGATGCTCCACTCCTTCAACGAGGCCCGCCACCTGCTCGACCTCGTGCCGAACTGACCACCTGGTCGGCCCCCCGGCTGACGCCGCCGGGACCTGGGTACCGGTGACCATGGTCGATGAGCACCCGTTCTCCCTCCAGTCCGCCGAGGCCGCCGCCCGTGACGGCGAGCTCGCCCCGTGGGTGGCCCGGTTCCTCGCCAGCCCCGGCAGCGACAACGCCGATCTGGCGCGGATGCTCGCCGAGCGGCCGGACAACTGGGCGGGCCCGGTCCTGATCCCGCTCGATCAGCTCCACCGCCTCGCCGGCCCTCCCGGGGCCCCGGTCCTGGCGCCGGTCGAGGAGCACGAGTGGCGCGACGACGTGGCCGATCTGGCCGCCCGGGTGGAGGAGGGATGGGAGCCGCCGCCGGTGATCGTCACCTCCAAGGGCGACCACTTCATGGTCGAGGACGGCAACCACCGCATCGAGGCGCTCCGCCGGGCCGGCACCGAGGAGGCGTGGTGCATCGTCAACTTCGCCGATGCCGACGAGCTCAGCCGGTTCCAGGCGGCCAGCGGCACCTGACCGCGGACGCGACCTGACGGCGCGACGGCCTCGGGCAGGAGGCCACCGCGCCGCTAGTGGGGCGTCAAGCGGCTCAGGCGAGGTCGAAGCGGTCGTTCTCCATGACCTGGACCCAGGCGGCGACGAACTCGTCGACGAACCGCTCCCCGCCGTCGCTCGAGGCGTAGACCTCGGCGAGGGCCCGCAGCTCCGAGTTCGACCCGAACACCAGGTCCACGCGGGTCCCGGTCCAGCGCGGGGCGCCGGTGGCCCGGTCGTGGCCTTCGTAGACCTCGTTGAGGTCGGACGTGGGCGCCCACTCGGTGGCCATGTCGAGCAGGTTCACGAAGTAGTCGTTCGTGAGCTGCCCGGGCCGGTCGGTGAGCACGCCGAGGTCGGTGCCCCCGGCGTTGGCGCCGAGGACCCGGAGCCCGCCGACCAGCACGGTCATCTGCGGGGCCGACAGACCGAGGGTGAACGCCTTGTCGAGGAGCAGGTGCTCGGCGGCGAGGCTGGCGCCCTTCTGGAGGTAGTTGCGGAAGCCGTCGTACCTCGGCTCCAGGTAGGACATCGAGTCGACATCGGTCTGCTCCTGGGTGGCGTCGGTGCGGCCAGGTCGGAACGGCACGGTGACGTCGTGACCGGCGTTCCTCGCCGCCTGCTCGACGCCCGCACCGCCGGCGAGGACGATGAGATCGGCCAGCGAGATCCGCTTGCCACCGGTCTGGGCAGCGTTGAACTCCTGCTGGACGCTCTCGAGGGCCGAGACCACCCGGGCGACGCCGGAGATCACGTTCACGTCCCACTCCGCCTGCGGCGAGAGCCGGATGCGGGCCCCGTTGGCCCCGCCCCGCATGTCGGTGACCCGGTGCGTGGACGCCGATGCCCACGCCGTGGACACGAGCTGCGAGACGGTGAGCCCCGAGTCGAGCACCTTGGCCTTGAGGGCGGCGACGTCAGCGTCGTCGACCAGGTCGTGGTCGACGGTCGGCACCGGGTCCTGCCAGACCAGCTCCTCGTCGGGCACCCAGGGACCGAGGTAGCGGTCGATCGGGCCCATGTCGCGGTGGAGCAGCTTGTACCAGGCCCGGGCGAAGGCGTCGGCGAACTGGTCGGGGTGCTCGAAGAAGCGCTGGGAGATCTCCCGGTAGATAGGGTCGGTCTTGAGCGCGATGTCGGCCGTGTTCATGACCGGCGACTCCATCTTGGTGGGGTCACCGGCCGACGGCACCGAGTGGCGGGCGGCCTCGTCGACCGGGCGCCACTGGGGCGCACCGCCGGGGCCGTCGTGCACCTCCCACTCCAGGCCGAGCAGGTTCTCGAAGTACCCGTTGTCCCACTGGATCGGGTTCGTGGTCCACGGGCCCTCGATGCCGCTGGTGATGGTGTCGTTGCCGACGCCGGTGCCGAACGAGTTCCTCCAGCCCAGGCCCTGTTGCTCGAGCGGGGCCCCCTCCGGCTCGGGCCCGACGTGCTCATCGGGGTCGGCAGCACCGTGCATCTTGCCGAACGTGTGGCCGCCGGCGATGAGCGCCACGGTCTCCTCGTCGTTCATCGCCATCCGGCCGAAGGTCTCCCGCACGTCGCGGGCCGACCCCATCGGATCCGGGTTGCCGTTGGGGCCCGTGGGGTTCACGTAGATGAGGCCCATCTGGACCGCGCCGAGCGGGTCGTCGAGCTCGCGGTCGCCCGAGTAGCGCTCGTCGCCGAGCCACACGTCCTCGGGACCCCAGTACACGTCCTCCTCGGGCGCCCAGATGTCCGGGCGGCCGCCGGCGAAGCCGAAGGTGGTGAAGCCCATGGTCTCCAGGGCGCGGTTGCCGGCGAACACCAGCAGGTCGGCCCACGAGATGGACTGCCCGTACTTCTGCTTGACGGGCCAGAGGAGGCGCCGGGCCTTGTCGAGGCTGGCGTTGTCGGGCCAGCTGCCGAGCGGGGCGAAGCGCTGGGCGCCGGCGCCGCCGCCGCCCCGGCCGTCGGCGACGCGGTAGGTCCCGGCCGCGTGCCACGACAGGCGGATGAAGAAGGGCCCGTAGTGGCCGTAGTCCGCTGGCCACCACGGCTGGGAGTCGGTCATGAGGGCGTCGACATCGGCGGCCAGCGCGTCGTGGTCGAGCGCCTCGAACGCAGCGGCGTAGTCGAACCCCTCGATCGGGTTGGCGGCGGGGTGGTCCTGCCGGAGGATCCGCAGGTTGAGCTGCTCGGGCCACCAGTGCTGGTTGGCGGTGATGCCGACGGCCTGGTGGCCGGCGTGCATGACCGGGCAGCGGGCGTCGGACGGCTCGTCGCTGGTGGTGACGGTGCCGTGCTCGTTGTCGATCTCGTGCTCGTCGTCGAAGCGGTGCTCCGGGACGGTCTCGCGGTCGTCGTTGCTCATCGGTAAGCCCCTTGCTGTGGTGGTGGTTGCCTGGTTCTCAGATCGGTGCGGTCGCGCCGGCGCGCTGGCAGTCGGGGCAGCGGCCCCAGTAGATGACCTCGGCCTCGTCGATCTCGAAGCCCCCGTCGTCGGCGGCGTGGAGGCACGGGGTCTCGCCGGTTGCGCAGTCGATGTCGACGATGCGGCCGCAGTCCCGGCAGACGAGGTGGTGGTGGTTGTCGCCGACGCGCTGCTCGTAGCGGGCGGATGACCCGGCCGGCTGGATGCGGCGCAGGACGCCCTTGTCCACCAGCACGGCGAGCGAGTCGTACACGGCTTGGCGCGAGACGGCGCCGATCTCGGCGCGCACGCCGTCGATCATCTCGTCGGCGGTGCCGTGGGGCCGGTCTGCGACCGCCCGCAGCACCGCCAGGCGCTGGGCGGTGACGTGGAGCCCGTGCGTCCGGAGCAGTTCGGCGGGGGCCGGAGCGGGCTCGTCGGACATGAAGCCATCGTCTGCCTACTTCTGGACTCTGTCAAGAAGTAGGCCGACCCCAGACCGTCATCGGGGTCGCCCCCTAGTCTCCGGGGCGTGGACCACGCCTCCCCCACCACCGGCGCAGCCGTCTGGCGGGTCGACCGGCCGGTGCGCTCCGCGAAGGGGGACGAGATCCGCGCCGTCGTCGACGGCGAGGAGGTCTGGGTGCGGGCACCCGGCCATCGGCTCACCGACGTGCCCGAGGCGTGGGCCACGGCGCTCGCGATCCCCGCGGCGCGCACCGGGTCCGCGATCGACCTGCCGCGCTCGCTGGACCCCGTGTGGGAGGCCGGCGCTCAGGCGAACATCGCCCAGATGGCGTCGTGGTGGGGCGGCGCCTCCTCGGCTGACCTCCGGACGCCACCGCCGTCGCGGTGGTCCCGCGCCGTCGGGTACCTCAGCCGGGGCCCGAACCCGGCCCGGGGCCGGGCGCTGTGCTTCACCGGTGGCGTCGACTCGTTCTTCTCGCTCCTCGCCGGGGACCACCGGCCGACGCACCTGCTGTTCGTGCACGGCTACGACATCCCGCTCGACGACACCGACCGCCGGGCGGCCGCCAGCCGGTCGATCCAGGCGGTGGCGACGGCCCGCGGCCTGGTCGCCCTCGAGGTGGAGACGAACCTCCGGCACCACCACTGCTTCGCCCAGGCCAGCTGGGAGCACACCCACGGCGCAGCGCTGGTGGGCATCGCGCTGCTCCTCCGGGCGGAGGTCGGCACCCTCGTGATCCCACCCTCCTACGCCACCAGCCGCCTCATCCCGTGGGGCTCCCACCCCGAGCTCGACGAGCGGTGGAGCGTGCCCGGGGTGCTGGCCGTCGAGCACGGCGACGCCCTCCCGTTCCGGCGGGAGCGGCTCCGCGCCGTGGCCGACGACCCGCTGGTGCACGAGCACCTCCGGGTCTGCTGGGCGCACCTCCAGCCCGGCACCAACTGCGGGCGGTGCGAGAAGTGCGTGCGGACGCTGGTGGACCTCGAGTACCTCGGCCGGCGCCGCGACGTCACGACGTTCCCGTCGGAGCCGGACCTCCCCGAGCTGATCGACGGGCTCAGCCACCTGCCCGCCTCCATCGTCCCGATGTGGCGGGACCTGCGCAACCTGCCGCTGCCCCCCGACGTGGTCGCCGCCCTCGACCGCGTCCTCGACCGCTCACCCGCCTAGCTCGACCAGTCGGACCACGCTGTGCAGGTACTCAACTGCCGCAGACCTCGAAGGTGCCCTCGAGCGGGCCCTGGCCCGCCTCCACCGCCCGGTCGCGGAACTCGACGAGGCCCGGCTGGTCGGCGAGCCAGTCCAGCTTCTCCTCGACCTCGGGGGTCGGGGCCTCGACCCGGTACACGAACGCGGCGAAGGACTCGGCGAAGTCCTCCTCCGGCGAGCTGGCGGCGTAGGGGCCGAGGAAGCTGGGGTCTGCGGCGCAGAGCTCCGCGCCGTCGTCGATCTCGGCCTCGTTCTCGGGGTCGACGCCCGCCAGGTCGTCGGAGCTCCCGAACCGGTCGATCCACGCCGCCATGAGCGAGTCCGGCCGGTAGCAGCCGTCGCTCGTCAGGTAGGTGGTGCAGGCGTCGAAGGCCTCGGGCGACCGGTCGAGCTGGCTCTGCGTGGCGGTGAACACGTGGCTGAACTCGTGGGCCATCGTGAGGTCCGCCTCCTCGGGCTCCTCGTCGTAGGCGTCGAGGTTGACCGACATCTGGAACGCCGTGCCCTCGTCGTCGATCGCGTTCACGAACGCCAGCGTGGTGGTGCTCGCCTCGTCGGCCTCGGCTCCCTCGGGCACGACGAAGCCGGCGAAGAGGGCCAGGTCGTTCAGCTGGTCGGGCGGCGTGATCGCCGTGAGCGACTCCCACGCCTCGGTCACGGTCGGATCCTCGTCGCCGAAGCACAGGTCGCCGAGCTGGCCGTCGACCACGTAGTAGGCGTCGATGAACTCGGTCTCGCGGTCCTCGCCCAGCGCCTTGGCGTCGCAGTCGACGTCGCCTCGGGTGGTCTCGGCATCGACGGACGCGGCTTCGCCGACCTCCGCCTCCTTGGCGTCCTCGCTGCCGACGCCGTTCGACCCGCACGAGGCGACGGCGCCGGCCAGGAGCAACGTCGCCAGCACGGCAGCGGTCCTCATCTTGATGTCCACGCAGCTCCCCTCCCCCTCCAGCCGACGGGCGAACCGTAGCGAACGCCCCGGATCACCGGCCGGCTGGGGGCCGGCCCCTTGCGCAACCGGTTCTCGACCCCTGTGGCCGATGGGTCAGTGCGGCGCCACCGGCGGTGCATGCTCGGAGACGATGCGGGCGGCGACCTCCCACAGCTTCACGTTCTCCCGCTGCGACGCGGAGCACAACATCGCGAAGGCCTCGTCAGGGGTGAGCTTCGATCGGGCCATCAAGACGCCCTTCGCCATGCCGATCACGTCACGGTGCTCGAGCGCGCCGATGAGCTGGCGGACGTGTTCCACGCACTGCGGGTCGGTGCAGGAACCAGACGAGAAAGCCACTGAGCCCATGGTCTGGACTCCTTTCAAGGGTGATGCCTGTGCCCCCCTGGCGTACCCGCGACCGCTCGTTCGTATCCATCGTCTGCCATGGCGCCGGTCCCCGACGGCACGGTCTGCGACCGGCTCGACATCTTCGCAGGTCGGCAGGGGTGGGTGAGGGCCTCCCGGGCGCCTTTGGGGGGTTCCCCCTGGGACTCGGGACACCTGTCCATGGCGTACTGGGTCCATGTCCGATTCCACCGTGCACCTCGCCGTCACCTCCCCGCCCTCCGCGGCCGACCTCGCCGCCCAGACACCGGGCGGCCGGAACCGGGCGGTCGACTTCTACCGGGCGGCCGCCATGGCGATGGTCGCCGTCGGCCACTGGCTGGGCACGGTGGTGCTGCTCCGCCACGGCAAGCTCGATGGCGGCAACCTCCTCGACTACGCCCCGGAGTACGGCTGGTTCACGTGGATCGGCCAGGTCATGCCGCTGTTCTTCTTCGTCGGCGGGTTCGCCTCGGCCACCTCGCTGCGGTCCGCGGAGCGGCGAGGCGTGCGCCCGGCCGACTGGACCGCCACGAGGCTGCGGCGGATGGTCGCCCCCGCTGCGGCGCTCGCCGCCTTCTGGGCGCTGGCGCTGGCGATCGGCGCGATCGCCGGCGGCTTCGGCATCGTCGCCCTGGCGGCGGCGGGGGCGGCGATCCCGCTGTGGTTCCTGGCGAACTACACGATCGACACCGCCCTGGCCCCGTTCACCTTCCGGTGGTTCCGGGCCCGGCCCGTCGGCTTCAGCGCCGTCCTGCTCGGACTGTTCGCCGTCGCCGAGGCGGCCCGCTTCTCCCACATCCCGGTCATCCCCCAGCTCAACTGGGTGATCGGGTGGCTGGGCTTCCAGGTCGCCGGCTTCGCCTGGCAGGACGGCCGGCTGCCGACGGGCCGCAAGCTGGCGGGCCTCGCCGCCGCCTTCTGGGTGCTGGCGCTGGCGGCGGTGAACCTGGGCCCGTGGCCGGCGATGATGCTGCACCACGGCGGCCTCGAGCACAGCCCGACGCACCCGCCGTCGACGGCGCTGCTGCTGTTCGGCTTCGCCTACTCGTTCACCGCCGCCGCCCTCGCCCCCGCCGTGACCCGCTGGCTCGAGCGTTCGACCCGGGCCTGGAAGGTGACCATCGCCGCCAACTCGGTGGCGATGTCCGTGTACCTCTGGCACATGACCGCCGGGATGCTCGTCATCGGCGCCGCTTACCTCGCCGGGCTGCTCCCCACCATGGAGGCCGGAACCGCCGCCTGGTGGTGGTTGAAGATCCCCTTCCTGCTCGCCAACGTGGCGGTGCTCGTCCCGATCGTGAAGCGGGTCGCCCCCATCGAGCAGCGCCAGCTCCTCGGCGGACCGTCCACCTGGCGGTGGGGCACCGCATCGCTGATGGTGGTGGCCGCCGGCCTGTCGATCTCGATCAAGGCCTGGTCGAGCCCCCACGCCCCCGTCCTGGCCGCCGGCGTCCTCGGCACCCTCGCCATCTGGCACCTGGTCCTGCGGGACCGTCCTCAGGCCGAGGCAGCCGGTCCGGCCGACGGGTGACGGCCGAAGGGCGACCGGACGGATCGGCCCGCGGTGGCGGACCAGCCGCGCCGCCCGGTGGGTTCGGCGTCTGGTGCTCACCGGGTCCGGGTAGCCGGGATGATGACCGTCCGCCGCCTCCGCCACGAGGGCACCGCCGACGCCCTGAGGGGCATCGGCGGGTCCGAGCTGCGAGGCGCCCTTCAGCTGCCCCGGCTGATCGGGCGGTCGCCCGGTCTCGCCGGCATGGCCCGGGGTCACGGGCGACCGGTGCTGGTCCTGCCGGGCCGGGGCGTCGATGACCTCAGCACCGCGCCGATGCGGGCCTATCTCCGCCTGCTCGGCCACGCGCCGACGGGCTGGGCGCTCGGCGTCAACGACGGAGACCTCTCCCGCCTCGTCCCGCTCGTCGCTGACTGGGTCGAGGAGGTGGCGTCGTCGGCGGGGTCACCGGTTCCGCTCGTGGGGCAGAGCATGGGTGGGTCGATCGCCCGGGCGGTGGCCCGCCGTCGGCCCGCGGCGGTCAGCCGGGTCATCACCCTCGGGTCGCCCATCATGGGGGCGACCGGTGGCGGGCCGACCGCGTGCCCCGTCACCGTCATCTACAGCAAGGCCGACCGGATCGTGCCGCCCCGCTGGGCGCTCGCCGGCGTGAGCGACGACGACATCGTGGAGGTGCAGAGCACGCACTTCTCCATGGGGATCGACCCCGACGTCTGGGCCGTGATCGCCCGGCGGCTCGCCGCCGACGAGGCCGACGCAGACCGGTGAGCACACCGGGCACGGCCCTGGTCGGCTGTTCGGGCTGGTCCTACCGGCACTGGCGGGGCTCGATCTACCCGGAGGACCTGCCGGCACGCCGCTGGTTCGAGCACTACGCGGCTCACTTCCAGACGGTCGAGCTCAACACCACCTTCTACCGGCTCCCCTCGGAGCACGCCGTCGAGCTCTGGCGCGACCAGGCGCCGCCCGGGTTCGTCTACGCCGCGAAGGTCGGGTCGTTCGGCTCCCACCGCAAGAAGCTGCGCGAGCCCGAGACCTGGCTCCCGCGCCACGTCGAGCGGATCGGCGGCCTCGGCGGCCCCGCCGGCCACCTGGGTCCGAATCTGCTCCAGCTGCCGCCGCGCTGGGGCCGGAACACCGAGCGACTCGACGCGTTCCTCGCCGCCGCTCCACGCCACATCCGCTGGGCGGTGGAGCTCCGGGACCCGAGCTGGCTCCACGAGGAGACCTACGACGTGCTGCGGGCGCACGGCGCCGCCCTGTGCCTGCACGACCTGCTCGCCGATCACCCGTGGATCCGCACCACGGACTGGACCTACGTGCGCTTCCACGGACCCGACGCTCTCCGGCGGGCGTACTCCGGTCGGTACACCGGCCGGCGCCTCCGCCCGTTCGCCGAGCGGCTCGAGCAGTGGCTCGACGAGGGCGTCGACGCCTACGCCTACTTCAACAACGATCTCGGCGGGGCCGCCTGGAGCGACGCCCGCTGGCTCGCCGATGCGCTCGGCGCTACGGCTTGACCACGTACTTGAAGGCCCCGTCTTCCTTCTTCTGGAAGGTGTCGTAGGCGGCGGGGAGGTCCTCGAGGGCCACGTGGTGGCTGGCGAAGGCGTCGACCCCGAGCGGATCGTCGTCGGTGAGCAGCGGCATGATGTCATCGACCCAGCGCTTGACGTTGGCCTGCCCCATGTGCAGGCGCACCTGCTTGTCGAACATGGTCAGCATCGGCATCGGGTCGGCGGCACCGCCGTACACGCCGATCAGCGAGATCGTCCCGCCGCGCCGCACCATGTCGATCGACGCGTGGAGGGCGGACAGGTGGTCCAGGCCGGCGTTCTTCATCATCGTCTCCCCGACCTTCCGGGGCAGCAGGCCGATCACCTTGTGCGCCATCTCGGCGGTGGGCGAACCAGACGCCTCCATGCCGACGGCGTCGATGACGGCGTCCGGGCCGCGTCCGCCGGTCAGCTCCTGGACGGCACCGGTCAGGTCGTCGAACTCGTTCCAGTCGAGGACCTCGACGCCGTGCGAACGAGCCCGCTCGAGGCGATCCGAGACCAGGTCAACGGCGATGACGCGGTGGCCGCGGTGCTGGGCGATGCGCGTCGCCATCTCGCCGATCGGTCCCAGGCCCATGACCACGACGGTGCCGCCGTCGGGGATGTCGGCGTACTCCACGCTCTGCCACGCGGTCGGGAGCACGTCGGAGAGGAACAAGAAGCGGTCGTCGGACGGCCCGTCCGGCACCTTGATCGGCCCGTACTGCGCCTGGGGGACCCGGAGGTACTCGGCCTGGCCGCCGGCCACCGCCCCGTACAGCTTCGAGAACCCGAACAGGGCGGCGCCGGTGCCCTCGTCGCGGATCTGGGTGGTCTCGCACTGCGTCTGGAGGCCGTGATCGCACATGTAGCAGGTCCCGCAGGCGATCTGGAAGGGCACCACGACCCGGTCGCCGACCGCGAGGTCCGTGACGGCGGAGCCCACCTCCTGCACGATGCCCATCGGCTCGTGGCCGAGGACGTCACCCGGCGTCATGAACGGCGACAGGACCTCGTAGAGGTGCAGGTCCGACCCGCACAGCCCCGAGGACGTCACCTTGATGATGGCGTCGGTGGGTTCTTCGATCTTGGGGTCGTCGACGTCTTCGATCCGGACGTCGCGGACGCCCTGCCAGGTTGCTGCGCGCATGTGCTCGCTCCATCGCTCGGTGACCGGATGCGGTCACCGTCGCCGCTACCCGCCGCTCGCCGTGCCAACCAACCGAGGGGCCGGGCGGTGCCTGCCGAGCGTCAGTTGCGAACCGCGATCACGTTGTTCGGATCGCAGATGTCGATGACG
>JAOBWH010000046.1 GCA_025463265.1 Ilumatobacteraceae bacterium
GTTGGGAGCTGCTGTGTCTCATCGGCGGTGTGACCGGGGCGCAGATGCAGTCGATCTTCCGGGCGTTCGTCGAAGCCGAGTTCCAAGCCGACTGGGCCGAAGCCCGCGCCATCCACGGTGACGCCACTACCGTCGAGCACCTCGCCCGGACCTTCGACCAGCGCGACGCCGACGCAGTGGCGCGGATCTTCACCTTCGCCGCCAACGCCTACACCGCCGCACCCGGCGGGGCGCCGATCAACACGACCATCGTGATGGACCACGAAACGTTCGAGCGCGAAGCCCGCCGGGCCGCCTGCGCACCTGTCGAACCCCGCCCCGCACCCCATCTCGAAGACGACATCGAGGGCAGGGACCCGGCCACCGAAGACGAGTCCGCGAATGACGGCCCGGAGGCGCACCCCGGGCGGGAGTTCCGCTGCGAGACCCGAGACGGCCACCCCATCGACCCCACCGAAGCGTTCGCCAACGCCCTCACCGCACGCATCCGACGCATGGTCGTGGGCTGGGACAGCGTCGTGCTCGACGCCTCCGGGCTCCACAAGCTCTTCACCGGCCCACTGCGCGAAGCCGTCATGTTCGGCCACCACCGCTGCTACTGGCCCGGCTGCACCGTCAAGGTCCACCACTGCCAAGCCGACCACCTGCACCCCAGACGCAACGGCGGCAGAACCAACCCCAGAAACGGGGGACCCGCATGCGGGAAGCACAACCGGCTCAAAGAACACGGCTTCACCGCCCACATGGACGAACGCGGCCGCATGCACGTCCTCCGCCCCGACGGCGCCGAGATCGACTACTGATCCAGGCGCCTCGGCGCGCCCGGGGCCGATGGGTTGTCGACCTTCACGGCGGTGCCTACGGTCACGGCGTCGCCGTCACGCTGCAACCACCCCTCGTCGACAACTCGAATCAACGTCAGACGATGGGAACGATCAATGAAAGCACTCGCACGTGAGACAGCGCCGTTCGTGCTGGTCACGCTGATGGCGATCGGGATCAGCCTGGGGCTGCGGCGGTTGCTCGGGCCGGAGCGTCGGATCCCGGTCTGGGCCCTACGGGTTGCGGGGGTGGCGTTGCTGGTGTTCGCCGTCGCCACCAACCAGAACTAGACGGTCGCGGCAACGTCAACTTCGGTCCACGAGCTGCTGGCGGGCCTTCTGGAGGTGGCGGTAGAAGCTCGAGCGGGACATGTGGAGCTCACGTTGGGCGATGCCGTGGCCGCCATCGGGATCGAGGTAGGTGCGCTCGATGGCCTGGCGGAGGCGCTGGTCGGCCTCGCCATCGCCGAAGGCCACCACCAGGGCGTCCTCCACCTGGGCCCGGACGGCTGCGGCACGGGCAGCATCGGGGCCATCGGCGGGGGCGAGGGAGCTGGCGGCGAGGGCGGCGTCGTCGTGGAAGGCCCGCACGGCGTCCAGCAGGGCGAGGCCGGTGGGGTTGGTGTCGCTGGGCGGAGCCTCAGCCTGCTGCTCGGCGAGGACGATGGCGTACATCTGGCCGGCCACGCCGTCCGGACCGAAGTCGGACATAATCGTCTGGAGCTCGCGCTCATCGTCGGCACGCCGCAGCTCGGCGACCTCCTCGTAGCCCAGCGGCTTGGTGCCATCGAAGGTGAGCCAGCTCGAGGCGGTGCAGTACATGTAGCGGGGGTTGCGGGTGCCGAACGCACCGACCATGGCGCCGGCGTTTCCGACCCGGATGACCTCGGCGCAGGCGGCGACGTCGGTGGGGTCCTCGAGGATGATGGTGTCGTGCATGTGGGCGGCCAGTTCGAACTGGCCGTGCTCGCGGACGTGGCGGAGGAAGGGGCCGGTCTCGATGGCGTCGGCGGCCCACGCCGGCATCTCGCTGGCCATGCAGATGACGGACATGGCGGCCAGCTCGCCGGTGGCCCGCCGCACGGCGATGACCTGGCGGGGCTGCTCCTCGCACCAGCGGCGGAAGCGGGCGAACCAGGCGGTGTCGGCGTGGTCGCTGAACGCGATCAGGTCCTCGATGTCGCCGGGGCGGGGGAAGTCGGCGTAGTGGCTGGTGCTGGCATCGAAGCCGAGGCGGACCTCGGGGTTCTCGATGAGCGAAGCCAGCTCGAGGGCGACCATCGGATCCTCGGTCAGGGCCCGCTGGCGGAGGTGGCCGGCGACGCGCAGGACGATGGTGCGGTAGCGGTCCGGGTCGCTCTGCTTCAGACGGGAGCGCAGGGCGCTGCGCACGAGGCGGTGCAGGGTGGTCCGCGAGCCCAGCTGCTCGGACACGGACAGGGCCCGCAGCTGGGCGAGACCGGAGCGGGTGGGTCGGCCAGGCAGGACGGCGGCCAGGAGCCGGGCGTCGACGGCGGGAGCGACGCAGGCCACGTCGAGCACGTCGGGGTCGACATCGGCGATCTCGCGGCCACCGAGTCGGGCGAGGATCAGGTCGTCGAGCCCATCGCCCGTGGCGGCGGCGCCCATGCGGCCGTTGCTGGGGGTGGGCTCGGGCGGTGCACCCAGCAGGTTGGCGCCCACGGTGAGGGCGAGGGGGTACCCGGCCGCCCAGGTGAGGAGCTGGTCCACGGCGGCCGCCTCGGTGACGCCGTAGCGCCCGAGGAGGTCCCGGCCCTCGGTGTTGTCGAGGGGCCGCACGACGAGCTCGGCGGACACCTGGTCGAGGCCGGCGTCGAACCACTCCCGGCCCGGCGCCGCCCGCCCGGCGAGCACCACGGCGGTCGACGCCGACAGTGCGGTGCGCAGGAGCTGGCGCAGCTCGAAGCGGAGGGGGATCAGCTCGTCGGCCTCGTCGATGATGAGCAGGTCGGCCTCGGCGGCCCGGGCGACCTCGCCGGCGAGGCCGTCGGGGGTGGGCGGGACGAGGCGGCCGTCGAGGTGGACGACGCTGCGCCCGTCGGCACGGGCCTCACGCTCGACGGCCCGGAGGAGCGCGCTCTTGCCGACGCCGCCGGGGCCGTGCACGTGGAAGATCCGGGTGCTGCTGCGGCCGCTGATCCCGTCGCCGATCAGGGCGAGGGTCCGGGTGCGGCCGACGAACCGCTCGGCGTCGAGCTGATCGGCCACCTCCCCGAGTCGTTCAGCCGCAGCCACGGGCGAAACGTACTAGCTGACCGTCTTCAGGGCGGGGGAGGCACTTCGGTTGCCGCGGGAGTCGACGGCGCGCACGGTGTAGGTGGTGCCGGCCGGTGCGCTGGGGTCGGTGTAGGTGAGGGTGGCGGCGTTGACGGTGGCGATGACCCGGCTGTTGCGGATGACGTCGTAGCCGGTGACGCTGCCCGGGTCGGACGACGCGCTCCAGGTGAGCTTCCGGCTCGAGCCGGTGCTGGCGACGGCGAACGAGCCGGGCGTGGTGGGGGCACCGGCGTCGAGCGGGCAGAAGCGGGCGAAGCCGCCCAGCCAGTCGGTGGCGGCCACCCCGCTGTAGCCGCCCCGGTTGAGGTCGCCGCCCACCCAGAGGCACCCGCCGGCGACGGGCTCGATCGCCCAGATGCCCTCGCCGGTGGCGCCCTTCAGCGACGACGGGAACCAGGTGGTGTCGTAGGTCCAGGTGGCGGTGTCCCAGACGCCGATCAGGTTGATCGAGTCGATGGCCCGGAACGACGTCGGCATGGGGAAGACGTTGGTGCCCTGATAGATCCAGCCGCCGCAGTGGCAGCCGACGTAGGCCTTCGACCCGACGACCTCGATGACCTGGGTGTCGCCGCCCGGCTTGGTGATGGACGCGTCGAGGAGCGTGGTGCGGGCCTTGTTCCAGATCTGGGTGGTGTGCTCGGACCCGCCCACCAGCACGCGGTCGCCGAGGTCGGCCACGGCCTGCTGGAACTTGGCCCGGGTGGGGTCCGACGGCCGCCAGGGCGCAGCACCGGCGACAGGCGCGCCGTTGGTGATGGAGGTGATGGCGAAGTACCCGTGGGTGGTGCTGCCGCCGACCTTGTCGAAGTTGCCGGCGAGCAGGACCCGGGTGCTGTCGTTGGTGACGGCCACGTCGATGACCGAGCCGCTGGGCGTCGGCTTCCAGGGCCCGAGCGAGCCGTTGGCGGTGCTGACCGCCATCGCGTGGCCGACGGCGACTGGGACGGTGCTGGTTCCGGCGACGACGCGGTCGAAGGTGCCGCCCGCGTAGACCCATCCGTTGCGCACGTCGATGCTGCGCACCCGCCAGGCGGACCCGCCGACGCGGGAGACCCGGGCCTTCCAGCCGGCGATGGGCGCACCGGTGCTGGGGTCGAGCGCGGCCAGGCCACGGGTGTTGGCGAAGCCGTTCACGCTGGTGAAGTCACCGGCGATGATCAACTTGTTGTCCGGGGTGAGCGCGATGTCCCAGACCCGGCCGACGATGACGGGCCGGAAGGTGCTGATCCAGTTCCCGTTGAGGTCGAAGGCGGCCAGGGCGTTCTGGTTGGTGGTGCCGCCGGTGGGTCCCTGCTTGACGCCGGTGAACCGGCCGCCGACGTACACCCGGCTCGCCGACGACTCGATGGCGAGGACGTTGGTGTTCCACGGCTCGACGTTCTCCTCGAGCGAGTGGTTCATCCCCGTGACGCCCCACGGCGCCACCTCCGAGCGGTCCTTGAGCCCGGCCGGCTTCGGGGCCGCCGGGTAGCCGCCCGATGGTGCCGAGGGGAAGGCGGTGCCGTTGCTCAGCTTCGGGCGCAGCCACACCCGGGTGAACGGGATCGAGTACGAGCTCGACGACCGCTGCCACAGGTTGGAGGTGGCGCTGGTCGACCCGGCCGGGGCGCCCCTGCCGAAGCTGAACCCCATGAGGCCGTCGTTCTTCTCCCAGTCCCAGGTGAACAGCCGCTTGGTGCCCTGCTGGCCGGCGAGCTGGTTCGTGGTCTGCCCGGCGATCGCCTTCTCGAACGTGTCGCGGGTGTTGGAGCCGGAGTAGGAGACGCCGTCGATGACGATGCGGTTGAGGATCTGGGCCCCGTCCCACTTCCACGACCACGTCGAGAAGCGGGGGAACATGCGGATCTGCTGCCACGAGGTGCCGGCGGTGTTGGTGGTGCGCTCGACGCGGATGCCGTCGCCGAGCGCCGCCGGCGACGTGTGGTTGATCAGCCCGGCGATGGTGGCGTTGTCGAGGGCGGCGGGGGCGAAGG
This sequence comes from Ilumatobacteraceae bacterium, assembly GCA_025463265.1. GTDB lineage: Bacteria > Actinomycetota > Acidimicrobiia > Acidimicrobiales > Iamiaceae > Aquihabitans. The sequence goes on from JAOBWH010000046.1 coordinate 5,093, forward strand.
CGGCCGAGCCGGAGATGGCGCTGCGGACGGCGGTGGCCCCGCCCTGGCCGTTGGGCGACCAGGTCCACCCCTGGCGACCCCGGCCGACGAGGACCCAGCCGCCGCCGTCCGTGGTCATGTCGCAGGCGAACGGGGCCGGCCGGTCCATGGTGGGGGTGGACAGCCAGTACGTGCCGCTCGGGCTGGACGGGAACTGCTGCTTGATCCCCCAGCACGAGGCGCCGGCGGTGGGCGACGTGGTGCCGTCGCCGGCGACGGCGGTGGCCGCTGCCGCCGGCCGCACCGGGACGCCAGGCGCGATGGTGGCCGTCGCGGCCAGC
>JAOBWH010000048.1 GCA_025463265.1 Ilumatobacteraceae bacterium
GGCGGTGGCGAGTTGGTGAGGATCGGCGGCCACGGCGCCGGCACCGGCGGCGAGGGCGGCGAGCACCGCCTCGGGATCGCCCTTCGCCGGTTCCGCCTTCGCAGCGGCGCGCTTGGCGGGTCGGGCCCGGGGCTCCTTCGCGGGCGGTCCGGCGGGCGCCACCGGCGGCGAGCCGGCGGCCACGGCCAGCGGGGCGTCCGCAGCAGCGCCTCCGATGACCGGAGCCATCTGGAAGGGATCGTCGTCGACGTCGAGGTCGGGGATGCGCGCCAGGGAGTCGCGGAGGCTCTCGCGGCGCGGGGCCGCCGGGGAGGCCGGACCCGGCGTGGGGCCGTCGCCTAGGCCGCCCGGCTCGCCGGGATCGGCGTCGGCGTCGTCCGAGTCGTCGAGTCCGAGGGCGCGACGCCGGGCGTCGGCACCGGGGCGGGGACGCCGCGAGGGAGGGGGCGTCTGCTCCGGAGTCATCGGGTCAACGATAGAGGGAACGGTCCACGATGGCGGACGCGACCCGAGATGGCGTGAGGAATCGGATCGACCGTCCGGCCGCCACGCGCTCGCGCAGCTCGGTGCTGGAGATCTCCAGCTCGGGGATGTCGACGCGCACCCAGTCGAACCGCGGGTCGACGGGTGTGGGGGTGCCCGGGCGGTCGACCACCACGAGTGTGGCGAGCTGGGCGACCTCGTCGTAGCGCTCCCAGGTGGTGAAGCCGGCCGCGGCATCGTCGCCCAAGATCACGAACAGCTCGGCGTCGGGCTCCGCCGCGAGCAGCTCGACGAGGGTGTCGGCGGTGTACGACGGGCCTCCCCGGCGGATCTCGATGTCACTGACCTGCAGGAAGGGCGCGTCGGCGACGGCCGCACGGACCAGGGCGACCCGATCTGCGGCGGGGCTGATCGTGCGGTTCTCGACCTTCTGCCACGGCACGTTCGCCACCACGAGCAGGACCACGTCTAGGTCCAGTTCGCGTTGGGCATCAACCGCGGCCACGAGGTGGCCGATATGAGGAGGATCGAAGGTTCCGCCGAACACGCCAATCCGACGACCGCCTCCGCTCCGAACCATCAAGCGACCGGCTCCACATCGGCAAACCCGCTGGTCGTGACCGGTGTCACCGACCCGTCAGGGAATGCAAGCAGGAGGAGCACGGTTCCAAATTACCTGGAAGGAACTTGCCGGATGCGCTTCTCTTGCGTGAGTCCGGCGGGAATGGTCAGAGTACCGAAGTTGTTGAGGAAGGCGTCATGAGCGATTCCGTTGGTCAGTACCTGAATGAGATCGGCGCCGTGGCGCTCCTCAACGCCCAGGAGGAGCGCGAGCTCTCCCAGATCATCGAACGGGGAGTGGCCGCTCGCGAGCGCGTCGTCGCCGGCACGGGTTCGGCGGAGGACCGCCGTCTCGACCGCGCCGCCGCCCGCGCCAAGGACCGGTTCATCCGGGCCAACCTCCGCCTCGTGGTGTCCATCGCCCGCCGCTACCCCCTGCCCCCCGGCATGGAGCTGCTGGACCTAGTCCAAGAGGGGAACCTCGGCCTCGAGCACGCCGTCGACAAGTTCGACTGGCGCAAGGGCTTCAAGTTCTCCACCTACGCCACGTTCTGGATCCGCCAGGCCATCGGCCGGGCCCTGGACCAGAAGGCCAGCCTCGTCCGGCTCCCGGGCGATCGATCGGCCAGCCTGCGTGCGGCGCTCCGCCAGGTGTCCGGCGATGGCGACGAGCTCGACGATGAGCACGCCCGCCTGCACCGCCTCGCCACCCCCACGTCGCTCGACCGCTCGGTTGGCGATGACGACGGCTCGGAGCTGGTCGACCTGCTCGCCGATCAGGCCCCGGGACCCGAGGAGCTGGCGATCAACAACGAAGAAGACCGCATGGTCACCGGCCTGCTCGATGTGCTCGACGGCCGGGCCCGCTTCGCCGTGGAGCAGCGCTTCGGCCTGCACGACGGCCGCAAGCGCTCCTACCGCGAGGTCGGCGAAGAGCTCGGCGTGACCGCCGAGGCCGCCCGCCGCATGGTCAAGCGAGCCGTCAACACGGTCCGCAACGAGGCGGCGCAGCGCAGCGACGCCGCCTGAACCACGCCGTCACGACGACGGCTCCCATCCGTTGTCGCCTAACCATTTGGCGTTTCCCCCTCCGGTAGAGCAGCCTTTTCCCGTGAGCACCACCTCTCCTTCCTGGTCACCGGCGTCCTGGCGCGAGTTCTCCGCCGCCCAGCAGCCGAACTGGCCGGACGAGGCCGCCCTCGAGGCGGTGCTCAAGCAGATGGGCAGCATGCCCCCGCTGGTGTTCGCGGGAGAGGCCCGGGCGCTCACCAAGGCGCTCGGCAACGTCGCCAACGGCGAGGCGTTCCTCCTCCAGGCCGGTGACTGCGCCGAGTCGTTCGACGCCTTCGGGGCCGACGCCATCCGCGACAAGCTCAAGGTCATCTTGCAGATGGCGGTCGTGCTCACCTACTCCTCGGGCGTGCCCACGGTGAAGGTGGGCCGCATCGCCGGCCAGTTCGCCAAGCCCCGCTCGTCGGACACCGAGGTCATCGACGGGGTCACGCTGCCGTCGTTCCGGGGGCACATGGTCAACGACATCACGCCCACCGAGGCCGCTCGCATCCCGGATCCACAGCGGCTCCTGCAGGCGTACCACCAGGCGTCGTCCACGCTGAACCTGCTGCGCGCCTTCACCAAGGGCGGCTACGCCGACCTCGCCCGCGTCCACATCTGGAACCAGGAGTTCGTGGCATCCAGCGTCGAGGGTCGTCGCTACGAGCGCCTCGCCGACGAGATCGACCGGGCCCTGCGCTTCATGAAGGCCTGCGGCATCGACACCGAATCCACCCCGAACCTGCACGAAGCCGACCTCTTCACCTCCCACGAGGCGCTCGTCCTCGGCTACGAGGAGGCGCTCACCCGGCAGGACTCGCTCACCGGCGACTGGTACGACTGCTCGGCCCACATGATCTGGATCGGCGAGCGCACCCGCCAGATCGACGGCGCCCACATCGAGTTCTTCTCGGGCGTCCACAACCCCATCGGCTGCAAGATCGGGCCCACGGCCACCGCCGACGAGGTGATCGAGCTGTGCGAGCGGCTCAACCCGGACAAGATCCCGGGCCGCCTCACCTTCATCACCCGCATGGGCGCCGGCAAGATCGCCGAGGGTCTTCCGCCGCTGCTGGCCGCAGTCCGCGAAGCCGGCCACCCGGTCGTGTGGACGTGCGACCCCATGCACGGCAACACCATCACCGCCACCGGCGGCCAGAAGACGCGCCGCTTCGATGATATCCTCGCCGAGATCGCCGGGTTCTTCGCCGCCCACGACGCCGAGGGCACCTGGCCCGGAGGCGTCCACGTGGAGCTCACCGGCGACGACGTCACCGAGTGCCTGGGCGGGGCCGAGGCCATCCTCGACGACCAGCTCAGCCAGCGCTACGAGACGATGTGCGACCCGAGGCTCAACGGCCGCCAGTCGGTCGACCTGGCCTTCGCCGTCGCCGAGCTCCTGCAGCGCTGACCGAGCAATCTCCCCGGATCGGGGACATTCGACCGGGCCAGGGCCGACGGCCGTGTGAACCTTGGCTCAATTGTTGACCCAGGTGCTCAAGATTTGCGACGCTGGTGGGAATTCGTGACCTGTCTGGTCGGTTATCCGACAGGCACACAAGGGAGCCCTTCATGTTGCAGCAGCGCGAGATCGACCCGGGCCAGGCCGAGGACATCGACAAGTTCGAGCGCGTCCTCGCCGGCTACCTCGACGGGAGCATCGACGAGGACATCTTCCGCGTCTTCCGGCTCACCAACGGGATCTACGGCCAGCGCCAGGGCGGGCACAACCAGATGCTGCGCGTCCGCGTCCCCTACGGCGGCGTCACCCCCGAGCAGCTCGACATGTTCGGCCGCATCGCCGATGAGTACTCGCGGGGCTGGGGCCACATCACCACCCGCCAGAACGTGCAGCTGCACTACGTGCCGCTCGAGCGGGTCCCCGACGCCATGCGCGACCTGGGCCGGGTCGGGCTCACCACCCGAGAGGCGTGCGGCGACGCGGTGCGCAACGTCATGGGCTGCCACCTCGCCGGGGCCTGCCCGCAGGAGCACCTCGACATCACCCAGTGGGCCGAGGCCGCCAACCGCCACTTCCTGCGCAACCCCATCGCCCAGCGCCTCCCCCGCAAGTTCAAGATCAACTTCTCGGGCTGCGAGACGGACTGCGGCCAGGCCATGTTCAACGACGTCGGCGTCGTCGCCAGCCGTCGTGAGAACGAAGACGGCACCGTGGACCTCGGCTTCCGGGTGTTCGTCGCCGGCGGCCTCGGCGCGAACCCGTTCCCGGCGATGCTGCTCGAGGACTTCACGCCCCGCGAGGAGCTGATGCCCACGCTGGAGTCGATCCTGCGGGTGTTCCACCAGACCGGCAACCGCGACAACAAGCTGCGGGCCCGCATGAAGTGGGTCGTCCAGACCCTGGGCTGGGAGGAGACCCAGCGTCGGGTGCTGAAGGAGCGCAAGTTCCTGCTGGCCTCCAACACCTGGCCGGGGGGCATCCCCGAAGAGGTCGAGAAGTACGGCGACGAGCCGGCCGGGGTCCACGCCACCGTCACCCCCACGCCCATCGGCCAGGGCACACCCGTCACGCTCCGCTCCAACCTCCCCTACGAGCGGTGGGCCGAGAGCAACGTGATCCGCGGCGCTGCCAAGGGCACGGTGTCGGCCATCGCCTACGCCAAGCTCGGCGACATCACCTCGGACCAGTTCCGCGCCCTCGCCTCCATGCAGCGGGAGTTCGGTGCCTCGGTGCGGCTGACCAACCGGCAGAACCTGGCGTTCCGGGACCTCTCCGAAGAGCAGATCCCCAAGCTCTACGCCCGCCTGGAGGCCATCGGCATGGCCGAGCCCGGCGCCGAACTGTCTCGCGACGTGGTCGCCTGCCCCGGCGCCGACACCTGCAACCTGGCCGTCACCCAGTCCCGCGGCCTGGCTGACGCCATCGGGTCCCGGCTCGAGGAAGAGGGCCTGTCCGAGGTCGGCGGCATCCGCACCAACATCTCGGGCTGCACCAACTCCTGCGGCCAGCACCACATCGCCGACATCGGCTTCTCCGGTGCCGAGCGCCGGGCCCACGGCCAGTCCGCCCCGGGCTACACCATGCTGCTCGGCGGCTACGTCGGCGGCACCTCCATCAACTTCGGCGAGCGGGCCCTGCGCCTGCCGGCCAAGGCGGCCCCCGAGGCCGCCGTCCGGGTGGTCCGCCGCTTCTCCGAGGAGCGCGAGGCCGGCGAGACGTTCCGAGGCTGGATGGACCGCTCCGGTGGCGTGAAGGTCATCGCCGAGGGCCTCAAGGACCTCGATGTGTTCCCGACGTTCGAGGAGAACCCGGACTTCTACGTGGACTACGGCGAGACCGGGCCCTACGTGGCCGAGGTGGGCGAGTCGGAGTGCGCCACGTGACCCTCACCGATCCCGGGGAGACCGAGACCCCGATCCGTTCCCTCACCGGTCCTTCTGGAGCCCGCATGAGCCTGACCGAGCACAAGGTCGACTACACCGACGCCGAGCTCGCCGAGCTCAACGACGAGTTCGAGCGCCTGCCGGCCTCGAAGATCATCCAGTGGGCGGTCGACAACTTCGGCCACCACCTGGCGATGAGCGCATCGATGACCGACTCCGTGCTCATCGACCTGGCCACGAAGGTGAACCCGGCCATCGAGGTCATCTTCATCGACACCGGCTACCACTTCCCCGAGACGCTCGCCACGGTCGAAGAGGTGCGTCGCCGCTACGGCCTCAACCTCCGGATGATGACCGTCGCCCGCCAGTCCGAGGATCTCTGGCAGGCCGACCCCGAGAACTGCTGCTCGGCGGTGAAGGTCGGCCAGCTCGACCGGGCCCTGGCCGGCAAGGACGCCTGGATGTCGGGTCTCCGACGCGGCGAGGCCACCACCCGGGCGGCGGCGCCCATCGTCGCCCGCGACCTCCGCGGCCTGGTGAAGATCAACCCGATCGCCACCTGGACCGATCAGGACGTGGCCGAGTACATCGAGCGCCACGACCTCATCGTGAACCCCCTCACCCTGCAGGGCTACCCGTCGATCGGCTGCATGCCCTGCACGTCGAAGGTCGAGGAGGGCGAAGATCCTCGCGCCGGCCGCTGGCGCGGCAAGGACAAGACCGAGTGCGGCCTTCACCTGTCCTGACCAGGGCATCGGCGCACTGACCCGCGGGTCAAGATTTCTCGATAGGGTCCCGGGCAGTCTCCCGGAGGTTCACCCATGACCGAGATCCTCGGCACCTGCAAGCCCGAGTTCGAGCCGGTGAAGGCGGCCTTCGCGGCCAACTTCGACCAGGGCAGCGAGCTGGGCGCCAGTGCCAGCGTCACGCTCCACGGCGAGACGGTGGTGGACCTGTGGGCCGGCGACCGCGACCTCGACGGCAACCCGTGGGAGCGCGACACGATCGTCAACGTGTGGTCCACCACCAAGACGATGGCGGCCACCACCCTCCTGCTGCTGGCCGATCGCGGGGAGCTCGACCTCGACACGCCGATCGCCGAGGTCTGGCCGGAGTTCGCCGTCAACGGCAAGGCGGCCATCACCACCGCCCAGGTGATGGGCCACACGGCCGGGCTCCCCGGGTTCGACCCGAAGATCGCGGTGGAGGGCCTCTACGACCAGGACCTCTGCGCCGCCAACCTCGCCGCCCAGGCGCCGTGGTGGGAGCCAGGCACAATGAGCGGCTACCACCTCGTGACCCAGGGCTACCTCGAAGGCGAGATCGTCCGGCGCATCACCGGCCGCACCCTCGGGGCGGTGTTCCGGACCGAGATCGCCGAGCCGCTCGGAGCCGACTTCCACATCGGGCTCCCGGAGTCCGAGGAGCCCCGCGTGGGCTACGTCGTCCCGCCGGAGAACCCGCTCGGCGTCGTGGCCGGGTTCGCCCCCGACTCGATCGCGGTCCGCGCCGGCCTGAGCGTCCCGGTCACGGGCGACGAGCAGAACACCCGGGCGTGGCGCGCAGCCGAGATCCCCGCGGCGGGCGGCACCAGCAACGCCCGCGGCGTCGCCCGGGTCCATGCCATGCTCGCCAACGGCGGCACCCTCGACGGGGTCCGGATCCTGTCGCCCGAGGGTGTCGACCGCATCTTCGTCGAGCAGTGCCACCAGACCGACGCCGTGCTCGGGGTGCCGATGCGCCTGGGGACGGGCTTCGGCCTCATGAGCGACCTCATCCCGCTCAGCCCGAACCCCCGATCCTGCTTCTGGGGCGGCTGGGGCGGCTCCATCTGCGTGGTCGATGTCGACGCCGGCCTGTCCGTCGCGTACGTGATGAACAAGATGGCGGGCGGACTGGTCGGCGACATGCGCGGCGCCATGATCGTGCTCGCCGCGCAGGGCGCCGTGGCGGCCCTCGGCTGAACCGCTCCTCGGCCCGTCTGGTCAGCGCTTCTGGCTGACGGTCAGTCCATCGGCGAGTGCGAGGATCACGGTGGTGACCCGGTCGTCCGCAGCGGCACGATCGTTGTAGGCGCGCAGGGCCTCGGTGTTGGCATCGGTGACCTCGGGGTCGACGATCGCGCCGCTCCACAACGTGTTGTCGGCCACGATCCACCCACCCGGCCGCAGCCGGGGCACCAGCTCATCGTAGTAGCTCACGTAGCTGGGCTTGTCGGCGTCGATGAAGGCCAGGTCGATCACCGGGTCCGCGGGCAGCGCCGACAGCGTCTCGATCCCGGGGGCGATGCGCAGGTCGATGCGGCCGTCGACACCGGCCTCGGTCCACGCCTCCCGGGCGATCGTCGTCCAGTCCTCGCTGACATCGCAGCACAGGAGGCGGCCGCCGTCGGCGAGCCCCCGGGCGATGCACAGCGCAGAGGTGCCGGTGAACGTGCCCACCTCGACCGCCATGCGGACCCGGGCGAACCGGGTCAGCATCGTGAGGAAGGCGGCCTGATCGGGGCCGACCTGCATGCGGGCGATGTCGCCCAGCGCCTCGGTGCGCTCGGTCAGGCGGACCATCACCGCGTCGGCCGGTTCGGTGTGGCCGACGATGTAGTCGTTGAGGCGGTCGTCCAGGAGGAACGAGCGGGGGCTCACTGCTGGTAGCCCTCCACCGTGCCCTCGGGCCGGACCGCCGCCGAGTCGGGTTGGTCGTACTCGCGCCGGGCGCGGCGCTGGCGGAGCAGGTCCCAGCACTGGTCGAGCGTGACCTCGAGGTGGGCCAGACGTTCGGCGTCGGGTGCATCGCCCGACCGGACCTCGTGCTCCTCGTTGACGAGCTGGTGGATCTGGGCGATCAGGGCGTCATCGGCCATGGGATGCTCCTCGGCGTGGGGCGGACGCGTGCACCGTACCGGTGTCAGGCGGGGCCTGCCGTCGACGAACGCCACGCGAGCGGTCCGCCCCGGTGTGCCAAGGTGAGCACCGCGCCGGCCAGCCCGGACGGCGCTCCCTCACCGAACCACCCCGATGGCGCCCTCCCCCTCCACTGAATCCGCTCCCGCCACAACCGGCTCCGGACCGGTCGCCGGATCCACTGCGGACCTCGTCCGGGTCGCCACCGGGTGGTACCTCCTCAACCGCCTCGTCGGCACGATCGCCCTCTTCTTGTCGGTCAACCTCGCCGGGGCGCGCTTCGGGTGGCGGCACCTCCTCACCACGGGCGACGGGCGCTTCTACCTCGGCATCTCCAGGTACGGGTACTTCGATCTGCCCACCAGCACGGCGGCGGGCGACCGCGTGTACTCGTCCATCGGCTTCTTCCCCCTGCTCCCCGGGCTGATCAGGGCGTTCGACGCCGTCCTGCCCGGCGACGCGCTCGTGGCGGCCACGGTGGTGTGCACGTTGGCCGGGTGGGCGGCCTGCGTGGCGGTCACGCTCCTCGCCCGCGACGTCTACGACGACCGGACCGCCCGGCGGGCGGCGGCACTGATCGCCTGCTTCCCGGGCGCGTTCATCTTCTCGTTCCTCTACACCGAGGGGCTGCTGGTCGCCGCCGTCGCCGCCTCGCTCATCTTGCTGCGCCGCAAGCTCTGGCTGTGGGCGGGCGTCGCTGGCGCCGTCGCCACCCTGGCCCGTCCGAGCGGCGTGGCGATCGTCGCCGCCGGCGCGGCTGTCGCCGTGGTCGAGATCCGCCGCAGCCGCACGTGGTCCGCCCTGTGGGCGCCGGCGCTCGCCGCCACCGGGATGGCCTCGTTCCTCGCATACCTCTGGTGGCGGACCGGCGAGGCCACGGCCTGGTTCGACAACCAGCGGGACTTCTGGAACCAGCGCAACAACCTCGGCGGCTACCTCATCAAGTGGCTGGAGATCCCGTTCCACGACGGGTTCGAGCCCACCGATCACCGGATCTACGCCTTCATCCTCCTCGCACTCGTCCCGATCCTCATCGGCTTCTACCGCCGGCCGCCGGGCCTGGCGATCACGGTGTACGTGAGCGTGAGCCTGCTCATCACCTTGTCGTCGAGCCTGGGTCCGCGGCCGCGGTTCCTGCTCGCCGCGTTCCCGCTCCTCCTCCCGTTCGCGCACCGCTGGCGGGGGGAGAAGCACAACGCGCTGGTCGCCGTCGGCTTCGGCCTCGTGGCGCTCTCGGTCGTGTACTACGCCGCCGGTGCACCCCTCGGCGTCGAGCACTTCAACTTCGAGGGGCCCGTTCCGTAGCCCTGCTCAGACGGGGGACCGCCGCCGGATCCAGGCTGTTCCATCGAGGATGAAAGCGACTGTTTCATGGAGCGCGCGGCCTGCTCCGCAGGAGGTGTCAGGCGAGGTGCTCGACGAAGCGCTCGAGCTGGCGGAGGTTCCGGCACTCGAACACGTCGTCGCAGTGGGCGCCGTAGTCGCCGACGATGGAGTCGCCGGTGTCCCAGTAGGACTTGGGCTCGGGGTTGAGCCAGTAGACGTGGCGGGCCTTGTGCTGCATCTCCTTGATGACCCAGCTCTGCGAGGCGTGGTAGTTGTTCCGCGCGTCGCCCAGGATGATCACGGTGGTCTTCGGGCCGATCTCCTTGCCCCACTTGTTGTGGAACACCTCGAAGGCGTGGCCGTAGTCGGAGTGGCCGTCGACCCACACGACGTCCGCCTCGGTGTTGACCCGGTGCACGGCCTCGGTGACGTCCTCGACGCCCTCGAAGTAGCTGGTCACCTCGTCGATGCCGTCGATGAACACGAACGAGCGGACCTTCGAGAACTGGCCGCTGATCGCGTAGACGAGCATGAGGGTGAAGCGGGCGAACGCCGCCACCGAGCCGGAGATGTCTGCGATCACGAAGATCTCGGGCTTGTGCGGCTTGGGGTGGCGGAACTTCGGCTCGGCGGGCACGCCGCCGTAGCTGAGCGAGGCGCGCACGGTGCGGCGGAAGTCGAGCGGGCCCTTGCGGTTGTGGCGCCGCTTCCGGGCGAGGCGCACCGCCAGCCGTCGGGTGAGCGGGATGAGCGCCTTGCGGAGCCCCACCATCTCCTCACGTGAGGCGTGCATGAAGTCGACGTCTTCGGGCAGCGGCTTGCGCAGGGTCTTGGCCATGGCCTCGACGCCGCGGTCGGCCACGAGGCGCCGCCGGATCTCCGCCTCGATCTCCTTCTTCAGCGCCTCGACGCGGTGCTCGTACTCGTCCTTCTCGAGGCGCTCCTCGAGGGCGCTGAGCGACTCCCCGGCGTCGTCGGCCGACTGCCGGCGCTGGTCCATCATCTTCTCGAGCAGGCCGTCGAGGTCGAGGTTCCGCAGCGTCCGGTACAGGTAGTAGGTGCCGCCCACCGGCCGACCCGGCTCCATGCCGGCGAAGCGCTTGACCGCCTGGCGGGCGATGGCGCGCATCAGGGCCTCGTCGCCCTTCATCATCGCCTGGTAGAGCAGCTGCTGGAGCTCCTCGGGCGTGAGGGCGTCGCCACCGCCCTGGCCCGACTGGCCCGAGCCGCCGTCGCCCTGGCCCTGGTTGTCCGCATCGTCGAGGAGCTCGGCGAGGTCCGGGTCGAGGGTGTCGTCGTCGATGCCGTACTTGGCGCCGCGCAGCGAGAAGTACACCTCGAACACGGTCTCGAACGAACGCCAGTGGGCGTTGTTCTTCACGAGCGTGGCGGCGAGGGCGTACTTGAACGTCTCCCGCTCCTCGAGCGGGATGTGCTCGATGGCCGCCATGGCGTCGAGGTTCTCCGTGAGGCTGACCGGCAGGCCCGCCTCGCGCAGCTCGACGATGAACCCGTTGAGCAGGTCCAGCAGGGGCTCCCCTGCCGTGCGGACCCCGGGTTCGGCGGTGTCGGTCACGGGACTACTTCGGACCCGGGGCGAACTGCCGGGCGCCCTGCTTGTCGGTCGCGAACTCCCGCACCGCCTTGGCGATGTCGGACTGGTACTTCAACAAGATGTTGGCCGTGCTCGACGCCGTCTCGGCGTCGATCTGCTCGACGCCGAGGAGCATGAGGGTGTTGGCCCAGTCGAGCGTCTCGGACACCGACGGGCTCTTCTTCAGCTCCAGCTGGCGCAGCGACCGCACGATGCGGGCGACCTGGTCGGCCAGGTTGTCGGTGATGTCGGGGACCTTGGTGAGGACGATCTCCTTCTCGCGCTCCATGTCCGGGTAGTCGACGTGGAGGAAGAGGCAGCGGCGCTTGAGGGCCTCGGACAGCTCGCGGGTGTTGTTCGACGTGAGGAACACCAGCGGGATCTGCCTGGCGGTCACGGTGCCCAGCTCGGGGATGGACACCTGGTAGTCCGAGAGGATCTCCAGGAGCAGGGCCTCGGTCTCGACCTCGACGCGATCGACCTCATCGATGAGCAGGACGACCGGCTCCTCGGCGCGGATGGCCTCCAGGAGCGGCCGCTCCATCAGGAACTCGTCGGAGAAGAGGTCCTCCTCGACGTCGCTCCACGAGTCGTTCTCGCCACCGGTGGCCTGGATGCGCAGGAGCTGCTTCTTGTAGTTCCACTCGTAGAGCGCCTTGGCCTCGTCGAGCCCCTCGTAGCACTGGAGGCGGATCAGCCGGGCGCCGGTCATCTCGGCCACCGACTTGGCCAGCTGGGTCTTGCCCGTGCCGGCCGGACCCTCCACCAGGATCGGCTTCTGGAGCCGGTCGGCGAGGTAGACGATGCCGGCGATGCCTTCGTCGGAGAGGTAGTCCACCTTGCGCAGTCCCTCACGGACGGCGGCGACGGACTCGAAGCGGGGATCGGTCATCCGGGCAGGCTACCGCTGGCCTTGACCGGCCGGTCAATCGAAATCGCGGGCCGTGGGAGCCTGCTCCAGCGCACGATGGGGCCGCGTCCGAGCCACCCGGGCGGGTGTAGGAACCACGCCGAACGGGAAGTGGAGGCCCATGTTGGTACGACGCATCGCCCGCCCGCTCCTGTCCTCGATCTTCATCGCCTCCGGTGTGGAGGCGCTGCGCCGTCCGGCCGGACCGGCGCAGGTCGCCGAGCCCGTGATCGACCTCATCGACCGGGAGGCCGTGCAGCCCATCGCCCAGAAAGTGGCTGCCACCGTCACCAGCGCCGCCGATGACGCCGTCGCCGCCACCGCCGATGTTGCCGAAGCCTCCGCCGACGAGCGGGGACGCTCGGCCGCAGAAGCCGCCTCGAACGCCGTCGACGGCGCCGCCGCTCCGATCCGCCGCGTGGCCATCGGCGGGATCGACCTCGAGGACGAGGCCTACATCCGTGCCAACGGTGCGGTGCAGATCGGCGCAGGACTGCTGCTGGCCGTCGGCAAGGCGCCTCGCCTCGCCTCGACGGCGCTGGCGGCGTCGCTCATCCCGACCACCATCGCCGGACACCGCTTCTGGGAGTACGAGGGCGAGGAGCGCAAGGCCCAGCAGGTGCACTTCATGAAGAACGTCGGCCTCCTCGGCGGCCTGATCCTGGCCGCGGTGGACACCGAGGGCCGGCCTGGCCTCGCCTGGCGGGCGCAGCACCTCCGTGAGGACAGCCACGTCATCGCCACCGCAGCGGCCGCCAGCGCGTCGGTCGCGAAGCGGGCGGCCAAGGCCGACGCCAAGGCGGCCAAGCGGCTCGCCACCGCCAACGCCAAGCTGGTCAAGGCCAACGCCAAGGTCGCAGGGAAGGGCGGCAAGCTCGGCGCCGAGCTGGCCGCAGGTCATGCCGCCAGCGGCTGGCACCGCGCCGTCGAGCAGGCCCATCAGGTCCTCGAGGACACCGCCCCCGCCCGTCAGGAGGCGACCGAGCGAGCCGTGGCCCTCGCACACCAGGCCCAGGACAGGGCCGTCGAGCTCGCCCCGGTGGTCCGCTCCCGGGCCGCCGAGCTGGCTCCGGTGATGTTCGACCGCGCGGCCGAGCTGGCCCCCCAGGTCCGGGAGGCGGCGGCCGACCTCGGCGCCCAGGCCCAGGCCATGGCGGCCGAGCTGGCTCCGGTGGTCCGCGAGCGCGCCGCCGATCTCGGCCCGCAGCTCAAGGCCCTCACCCAGCGCTGACGCCCGGGCGCGGTCAGCGGGTCTGACCCGACCCGCGCACGATGTACTTGGCGGTGGTGAGCTCCCGGAGGCCCATCGGGCCGCGAGCGTGGAGCTTCTGGGTGCTGATGCCGATCTCGGCGCCGAACCCGAACTCCTCGCCATCGACGAACCGGGTCGAGGCGTTGACCAGGACGGCCGCCGCATCGACCTCGCGGGTGAAGCGCTCGGCGGCCTCGTACGAGCGGGTGACGATGGCCTCGCTGTGGCCGGAGCCGTAGCGGGCGATGTGATCGATGGCCTCGTCGAGGCTGTCGACCACGCCGATCGCCAGCTTCAGGTCGAGGAACTCGTGGGCCCAGTCGTCTTCCGTGGCGGCTCGCGCGGTGGGCAGGATGGCGCGTGCCGCCTCGTCGCCGACCAGCTCGACGCCGGCGAGGGCCGAGCGCAGCGCGGGCAGGAAGGTCTCGGCCACGGACCGGTGCACCAGCACCGACTCCGCGGCGTTGCACACCGACGGGCGCTGGGTCTTGGCGTTGGCGATGATGCGCGCCGCCATCTCCAGATCGGCGTCGGCGTCGACGTAGATGTGGCAGTTGCCGTCGCCATCGATCACGTAGGGCACGGTGGCGTGCTCGAGGATCGACGCGATGAGCGAGGGCCCGCCCCTCGGGATCAAGCAGTCGATCGACCCCCGCTGCTGCATGAACTCGACCGCGGCCTCGCGGGAGGTGTCTTCGACCAGGACCAGGGCGTCGGCGGGGAGGCCCACCTTCTCGTAGGCCTCGCGCAGCACCCCGGCGATCGCCGTGTTGGAGGTGATGGCCCCAGACGAGCCCCGCAGGAACGCTGCGTTGCCCGATTTGAGGCACAGGCCCGCCGCGTCGGAGGTCACGTTCGGTCGGTTCTCGTAGATGATGGCGACCACACCGAGGGGGACGCGGACCCGGGAGATCTGCAGCCCGTTCGGCCGCACCCACCCGTCGACCACCTCGCCGACCGGATCGGCGAGGGCGGCGACCTGCTCCAGGCCGCCCGCCATGGCTGCGACGCGCTCGGCGGTGAGGCGGAGGCGGTCGACGACCGTGGCCGTGACACCCCCGGCCTCGGCGCGGGTGACATCGGCCTCGTTGGCGGCGAGCAGGTCCTCGGTCCGGGCGACCAGCAGCGCGGCTGCGGCCCGCAGGGCGTCGTCCTTCTGGCTCGTGGACGAGGAGGCGAGGATGCGGGAGGCGGTCTTGGCGCGACGGCCGAGATCGGCGATGGAGGTCGGTTCGGGCACGACGAGAGGCTACCGGGGCCGGGGCGCGTCCTAGGGTGGCCGCCGTGCCCGCCGTACGACCTGCCAGCCCCGACGACCTGCCCGCGATCGGCCGGGCGCTGGCCGCCGCGTTCGACGGCGACCCGGTCTGGAGTCACCTCGCCTCGCCCAAGGCGGACTGGACCGCTCGGGCCAGCTCGTGGTTCGAGGCCGAGGCCCGTTCCCAGCTGAAGGGCCACGGCGAGGTGCTGGTGGACGACGAGGTCGGCGGGGCCGCCATCTGGGCCTCACCGGGTCACTGGAAGGGCACGGCGGGCGAAGCGCTGGCGCTGGCGGTGCCGTCGGCGCGGCTCTTCCGCACCCGGATGCCGCGTGCGATCGCCAACCTGACCCTGATGGAGCGCAAGCACCCCCAGGAGCCGGCCCACTGGTACCTGGCCGTCCTCGGCACCGATCCCGCCCACCAGGGCAAGGGCATCGGCAGCGCGCTCATCACGGCGATCACCGACCGGTGCGACGAGCAGGGCCTCGGGGCGTACCTCGAGTCCTCGAAGGAGCAGAACGTCCCGTTCTACGCCCGGCACGGGTTCGAGGTCCGCGAGCAGATCGCATCGGGCGACGGTCCGCCGATGTGGTTGATGTGGCGGGACCCCAGGGGATGATGCCGGCGTGCTGAGCGAACCCAAGCAGATGCAGCGAGCGGTGGAGGCGTTCGTCACCGAGATCGCGCCCGACCTCCGCGACGTGGTCGCCCGCCTGCCGCAGCTCGACGACAAGGAGCTCGACCGCGACGTCGCCACCGAGGCGTTCAACCTCACCACCGCGCTGATCGACGTCGACCGCAGCCACACCGACGACGAGCTGTGGGGGTTGATCTTCGCCTTCGGGCGGTGGCTCCCCGACCAGCTGGCCCGGGCCAAGCCCGACGACCTGCGCCGCAGCGACCTCCTCGCCGGACGGGCGGCGTGGCTCGACCACATCTCGCCGATGTTCCAGATCCTGGTCACCGCGGACCGTCGGTTCGGGACGAGCCACAGCAGGAACTACTACGACCGGGCCCTCAACCTGGCGTTCACGGTGGCCGCCCTCGAGGCCGCGCCGTCTCGAGCCGAGCTCCAGGCCATCGACCGCTTCCGCAACCTGATGCTCATCGAGATGTCGGGCCTGCCGTCGTCGCCCCTCGCACCCCGGGCCGGTGCCCCGGCCACCGGCATCCCCGATCTGCCCGGAGCGCTGCTGCCCGGCGCAGCCGGCGTCGGCGCTGCCGGCCCCGCACAGGCGCAGATCGAGGGTGCGGCCCCCGTCGAGGAGGTCCCGCTCCCGCCGGCCCGCCCAATCGAGGAGCTGCTCGCCGAGCTCGATGACCTCGTCGGTCTCGACAGCGTCAAGACCGAGGTCCGCCTGGTGACCAACCTGCTGCGCGTGCAGCAGCTGCGCACCGAGCGCAAGCTGCCCACGACTCCGCAGTCCCGGCACCTGGTGTTCACCGGCAACCCCGGCACCGGCAAGACCACCGTCGCCCGCCTCCTCGCCGCCATCTACCGGTCCCTCGGCGTCGTCGAGAAGGGCCAGCTGATCGAGACCGACCGGTCCGGCCTGGTGTCGGGGTTCGTCGGCCAGACCGCCCTCAAGGTGATGGAGGTGGCCGACCGGGCCACCGGGGGCGTGCTGTTGATCGACGAGGCCTACGCCCTGGCCCGCGGCGGCGAGAACGACTTCGGGCGGGAGGCCATCGACACCATCGTGAAGGTCATCGAGGATCGGCGCGACGAGCTCGTGGTCATCGCTGCGGGCTACCCCGACGAGATGGCCGACTTCATCGCCGCCAACCCGGGGCTGGCGTCGCGCTTCCCGAAGACCATCTTCTTCCCCGACTACGGCGACGATGAGCTGTGGCAGATCTTCGTCGACCAGGGCGAGAAGGCCGGCTACCGCCCCGACGGCGAAGCCGAGGCGAAGGTCCGGGCCTGGTTCGCGTCGGTGCCCCGCGACAAGGGCTTCGGCAACGGCCGGCTGGCCCGCAACCTGTTCGAGGACGCAGTCGCCCGCCAGGCCAGCCGGGTCGTGAGCATCGAGTCCCCCACCGACGACCAGCTCACGGTCCTCACCGCGGCCGACATCGCCGAACCCGGCCAGGGGCCCCGCCACAGCAACACGGCCTAGGTTCCCGGCGCACCGGGGGCGGGCGCCGCCAGTAGCGTTCGCCTCCATGATGAAGAGCCGGGGGCTGGCGGTGATCGGGGCGTTCGTGCTGGTCGCGCTGGCCATCGTGATCCGCGGCCGGCTCGCGAAGGACGACCCGGGATCGGACGGTCCGAAGCGGCGCGACGGCAGCGACCGCCCAGTCGTCGCCTGCGCCCCCGATCTCGCAGCGGTCTGCGATGCGCTCGCCGCCGACGGGAAGATCGCCAAGGACCCGCCCGACCTCGATCTGCCCGGCGCCGCCGCCCCCGACGACGCCATCGACGGCTGGATCACCTGGAGCCCTGCGCCGCAGATCGCCAACTTCGTCGCCGACCCGTCGGTCACCCGGCGGGTGTGGGAGCAGGAGGTCGAAGCGCTCGGCGGCGCTCGCACCGTCGTGCTGGTGGACGGGACGAGCGTCGACGCCCTGTCGGCGTCGTGCCGTTCGAAGCCCACGTGGCGCTGCCTCGCCGCCGCGGACAGCGGGCTGGCGATCGGCGTGGGTGATCCGGCAACTGCGGAGGGCATCGCCCGGCTCGCGCCGCTCGCCGAAGCGTTCGCCGACGACCGTGACATCGACACGATCGACAGCGCCGGCATCGAGGATCTCCTGGCGGGTCCCACCGTCGCCCAGACCGATGCGGACGAGATGGCGACCCAGCTCACCACCTCGCCCGGCGGCGTGTCCGTGGTGGTCGGCCCGATGGGTCTGCTGACGCGCTTCACCAGCACCGCCCAGGGGAAGCAGCGCCGCCTGACCGTGCTCGAGCCCTCGCCCAAGGCCACGCTCTCCGTGGTGGTGGCCGGCCGGACCGGGCACGACCTCGCCCTCACCTGCGACGACCTGCCCGCTGATGCCGAGGACGCGGTCACGGCGGTGGGCGTGTCGCCGTGCTCGGGATCCACCGATGACGGCCTGGCAGGCTTCCTGTTCCAGGTCCAGAAGAAGGTTGGTTGAGATGACCGCACGCCGGAGCCCCCGCTGGCTGGAGTTCGTGACCATCGGCGTCGCCGCCGGACTGGTGGCGGCGGGCTGCTCCACCGGCAGCGGCTCGGACGGTTCGCCGGAGGATCCGTTCGGCGACCCGGGGAGCTGCACCGTGATCGACGTGGCGGTGTCCTCCGAGAAGATCGACCTCATGACCGACCTCGCCAAGGGGTTCAACGGCTCGGACGACGCCGAGATCGACGACGGCTGCGCCTTCGTCCGGCCGTACTCGAAGGCCTCCGGAGGAGCCACCACGCTGCTCGCCGACGGCTGGGACGAGGAGTCCGAAGGCCCCCGGCCCGTGATCTGGTCGCCTGCCGCATCGAGCTGGGGCCAGATCCTCAACCAACGCCTCGCCGACGACGGCAGGGCGGCCATGGCTGCGTCGAAGCCCGTGTCGTTCATGCTCACCCCGCTCGTCATCGGCATGCCCAAGCCCATGGCCGACGCCCTCGGCTATCCCGAGACGCCGATCGGGTGGGGCGACATCGCCCAGCTGGCCACCTCCGGCGAGGGCTGGGCCGCCTACGGGCACCCCGAGTGGGGCGCGTTCAAGCTGGGCAAGACCAACCCGAACTTCTCGACCAGCGGCCTCAACGCCCTGATCGGCCAGAACTACGCCGCGACGGGCAAGAGCCGGGATCTCTCCACCGAGGACCTGAACGATCCGAAGACCAAGGAGTTCGGGGCCCAGGTCGAGTCCTCGGTCGTCCACTACGGCGACATCACGATGACGTTCCTCAACAACTGGTTCCGCACCGACCGCTCGGGCACCTCGCTGCTCTACGCCTCGGCCGTGGCCGTCGAGGAGAAGTCGCTCATCGACTACAACAAGGGCAACCCCGACGGCGTGCTCGAGCCTGGTGAGTCGCCCCGCAAGCCCCGGGTGCCGCTGGTGGCGATCTACCCCAAGGAGGGGACGCTCTACAGCGACAACCCGCTGTACGTCCTCGACGCCGACTGGGTGAGCGCCAAGGAGAAGCAGGGCGCCGAGGCGTTCATCGATGTCCTGCGACGGCCGTCGAACCAGAAGAAGGTCCTCGACTACGGGTTCCGGCCCGGCAACCCCGACGTGGCCGTCGGCGCCCCCATCACCAAGGGCAACGGCGTCGACCCGAACCAGCCGTCCAAGCTGCTGCAGGTCCCGAAGCCGGCCGTGATGATCTCGATGCTCGACCGGTGGAAGGAGCAGCGCAAGGGCGCTCGCGTCCTGCTCGTCCTCGACGTGTCCGGGTCGATGGACGAACCCGCCGACGAAGGCGCCTCGGGCGACACCAAGCTCGACCTCGCCAAGCGGGCGGCCATCGAGGCGCTCGACGAGTTCAAGAGCGACGACGAGGTCGGGCTCCGCGTGTTCAGCACCAACCTCGGTCCGGACGAGGACCAGAACTACCTCGACCTGCTCGAGGTCCAGCCCATGTCCACGAACCGCGAGAAGCTCGCGAACCAGATCCGCAACCAGCTCCCGCAGAACGCGACCCCGCTCTACGAGGTCACGCAGGAGTCCTTCACCGACATGGCCGCCGACTACGACGAGACGCAGATCAACGCCGTGGTGCTGCTCACCGACGGGGTCAACGACGACGGCGACCCCGACGACGACCGCGCCCAGCTCGAGGAGCTGCTCACCACGCTGCGACGCGGGACCGACGGGGAGAACGCCAAGCCGATCCGGGTGTTCACCATCGCCTACGGGCGCCAGGCGGATTTCGACACCCTCGAGCAGATCGCCCAGTCGACGAACGCCGCGGCCTACGACGCCAGCAACCCGGCCACGATCAACAAGGTGTTCACGGCCGTCGTCTCCAACTTCTGACGCGACCGGACCCCTGAACCGGGTAGCTGCACAGCCACCGGGTAGAAACAAGGGGTGGCAAAGGTGAGCTTCCGGGACCGGTTCTTCTCGCCATCCGTGTCCCGCGCCCTCACCTCACCCTCGGGGATCATCGCCCTCGGGGGAGGCGCGGCGGCCGGGATCTTGATCGCCACCGTCCTCACGGGAGGGCTGTTCCCCATCATCGGCGGGATCGTCGGCGGCGCCCTCGGGTACGGCGGACGTGTCGCCCTCGCCGTGCCGCGCAACGGCGCCACCGCCAACATCGACCCGTTCGGCGTCAACGAGCCGTGGCGCCACGCCGTCAAGGACTCGATCCAGGCCCGGGACCGCTACCGCGAGGCCATCCGCTCGTTCCGCTCCGGACCCCTGCGCGACTCCCTCCAGCAGACCGGAGACCGCATCGACGACGCCGTGAACGAGTGCTGGGAGGTCGCCCAGCAGGGCCAGGCGCTCGCCGAGGCCCGCAAGCGCATCGACGACCGGGAGACCCGGTGGGAGCTCCAGCAGGCGGCCAACCAGCTCCCGCCCGGGGGCGCCGCCTCGCCCACCCAGGCCCGCATGATCGCCTCGCTCAACGCCCAGCTGGAGACCGCCCAGCGCATGGACGCGATGATCTCCACCACCTACGACGAGCTGCGCCTCATCAACGCCCGGCTCGACGAGGCCGTCACCCAGGCGATCGAGCTCTCGGTCACGGACCACGGCGACATCGCGTCGGTGAGCAGCGACGTGGAGGACATCGTCGGCAGCCTCACCGCGCTTCGCAGCGCGATGACGGACCTCGATGCCGTCAACCCCCAGCGCCTCGACCTCACCGGGGGGACGGCGCCGGCGCCGCCCACGGGCGACCATCGCCCCGAGCCGCCGTCCGGCCAGGTCCAGGGCTCCCCCGGCACGTGACGCCTTGACCCTCGACGACCGAGCAGCCGCGTCCGACCCGCTGCCGCGCTCCGAGCGCCCGGCCGCGCCGGTGGTGGTGCGGCCCCGGACCATCGGCGCCCTGGGAGCACCGGAGCCGCTGCCTCCGGCGGAGCCGTGGCTCAGCCCGCCGCTCGAGTCGCTCGCCGGCGCACCGTGGGACCCGCCGACCGCGCCCGTCCCTGCCGTCGATCTCGAAGCGGTGCTCACCGACCCCGACATCTTCTCGCTCGAGCCCGAGGAGCTGGCGATCGTCGCCGAGGCCGACGACCCGCTGGTCGCGCTGGAGATCCTCGAGGCCGGCGCGATCAGCGAACCTCCCGCCGGCGCCGACGAACGGGGTCCCGACGATGAGCCCGGTCAGATCGGGACCCTCACCAACGACCCCGCCCACGAGGCGGTCGAGCGCCAGGCGGCGTCGGGCGGCGGCCTGCTGCGCGCCAACCTGGTCGTGGCCAGCGGCACCGCCGTCTCGCGCCTCACCGGGCTGGTGCGCACCAGCCTCATCCTCGTGGCGCTGGGCAAGGGCCTCAACGACGCCTACATCGGGGCCAACAACACCCCGAACATGATCTACGAGCTCATCTTGGGCGGCATCTTGACGGCAGCCCTCGTCCCCTTGTTCACCGACGACATGGAACGCGGCGACGGTCAGGACGGGACGTCGGCCATCATCTCGTTCGCCCTCGTCGCCCTGGTCGTGGTGTCGCTCCTGGCCCTGGTCGCCGGTCCGGCCCTCATCCACCTCTTCGCCACCGGATCGCCGGACGCCTCCCGCGACGACTACATCTCCGTGGGCGTCCCGTTGTCGCTGCTCTTCGCCCCGCAGGTGTTCTTCTACGGCCTCATGGCGGTGTGGTCCGCCGTGTTGAACTCGCGGCACCGCTTCCTCGCCGCGGCCTGGGCCCCGGTGCTGAACAACGTGATCGCCATCGCCACCCTGGTGCTCGCCGCCCGGGTCGCCGCCGACACGCCCACGCTCCGAGACGCCCTGGCGGACCGCCGCATCATCGCCATCCTGGGCGTCGGCACCACGCTCGGCATCGCCACCATGGCCCTGTCGCTGTACCCCGCCATCCGCCGCTCGGGCGTGCGGCTCCACTTCAAGCTGCGCATGAAGCACCCGGCGGTGCGCCGGGCGATCCGGTTGTCGGGCTGGACCTTCGGCTACGTGATCGCCAACCTCATCGCCGTCGTCGTGATCTCGATCCTCGCCCACCCGAGCACGGGTGATCCGGCCCGCTACACCACCGCCTACCAGTTCTTCCAGCTCCCCCACGCCCTGCTGGCCGTGTCCATCATGGTCACGTTCGAACCGCTGCTGGGCCGAGCCGACTCGCGCGGCGACCGGCGCGAGTTCAACCGCCAGCTGCTGCTGGGGTTCCGCCTGATCGGCCTGCTCATCATCCCGGCCGCGGTGGGCTACCTCGCCCTGCCCAAGGGCCTCGACGCCCGCACCTTCACCGCCACAGGCGAGCTGGGCACCGCGCTCGGGCTGTCGAGCATCATCGCCGCCTTCGCCATCGGCCTGCCCGGCTTCTCCACCTACCTGTACGCCCTGCGCGGCTTCTACGCGATGAAGGACACCCGGGTGCCGTTCATCATCAACTGCGTGGAGAACGCCATCAACATCGCGACCGCCATCGTGTTCGCCCGCTGGTGGGGCGTCGTGGGACTGGCCCTGTCGTTCTCGCTGGCCTACACCGTGTCCGCCGGCATCGCCATCGTCGTCCTCGCCCGCCGGAGCACGGGCTTCGACTGGGGAGGGCTGGTCGGCACCTGGGTCAAGCTCCTCATCGCCGCCGGGATCATGGGCGGGTTCGTCTACGGCCTGGTCACCTTCCTCGCACCGGCGTCGGCGCTGGCCCTGATCCCCACCGTCATCGCCGGGATCGTGGTGGGCGCCATCACCTACTTCGCCTCGATCTACGCCCTGCGGGTCCCCGGCATCGACCAGCTCATGACCAGGCTCCCCGGCCTCCGACGGTTCGCCTGACGGCGGTCTCGGACCCTCGCCCGGTCGGCAGCCTCCGCCCCCTCGCACTCCCCGGTGCTCGCTCGGCTCGAGAGCCGGGAGCGACCGGTACCGGCCGGCCGGCCCGTGCCATAGGCTGCCGCCCATGACGAAGCTCCTCAAGCGCTGGTGGGCCTACCTGACCGCTGGTGCGAACCAGAAGTTCAACGAGAACGCCGACCCGAAGATCCAGCTCGAGCAGGCCATCACCGAGGCGCAGGACCAGCACCGCCGGCTCAAGGAGCACGCGGCCAACGTCATCGCCCAGCAGCACCTCACCGAGCAGCAGCTGGACCGACAGCTCGAACAGCTCGAGAAGCTCAACACCAACGCCCGCCAGGCCGTCAAGATGGCCGACACCGCCGCCAAGTCGGGCGACACCGCCAAGGCCACCGAGTACACCCGGGCCGCCGAGACCATCGCCACCCAGCTCATCTCGGTCGAGTCCCAGATCGCCGACCTGAAAGAGCAGCACTACGCCGCCACCCAGGCCGCCGACCAGGCCAAGTCCGCGGTCACCACCAACGGCCAGGTCCTGCAGCAGAAGCTCGCCGAGAAGCAGAAGCTCCTCAGCCAGCTCGAGCAGGCCAAGATGCAGGAGCAGATGAACAAGGCCATGGCCTCCCTCTCGGAGACCGTCGGCCAAGAGGTCCCGACCCTCAACGAGGTCCGCGACAAGATCGAGCAGCGCTACGCCAAGGCCAAGGGCATGAGCGAGCTGCAGGAGACCTCCGTCGAGACCCGCATGGTCGAGATCGAGGCCGCCGCCCAGAACTTCGAGGCCCAGGCCCGCCTCGACGAGATCCGCAGCCAGATGGGCATCACCACCGGGGCACCGGCTGTGGAGGCGCCCGCCGCCCCCGAGACCGCCACGGCCACCGCCACGGCACCGGCGACGGATCCTCCCGCCGAGCCCCAGGCCTCGCCCGGCACCTGATCCCTACGGGACGATCACCAGGTCGTCGCGATGGACGACCTCGTGGGGAGTGCCCTCGGGGAGGTCGCCGGTCCGACGGCCCTTGATGGTTCCGAGGTCGGCGGCGCTGACCCTGGTGAGGCCCTTGGCGAACACCTGGCCGTCGGGGCCTTCGATCTCGACGCCCTGATCGGCCAGGAACGCGCCGGTGACGCCCGTGATGCCCGCCGCGAGGAGCGAGACGCCCCGTTCGAGGAGGGCCCGCTTCGCACCTTCGTCGACGGCGATGCGGCCGCCGGAGTCCAGCGCGAAGGCGATCCACAGCTTGCGGGCGCTGATGCGCTGCGCACGGGGGCGGACCACCGTGCCGACCCCTGGGGTGCCGGCGACGGCCTCGGCCAGCACGCCGTCGCGGTGGGCCGCGGCGATCACGGCTCGGACCCCGGACCACGACGCCATCTTGGCGGCGGCCACCTTCGAGGCCATCCCGCCGCTCCCCCGGGCGCTGCCGGCACCGCCGGCCACCCGTTCCAGCTCGGCGGTGATCTCCAGCACCTCCTCGATGAGCGAGGCATGGTCGTCGATGCGGGGATCGGCGGTGAGCAGGCCGGGGGCGTCGGTGAGCAGGACCAGCAGGTCGGCGCTCACCAGCTGGGCCACCAGGGCGCTGAGGCGGTCGTTGTCGCCGAAGCGGATCTCATCGTCTGCGATCGCGTCGTTCTCGTTGATCACCGGCACGACCCCCAGCTCGAGGAGCCGCTCGATCGTCCCCCGAGCGTGCAGGTACTGCTGGCGGATGCCGAAGTCCAGCGGGGCGAGGAGGATCTGACCGGCGACGAGGCCGTGGTGGGCGAAGCACTCGTCGTACACCCGCATCAGCCGGCTCTGCCCGATGGCGGACACCGCTTGGAGCGTGACGGCGTCGGTGGGTCGGCGGACCCCACCCATGCCGATGGCCGGGAGGCCGGCGGCGATGGCGCCCGAGGTGACGGCCACGACGCGGTGCCCGGCGGCGCGCAGGTGCGCGACATCGGCGCAGAACTTGGCGACCGCGGCGACGTCGATGTCGCCGTGGTCATCGGTGATCGACGACGTGCCGATCTTGGCCACCACCACCTGGGACATGGTCAGTCAGCCGCGTATTCGAACGCGAACCGCCCGATCTCGACCACGTCCCCGTCTTTGGCCCCGGCCTTGGCGAGCGCCTTGTCGACGCCCAGCTTCTTGAGCCGCTCCTGCACGTACGACAGCGCTTCGAGGTTGGTGAGGTCCGACAGCGCCACGGCGCGCTCCACGGCCCGGCCGTGGACGACGAACCCGCCGGCGTCGGTGCGCTCGATGACGAGCCCTTCGGGCTGGGGACGGTGGATCACGAACGGCTCGGGCTCGGGCTCGGCCTGGCGAGCGCCGCGCACGGCATCGGCCATCGCTCCCACCAGCTGGGGCAGCCCGGCGCCGGTGATGGCCGAGACGGTGGGGCCGTCCCAGTCGGCATCGTCGCCATCGGCCATGTCGGCCCGGCTGCCGACGACCACCCGAGGGCGCTCCAGCAGCTCGGGCCGATAGCCCTCGAGCTCACCGAGCAGGATCCGCTCCTGTTCCCGGGGAGGATGCTCGGCGAGCGGCGACAGGTCGAGGAGCAGCGCGAGCGCCCGCGCTCGCTCGACGTGGCGGAGGAACTGGATGCCGAGGCCCCGGCCCTCGCTCGCCCCTTCGATGAGCCCGGGGATGTCCGCCACCACGATCTCGTCGCCCTCGTCGAGGCGCACGACCCCGAGGTTGGGCTCGAGGGTGGTGAAGGGGTAGTCGGCGATCTTCGGCTTGGCGGCCGAGATCACCGAGATCAGGGTGCTCTTGCCCACGTTCGGGAAGCCCACCAGCGCGACGTCGGCCATGAGCTTCAGCTCCAGGTTCAGCCAGCGCTCCTCGCCCGGCTCGCCCTGCTCGGCGAAGGTCGGCACGCGCCGGCTGTTGGACAGGAAGCGGGCGTTGCCCTTGCCGCCTCGGCCGCCGGCGGCCGCGAGCCACCGGTCGCCGGCCCGGACGAGGTCGGCGAGGATCAGGCCGTCGGCGTCGTGCACCACGGTGCCCACGGGGACCGCCACCTCGAGGTCGTCGCCGCCGTGGCCGTGCTTCTTCTTGCCCTGGCCGTGGGTCCCGCTGCCGGCCCGGCGGTGCGGGTGGTCGCGGAACGCGAGGAGCGAGGACACGTTGAGGTCGGCGACCAGCCAGATGCTCCCGCCCGTCCCGCCGTCGCCACCGTCGGGGCCGCCCTTGGGCACGTGGGCCTCGCGGCGCATGGACACGCAGCCGGCACCACCGTCGCCGGCGCGGACGTTCAGCTGCGCTTCGTCGACGAATCCAGACATAGCGGCCGAGGCTACCGGGCGGGGGGCTCGGCCCTCCTGCCCAGATCGGTGCGGGCTACTCCTCCACGAGGTGCACGGGGTCGCCGATGACCTGTGCGGCCCACGTCGTGGTGTCGTTCGCCTGCCCGTTGATCACGTACTGGATCTTCCACCAGCAGCCCGGGAGCGTGCCCATGGTGCAGGTGTAGGTGTTCGGGATCTTGATGTCGAGCGTCACCCAGCTGCCGTTGAACTTCGCCACGCCGCCGATCGCCGAGTCGAACTGGCACGGGCTCAGCGTCGACCCCGAGGTGAAGGTGGAGCTCGCCGAGTCCGACGTCGCCACGCACCCGGAAGCCACGGTGTTGCCGGGGATGATCACCTTGACCGTGCCCTTGCCGGTGGTGGTCGCCGTCTTGGTCACCTCGCCAGGGTCGTACATGCTGATCCGGAAGGTCTTGCCGCGGTGGATGGGGTCCACCTCCGCCAGGTAGAAGTTGGCCGACACGTCGGCCGTCGTCGAGCCGGCGCTGATGTTGTTGTACATCGACATGTCGCCGAAGCCGGCGATGCGGGGCTTGGTGGTGCTGCTGGCCAGGACCCGGATCGCGTACCGGTTGGCCGCAGAGCCGTCGCCGGTGGTCTGCACCCGGAGCAGGTACCGGCCCGGCGCCATCGTCCCGGTGTTCTTGCAGAGCGACACCCACTTGTTCTTGTAGGTGGTCTCCGAAGCGCCCTGGTCCAGGTTCCAGATCCGGTTGCCGGTCTGCGACGGGCACGAGGTCGCGTTGGCGACCGGGTTGTCGTCGGTCACCAGGTCGGTGGAGTCGTACTTGTAGAACGTCCAGGTGGTGCCGGTGGTTCCCTCGCCGGTGTACAGGTTGTCGCCGGTGTCCACCGTCTCGTTCCCACGGTGGTAGAGCCCGGCGTCGTAGATCTGGAGGTCGAACCCGGTCGTGGCCGCGGCGACGTCGATCGTGTACAGGTAGCCCTCGGGCCGATACGAGATGTTCTGGTTGGACGATCCGCCGGGCGAGCAGTTGTCAGCGCCGTCGCAGGCCGGTGCGAACGCATCGCCCTTCTGGCTGTCGGTCTCGACCCCGTGGATGTTCCCCCACAGGTTGGGGTTGCCGGCCGCCGGGACGTCGACCGGGTCGTTGCCGAACCGGTTGTCGGGGCTGCCGAGCGGCACCGGGAGCACGTACTCGGCGGTGCCGGTGCGGGCCAGGGAGATCTTCTTCCCGCCGAGGTTCTCGTAGAAGAAGCTGCCGACGGCGGGGTCCTTGATGGTGACCCGGAGGCGGCGGTCGCCGATCCGCTCCACCTTGACGGTCACGCCCTTGATCCCGTCCTCGTAGCCGTTGCGCTTGGCGGCGGCCTCGGCGAAGGTGGAGGCCGATGCTGTGTCCGGCAGCCACACCACGCCGGCCAGCGCCGCGGCGTCGGCGGCCTTCTGGATGTTGGACGCGTTGCTGTACCAGTTGCCGACGTCGACCGAGAGACCGGCCATCAGCAGCAGCGGCACCAGGAGGAGCGCCGACATGACCAGGACGTAGCCGCCCTCACGGTGGCGACCCGCCTGGGTCTGGACGAGACGGGGGTGGTGGTGGCTGATCATCATCAGGGCACGTCCGGTTCGAGGCGCATGACGGCGTCGCGGTTGATCGTCGTCGAGGAGGTGAGCATCTTGAACTGGTGGGCGTACTTCGCCTGGATCCAGATGCCGTAGTAGTCCGCGCTCAGCTGGATGTTGTTGCGGACCGACGGGCACCAGTTCTTGATGGTCGCAGCGGTGAAGCAGCCGGTGGTGGAGTCGAAGCTGGAGAGGGTCATCGCCCGGAACTGGTCGCCGGTGAGCACGACGCAGAGATCGGAGCTCGTGGTGTTCGTGGTGCAGGTCGTGGGCGGGTTCCCGTCGACGGTGGTGCTCTTGTAGATGACCACCTTCTGGACCTCGTCGAGCGTGTTGCTCGCCGCGAGCGCCGCCTTGGCACCGGTGAGGGCGTAGTAGTCGGCCTGGGCGTTCTTCCCGAGCGCCGAGCCGGTGCGGACGCCGGTCCTGGCCGCCTCGTTCACGGAGAGGGCCTGCCGGTAGGCCAGGCCGTAGTCGTAGGCGCCGGCCGAGATGATGATCAGGAGGAGCGCGACGAAGGCCAGCTCCACCAGGGCGGCGCCGCCGATGCCGCGGCCTCGCGCCTGCGCCGCCGATCGGGCGCGGGTGCCGTGGTGGTGGCCGAGCCTCATGACTTCTTCCGGGGCTCGATGCGGATCACCGACGAGTCGGTGAGCGTCTTGGTGCTCCCGAACATCTTGGTGAGCCACGGGTGCTGGATCTTCATCCACACCCCCACGTAGTCCGTTCCGGCGCCCACCAGGGTCGTCTTGCGGTTCGAGGGGCACCAGTACCGATCGAGGTTCTGGGTGCTGAGGCAGCCGAAGTCGGTCTCGGGCCGGTCCAGGTCCGAGACCCTGTACACGTTGCAGACGTTGGCCACCGAGGAGCCCGCCTGGCAGGTGGCCGAAGGCGCATCGCCGAACGTCGTCGGCTTGTAGATGACGATCAGCTGGATCTTGTCGTTGCCGAGCGCCGCGCCGTCCTTGTCGATGGCGTGGAGGATGGCGTAGTCGGTGTAGATGTCGCTGCCCGAGGTGCTGGCCACCCGGGCGCCGGCGCGCACGGCGCTGGCCTCGGCCAGGTAGTCGTTCATGACCAGGCCGATCTCGGCCACGCCCAGCACCAGGGCGAAGAAGACCGGGGTGATGAAGGCGGCCTCGACCACTGCGATCCCCCGCTGGCTGCGGGTGCGTGCGCGGACCCGACCCGTCCACGAAGCAGGACGGAACCGACGGCGTACGGCACTGCGGACACGGTTCACTGATCCTTCATCGGCACCTGCGGTCGGATTCATGAGGGAATCCCACCAGAATCACCACGTTGGGTGGGGTGCGGCGTCCAGACTGCCACGTTCCGTGGGGTGGCGGTGGGGCAGGTCCGCCTCACGGTCGGAGCAGGTCCGTATCGTGGAGTCACCATGTCGCCGTCCTCCCTCCCCGACCTCGTCGTCGCCCACGCTCCCATCGAGGTGGGGGTCCCGGGCTCGGTGCTCACCTCCCGCCAGGAGCGAGAGGAGCACGAAGGCGCCTCGCTGGCGCCCCACGCCACCCGGGCGTCCGGAGCCGGCCGCCGTGCGGTCGAGGAGGAGCCGGACCGGTTCCGCACCTGCTTCGAACGGGATCTGGACCGCATCCACCACTCGAAGGCGTTCCGACGGCTCGCCGGCAAGTGCCAGGTCTTCGTGGCGCCCGAGGACGACCACCTCCGCACCCGGCTCACCCACGCCATCGAGGTCTCCCAGGTCGCCGTGTCCATCGCCCGGCCCGTCGGCCTCAACGTGGCGCTCACCGCCGCCGCGGCCACCGGCCACGACTGCGGGCACGGCCCGGCGGGCCATGCGTCCGAAGGCGCCTTGTCCCCGTTCGTGGAGGGCGGCTACCACCACGCGGTGTACGGCGCCGACGTCGTGCTGCAACCCCTCAACCTCTGCGTCGAGACGCTCGACGCCATCCGCAACCACTCGTGGAACCGGCCGGCACCGTCCACGCCGGAGGGCGAGGTCGTGGCCTGGGCTGATCGCCTGGCCTACGTGTGCCACGACTTCGAAGATGCCGTCGATGCCGGCGTCGTGGCCCCCGGGGACCTCCCCGGCGAGGTGGCGGAGGTCGTCGGCACGGATCGCCGCAGCCAGCTGCACGGCTTCATCACCGCCATGGTCGAGACCATCGCCGACACCGGCCGGATCGGTCTCCGCCAGGCCGAGGCCGACGCCCTGGCTGCGTTCCGGGCCTTCAACTACGAGCGCATCTACCTGCGCCCCGAAGCCGTCGCCCAGGCCGACCTCAGCGCCCGCCTCATCGCCGGCCTCGCCGAGTTCTACCTCACCCACCCCTCGCACCTGCCCGAGGGCGCCGGCCTCGTGCCCGGCAGCCCGGACGCAACCGCCGCTGCAGTCAAGTACGTGAGCGGCATGACCGACCGCTACGCCCACCGGGCCGCCATCGACCTCCTCGGCTGGGACGAGAACAAGCTCCCGAGGACGGCCTAGACGCGTCGAGGGCCCCGCCGGAGCGGGGCCCTCGAACAGATCTCTCGGTGGCGGCGAGGCCGCCGCGGACTAGGCCTCGGGGAGGACGTCGACCAGCTTGCGACCGCCGCGGCGGCCGAACTTGACCTGGCCGTCGATGGTGGCGAACAAGGTGTCGTCGCCGCCCTTGCCCACGTTCTCACCGGGGTGGAAGTGGGTGCCGCGCTGGCGGACGATGATGGAACCGGCCGAGACGACGGTGCCGTCGTAGGCCTTCACGCCGAGGCGCTGTGCGTTGGAGTCGCGGCCGTTCCGGGTGGAACCGCCGCCCTTGGTCATCGACATGGGTCAGCCCTTCGTGATGCCGGTGATCTCGATGGTCGCGTACTGCTGCCGATGGCCCCAGCGCTTCGACGAGTTGGTCTTGTTCTTGTAGGTGAAGCCGGTGATCTTCGGGCCCTTGGCCTCGCCGATCACGTTGGCCTTCACCGACGCCTTGGCGAGCGCATCAGGGGCGGAGACCACGGTCTCGCCGTCGACGAGGAGCACGGGGGTCAGGTCGACCTCGCCCTCGGTCACGGACAGCTTCTCCACCTGGAGCTGCTGGCCCTCGGTGACCCGGTACTGCTTCCCACCGGTCTTGATGACTGCGTACATCGTTCTGCCTTCGAGCGTTCGTAGCGGGGCCCACAGGGCCGAGGGACAATCGTAGGGGCCGCGGCCCCGGCGAGCCAACCCGGCGGTTACCGGCGGATGACCTGGTGGCCGGTCAGCTGCTCGTCGAACACCATGCCGCGCCCGTCGCACGCCGGGCACGACGACGACAGGGACTCGAGGAGGCCCTCGCCGATCCGCTTGCGGGTCATCTCCACGAGACCCAGCTCGGAGATGTCGAACACCTGGGTCCGGGTCTTGTCCCGGGCCAGCGCCTGGCGGAACGTGGCGATGACGTCGTCGCGGTTCTTGCGGATCTCCATGTCGATGAAGTCGATGACGATGATGCCGCCGATGTCGCGGAGCCGCAGCTGCCGGGCGACCTCCTCGGCCGCCTCCAGGTTGTTGCGGTAGACGGTCTCCTCGAGCGAGGACTTCCCGACGTTCTTGCCGGTGTTGACGTCGATGACGGTGAGCGCCTCGGTGCGCTCGATGATGAGCGAGCCCCCCGACGGCAGCCACACCTTGCGGTCGAGCGCCTTGTGGAGCTGCTCGTGGATGTGGAGGGTCTCGTAGATGCCGAGGCCGCCGTGCGCCGCCGGGTCGTAGCGCTCCACGCGCTCCACCAGCGCCGGCGAGATGCTGCGGACGTAGTCCCGGACCTGCTCGAACACCTCGTCGTCGTCGATCACGACCTGGCGGTAGTCCTGGTTGAACTCCTCGCGGATGACCCGGATCGACATGTCGGGGTCGCGGTAGAGCAGCGTCGGCGCCTGCGACTTCGCGGCGAGGGCCTCGATCTGCTCCCACTGCTTGGCGAGCCGCTCGACGTCACGGGCGAGCTCCTCGGCCGAGATGCCCTCGGCCGCGGTGCGGACGATCAGGCCGTGGCCCTTGGGCTTGGCCTTGTCGAGGATCTGGCGGAGGCGCTTGCGCTCGTTGTCGGGCAGCCGCTTCGAGATGCCGTAGGTGGTGCTGTTGGGCACCAGCACCACGAAGCGCCCCGGGAGCGAGATCTCCTGGGTGAGGCGGGCGCCCTTGGCGCCGATGGGGTTCTTGGTGACCTGGCAGATGATGGTCTGGCGGGCCTTCAGGATCTGCTCGATGCGGGGGTTGGCGCCCTTGTCGTCGAGGTCCTCGGCGTCGTAGCGGGTGTCGCCGCGGTACAGCACCGCGTTCTTGGGCGTGCCGATGTCGACGAACGCGGCCTCCATGCCGGGCAGCACGTTCTGCACCTTGGCGAGGTAGATGTTCCCGTGGATCTGGAGGCTGTCGTCGGCGGGTCGCGACACGTAGTGCTCGATTAGGGCCTTGCCCTCGAGCACGGCGATCT
>JAOBWH010000009.1 GCA_025463265.1 Ilumatobacteraceae bacterium
ACCGGGTTCACAGGTTCATTCTGCCCGGCCTGGCTCGCCGCACCGCCCGCGCGTCTTTCAGCTGCCGGCCGGCTTGGCCTTTTTCGCCGGCACCGTGCGCACCAGCCGACGGTTGGCGAACTCGAACATGCCCAGCTCCGAGAGCTCCCGCCCGTAGCCGGAGCGCTTCACGCCGCCGAAAGGCAGCTCGGGGGAGGAGCCGGTGGGCTGGTTGATCCAGACCATGCCGGCCTCGAGCCGGTCGGCCACCGCGCGCGCCTTGTCCAGGTCGCTGGAGAAGACCGCTGCCCCCAGCCCGAAATCGCTGTTGTTGGCCAGCTCGACAGCCTCGTCGGCGTCCTTGACCTTGTAGACGACGGCCGCCGGCCCGAAGAGCTCTTCCTTGTAGGCCCGCATCTCCGGCGTGACGTCGGTCAGGATCGTGGCGTCGACGAAGGCACCCGGTCGCTCCGGGCGCCTCCCGCCGGCGACGACGGTGGCGCCCTTGTCGATGGCGTCCTGGATCTGGGCGTGCAGGTCCTGGGCGGCCCGCTCGGAGGACAGCGGAGCCAGGGTGGTCGCGGGGTCGGCCGGGTCGCCGGGGCTGAATGTGGCGAAGGCCTGCTGCAGCCCGGCCACGAAGTTGTCGTACAGGTCCTCGGCGACGATGAACCGCTTGGCGGCGGTGCACGCCTGGCCGGTGTTCTGCATCCGGCCCATGGTGGCGGCCTTCACGGTGGCACCGAGGTCGTCGGCGTCGAGCACGATGAACGGGTCGCTGCCGCCCAGCTCGAGCACCGACTTCTTCAGGTTGCGGCCGGCGATCTCGGCCACGCTGGCCCCGGCCCGCTCGCTGCCGGTGAGCGTGACGCCCTGGATGTACCGGTGGGAGATGACCTTCTCGACGTCCGGGATCTTCAGGAAGACGTTGGTGAACACGCCCGCAGGAGCCCCGGCGTCGGTGAAGATCTGCTCGATGGCCAGCGCGCACTGCGGGTTGATCTCGGCGTGCTTGAGGATGATCGTGTTGCCCAGCACGAGGTTGGGGCCGGCCACGCGAACCACCTGGTAGAAGGGGTAGTTCCACGGCTCGATGGCGAGCAGGACGCCCACGGGCTCGGTCTCGACGACGGCGTCGCCGCCACCCATCATCACGTCGATGGGCTTGGGTGCGAGGAATCCCGGGCCCTTCTCGGCGTAGTACTTCAGGATCATCGAGCAGAGGTAGAGCTCGCCGGTCGCCTCTTCCCGGCGCTTGCCCATCTCGGTGGTGATGAGGGCGGCGAGGGCGTCCCGGCGTTCGTCGATCAGCTCGGCGGCGCGGGCGACGACGGCGGCGCGTTCCTCGACGGGGCGGCGGCGCCACTCCTGGAAGGCGGCGTGCGCCCGTTCGACGACGCCGTCGATCTCGCCGGTCTCGAGGAAGGGAAACTCCTTCTCGGTCTCTCCGGTGTAGGGGTTGACCGTGGCGTAGGGCCGGGATCCGGCGTCGCTCGCGGTCTTCGGGTGCTCGGTGGGCGGGTTCTGGGTCGCGGTCACGTCGGGGATCCTCGTCTCTGTCGACTGCGTCGTCGACAGTCCCCCTACCCGGGGCGGGATCGGCCACTCGCTCTCCGGCCGTCGGTACCCGCACTTACAGTCAGACCATGTGTGGTCGCTACGCCGCCAGCCGTCGCCCCGAGGATCTGGTGCTCGAGTTCGAAGCCGTGCGGGCCGAGGGGCAGGGGCCGCTGCCGGCCGATTACAACGTCGCGCCCACGAAGGACGTCTACGTCGTCCGGTACAAGAAGGAGCGCGACCCCGAGGGCCTGCCCACCGGCGCCGGCCATCGTGAGCTGCGCGCCGTGCGCTGGGGTCTCGTGCCGTCGTGGGCCAAGGACGTCTCGGTGGGCAACCGGATGTTGAACGCCCGCGCCGAGTCGCTCACCGACAAGCCGGCCTTCAAGAAGGCCGCGGCCTCCCGGCGG
Organism: Ilumatobacteraceae bacterium; assembly: GCA_025463265.1. GTDB lineage: Bacteria > Actinomycetota > Acidimicrobiia > Acidimicrobiales > Iamiaceae > Aquihabitans. The sequence continues at coordinate 1,947 of JAOBWH010000009.1, forward strand.
TGCCTGGTGCCGGCCGACGGCTGGTACGAGTGGGCCAAGCGGCTGGACTCCCCGACCAAGCAGCCCTACTTCATCACCCCGCAGGACGGCTCGGTCCTCGCCTTCGCCGGCTTGTGGGAGGTCTGGGGGCGCGGCGAGGACCGGCTCTACACCTGCACCGTGGTCACGGCGCCGGCCACCGGCGCGCTCACCGAGATCCATGACCGGATGCCGCTCGTGCTGCCGCCCGACAGGTGGGCCGCCTGGCTCGACCCGGCGCAGGAGGACGTCGCCCCGCTGCTCGAACCCACGCCGCCCGAGGTCGTGGAGCTTCTGGAACTGCGGCCGGTGAGCACGGCGGTCAACAACGTGGCCAACGGCGGTCCCGAGCTCACCGCCCGCGCGGAGTCGGTCAGCGAGCCCGCCGACCAGCCCGCCCTGTTCTGAGCCGGCCGAAGGCCGCAGTCACTCGTCCTCGGGGTCGACGTGTTCCTGGCGCTCGGTGCCGGTGTCGAAGAACCGGTCGACGTAGGGCTCCGGCGCGAGCGGGCTGTACCGGATGAGCGAGAAGATCTCGGAACCGTCGCGGGGCGGCACGTCCGCCACGTGGTAGGCCTGCGCGAACTCGCTCACGTGCTCGACGTTCAAGAACTCGGCGTACTCGGCGGCCTCCTCCTCGGCCCGGGCGATGGCTTCCTCGAACGACGTCGCCTGCCAGAGCGTGATCCGTTCCTCGTAGGCGCTCTCTCCCTCAGCGAGGTCGGGCAGTGCGGCTTCCGGCGTCTCGACGGCCCGGAACAGCGTGCGGACGGCGTACCAGCGGATCTCGACTTCGGGGTCCATCCCGTGATCATGGCGCGCGGACCACATCCGGGACCGGCGAGGTGGTTCCGGCGCCATGATCGCGAGGGATCGAGGGGCTCGGATCCCTCAGCGGCCGACCGGGGCGGTGCGTGCCTTCGCCAGCCGGATCAGGTCGGCGGGCGGCAGTTCCACCTGCAGGCCCCGGCGGCCGGCGCTCACCAGCACCGTCGCGAAGTCCAGGGCGGAGG
>JAOBWH010000010.1 GCA_025463265.1 Ilumatobacteraceae bacterium
GTCGACGGCGATGGCCTCGGCCAGCTCGAGCGCAGCCTCGGGCCCGCCGGCGACCTCGGCGTCGCGGCCGGGTCGGAGGCCCAACCGGCGGGCCGTGTCGCCGCTGGTGACCACCGGCGTGCCCAACGCCAGCGCGAGAAGCGTGGCCGGTCCGCTGACCACGGCCACCGACGCCATCGCCAGCTCCTGCTCGCCGCCGATGGGCTCGACGCCGCCTTCGATCTTGAGGACGTGCACGAGCGGCAGGCCGGCAGCCTCCCGGCGACGGCGCCGGACCAGCGGGGACACCGCAGGCCAGCGGTCGACCTCGATCGACACCGGGGGGACCAGGACCGCGCCGCGCCCCACCAGCTCCGGCTTGGCCGTGAGCAGCAGCGCAGCTCCCTGCTCGAGCGCCTGGTCGATCTGGTCGTGGTGCTTCACCCACACGGCGGCAGGCGCCGGGGGCGCCATCGCCAGGTCGCCGAGCGAGGCGACGGAGGTCACGAGCACGGCGTCGGGGACGAGGTCGCCCCGCCGGTGCCAGGACACCACCTGGGCGTGCGCCCCCAGCAGCCCGAGCAGCGGCACGGCCCGGCTGGAGGTGCCCGGTGCGGCGAGCAGGGCAAGGACCGGCCGGTCGACGCCGGCCTCCGTCTCGGCGCGCTGCTCGACGGCGGTCACGCCGGGGCCCCTCCGAGCAGCGTGGCCACCACCTGCTCCCAGCGGAGGTCCTTGACCCGCTCGCGCCCGGCGGCACCGAGCCGCTTGGCGAGCACCGGGTCCCGGACCAGGCGGTCGAGCGCGGCACCCATGGCGTCGGAGGTGCCGTCGGTGACCAGCCCGGTGACCTCGTGCTCGACCCACTCGAGGACGCCGCCGCTGTCGTCGGTGGTCACCACCGGGACACCGGCGAGGAAGGCCTGGAGCGTGACGAACCCGTAATCCTCGTCGTAGGGGGCGTAGACGACCGCCGTGGCCTGGCGGAACAGCTCCACCAGGTCGTCGTCGGACACGAACCCCGGAAGGCTCACCCGAGACGACAGGCCCAGGCGCTCGGTGGACGCCGCCAGCTCATCGGACAGGGAGCCCTTGCCCGCGAGCACGCCATCGACCGACTCCCTCATCGACGCCATGGCATCGAGGAACAGACCCGGGCGCTTGTTGGCCTCCAGGCGGGTCGGGCACAAGATGTGGCTCCCCACGCCGCCGGGACGGGGCTTGAGCCGGTCGGCGAGGGGCGGCGGTTGGTAGAGGGGGGTGGCCCGCAGGCCGTTGTAGCGCCGCATCCGCTCCGCCACCACGCCGGAGATCGTGAAGCGGGACAGGCACTCGCCCAGGACACGGGTGTCCCAGTCGACGACCTGGCGGTGCACCTCGAGGCTGGCGTCGTCGAGGGCGATGTCGCTCCACGGCTGACCCAGACCGTCGTACGCCGCCCGGTGCTGGTGGGCCAGCCACAGCACCTTGCGGGGGTGGCGGGCGTAGTAGGCGGGGAAGTTCACGGGGATCACGACGTCGGCGTCGAGCGGCACCATGCGCCAGGCCGTGGCCGCGTCGAGCAGCCGGTCCCGGTCCCACGCAGCCGGCACCGACACCGCCTCGGCACGGTGCCCGGCGTCGCGCAGGGCGCCGACGAGGTTCTCCACCATCATCTCGAGGCCGCCCCGCATGAAGGGGACCTGGGTGGCACACACCAGCACGTCCATCTGACGAGTCTCGCAGCCCCGCTCCCCGCCCCCGGACATGTCCCGCCAGCCGGATCGGCCGGCGGGGGCGCTCAGCCGGGCGGCGGCTGGAGCGGCAGCGGGGCGCAGGCGCCTTCGAGGTCGGCGACGGTGATGCGGTCGCGGTTGGCGAAGGTGACCTCGTTGGTGGGGTCGACCTGGACCTTGTACTCGCGGAAGCTCTGCTCGAGGGAGTCGTAGGCCAGGAGGCGGCCCCGGAGCGGCTCGCCCAGATCCAGGATCAACTTGATGGTCTCGATGGCCTGGATGCTGCCCACGATGCCGGGCAGCACGCCGAGCACGCCCGCCTCGGCGCAGCTCGGGGCCAGATCCGCCGGCGGGGGCTCGGGGACCATGTCGCGGTAGGTGGGGCCGTTCCTCGGGTCGAACACGGTGACCATGCCCTCGAACCGGAAGATGGAGCCGTGGACCACGGGGATGCCGAGCTTCACCGACGCGTCGTTCACGAGGAACCGGGTCGGGAAGTTGTCGGTGCCGTCGACGACCACCTCGTAGCCCTCGAGGATGTCCATGACGTTGCTGGCGTCGAGGCGCACGTCGTAGGTGACGACGTTGACGTCGGGGTTGAGCGCGGTGAGCGTCTTCTTGGCCGAGTCCACCTTGCGGTCGCCGATGCGGTCCATGTTGTGGAGGATCTGGCGCTGCAGGTTGGACTCGTCGACGACATCCATGTCGATGATGCCGATCGTGCCCACGCCGGCCGCTGCCAGGTAGAGCGCAGCAGGCGAACCGAGGCCCCCGGCGCCGAGCAGCAGGACCTTGGCGTCGAGCAGCTCCTGCTGACCGGTCTCGCCGACCTCGGGCAGGAGGAGGTGGCGCTTGTACCGGTTGCGCTGCTCGCTGCTCAGGGCGGCAGGGATCTTCCACTCCCGGTTCTCGTCCTTCCACTGGTTGAACCCGCCGATGACCGACACGACGTCGTCGTAGCCGAGCTGGCCCAGCGTCTGGGCGGCGAAGGCCGAGCGGGTGCCACCGGCGCACAGGACCACGAGCGGCGTGCTGTGGTCCGGCACCTGCATCTCGATGTTGGTCTCCAGGGTGCCCCGCGGGATGTGGAGCGAGCCGGGGACGGCGCCCTGCTCGTACTCGTCGGGCTCGCGGACGTCGAGGACGACGGCGTTCTCGGCGTGGCGGAGCTCGTCGGCCTCGGCGGTGGTGACCTCGCGGATGCTCGCCTTGGTGGCGTTGAGGAGATCTCGGAAGCTCGACATGGTGGATCCTCTGGTCGTGCGTGCAGGTCGTGCAGGCGGGAGACGGATGCTCGGTGGCCCCCGGTCCGGGAAAAGCCTACCGGTGAGGTCAACAATCGTTCCAGGCCACCGATTCCCGGTGTCGCCCGACACCGGTCACCACGGTCGCGCCCCAGGACGTGGGAGATCGGGTGAGATCGGGTGAGATCGGGTGAGATCGGGTGCGATGATGCCGTGGTGGACACCGACGACCAGCTCTCCGGGCACAAGCGCCACGTCGTGGCGCTGAGCGACATCCACCTCGGGACCCTGGAGCCCACCGTCTGGTACCAGCCCCACCTGCACGAGCCGTACCTCCTCCACCTCCTCGACTGGGTCGCCGCCCAGGCCCCGCACATCCGCGAGCTGGTGCTGCTCGGCGACATCGTCGACTTCTGGACCTACCCCGCCGACACCCGACCGCCCTCGTTCGCGGAGATCGCGTCCTGCCACCCCGCCGTGTTCGGCCTCGACGGTGCCCTCGCCCGCGTCCTCGACGCGCTCGACGGACAAGTGACCTACGTGCCGGGCAACCACGACCAGGGCATCACCGCGGACGAGGTCGCCAGCATCGGCAGCCGCGCCGGGCACCACGTGACGCTGACCGAGGCCGTCCCCTACCTGCCGGTGCCGGGCCTGGCGATGGCGCACGGCCACCACGACACGCTGTTCAACGGGCCCGCCACCTCGGGGCCCTATGCGCCGCTGCCGCTCGGCTACTTCGTCACCCGGGCGGTGGCCACCCGCTGGGCCCAGGGTCTCGCCGCCGGCCAGACCGTCGCCGAGCTCGCCGGGCAGGGCGCCCCCAACGGCATCGACCTCCGGTCCCTGATGGGCGTCGCGTCCGGGGTCGGCGCCCGCTCGGTGGCGGCGACGGTGCTGGACTTCGTGGCCGCCGCCACCGCCATGAGCCCGATCACCGACATCGTGATGCCCGACGGCTCCACCGCCAACCTGCTCGACGCCCGATCGGCCTACGAGCACGCGTGGACGGAGTGGGCCGACGCCCACGGGGGCGGCGTCAAGGGCCAGTCCTCCGCCGGCCGGGCCACGCTCGCCGACTTCGACGGGACCTACCTCGGCTGGTTCGCCCAGCAGATGGCGTTCGAGCACGGCTGCGACCTCGTCGTCATGGGCCACACCCACGTGCCGGTCGGCGGGCTCGAGCGCTCGCTCGTGAACTACATCAACACCGGCTTCGACTGTCCGTCGCAGCCGGACCTCACCCGGGAGCTGGCGCCGCAGCAGGTGACGTTCGCCGTCATCGACACCCGGCCCACCGACGACGACCCGGGGAGCGCCCCGTTCGACCCGGCCATCTGGGCGGTCACCGATGCCGGGGACGGCCTGCGCTGCCACCCGATCGACGTGCCGTCGACCTCCATCGTCAGCGGGGCCACCAGGGACTACTCCTGCTACGTCGTGGTCGACAACGGGTTCGGCACCTCGGACCTGGAGCTGGTGGAGGCCACCGCGTCCTTCGGCGTCTTCGTCGCCGCACCGCCGCAGCGCATCGCCGCCGGGGGCGAGGGCCGGTTCTGGCTCCAGGACCTGCTCGGTGCCGCCGGCTCCGACGGCCGGGTCACCTACCGCCGCACCGATGACCCCGACGGACCGCTCGTCGAGCTGTGGTTCACCTGCCCCACCGCCGGCACCAACGCCTGCTCCGGGCCCGGCTCGTTCGCCACCAAGGCCGGCGATGACGACTGGCGCGAGGAGCGCGTCGCCCTCTGGGGCCATCCGTTCTTCGTCGAGTTCGAGATCTCGGACCGGCGATGACGCCGGCATCCCGGTCCTGGTCGCATCCGCGGTGACCGAGCGCCGACCGCCGGGCTAGGTGCCCGAGCGGGGGATGTCGACGGCGAACTCGCTGCCGCCGCCAGCGGTCCGCAGGTAGCGGATGTCGCCACCGTGGGCTCGGGCGAGGTTGCGCGAGATGTAGAGGCCGAGGCCGGTGCCGGGCATCCGGGTGTCGAGGCGGACGAACCGCCGGAACAGGTCCCCGGTCCGCTCGGAGGGGACGCCGGGCCCGTCGTCGACGACCGAGACGGTCACGAAGCGGCCCTCGGGATCCGTGGCGACCTCGATCCACGTCTCGGTGGCCTGCCACTTGGCCGCGTTGGAGAGGAGGTTGCGGAAGACCTGGCGCATCCGGGTCGGGTCGGCGTGCACCGGCGCCACCCGTTCGCCGCGGACGGCCGGGCCGTCGCCGGTCGTCGGAAGGCCCATCGCCTCAGCCAGCTCCTGCAGCAGCGGCACGATGTCGAAGTCCTCACGTTGCAGCGAGAGGGTGCCTTCCGCCATCGGCCGGGTGTCCTGCAGCGAGGTGGTGATGGCCGTGATGTCGTTCAGGGCCGTGGTGATCTCGACGAGGTGAGCGGCGGCATCGGAGTCCGCCGGGAACTCCGGTGAGGTCCGGAGCAGCTCTGCGTAGCCGCTCGCCACGGCCAACGGGCTGCCGAGCTCGTGGACGAGCAGGGCGAGGGAGTGGGAGGCCTCCGTGGCGCGCAGGCCCAAGGTGCCGTCCCGCCGGGGACGGTCCGCGGCGCTCGCACCGTCCTCGGGGGCGAAGCGGTGGCTGTGGTCGAGCAGCGCCCACACGTCGTCGGAGGCGACGGCCTGGCTCCACAAGAAGCCCTGTCCGAACTCGCAGTTCATGGCGGCGAGCATCTGCATCTGGGCCTCGGTCTCGATGCCCTCGGCGATGACCTGGACGCCCAGCGAATGGGCGAGATCAGCGACCGCCCGCACGATCAGCTCGTCCTCCGGCTCCCGGCCCAGACCGGCCGTGAACGACCGATCGATCTTCAAGAAGTCCACCGGGAACCGCTTCAGCCGGCTGAGCGACGAGTACCCCGTGCCGAAGTCGTCGACGGCGATGAGCACCCCGACCGACTTGAGGCTGCGCAGCGCGTCGGCGGCGACCACCGGGTCCATGAGCGCGGACTCCGTGACCTCCAGGCACACCCGGCCGGGTGGAACCCCCGCTGCGGCGATGACGGACCGGACGTCGTCCGCGAGGTGCGAACCGGCCATCTGGAGCGTCGAGACGTTCACCGACACCGTGAGCGCGAGCTCGGGACGGCGTTCGATCCAGCTGGCCAGCGCCGCACAGGCGTCGGCCAAGACGCGGCGACCGAGCTCGTCGATCAGGCCGCTGCTCTCCGCCAACGGGATGAACTCAGCAGGGCTGACCGAGCCGCGCTCGGGGTGGTGCCACCGCGCCAGGGCCTCGAAGCCGATCAGCTGACCGGTCCGCAGCTCGATCTCGGGCTGGAAGAAGGTGGTGATCTCGCCGTTCGCCAGCGCGACCTGGAGCTCGGCAATCCGCGCCCGGCGTTCGAGCGACCGCTCGGTCATCGTCTGGTCGAACACCTCGACCCGGCCGGGCCCCTGCTGCTTGGCCGCGTACATCGCCGCGTCGGCGTCGCGCACGAGGGCATCGGCGTGCGACGTCGGCCCGGAGAGGGCCACGCCGATGCTCGTCGTGACCGTGAAGGACTCCGAGGGGGTCCGGAAGGGGGTCCGCAGCGCCGCTCGGATGCGCTCCACCGTGCGGTGGACCTCCTCGAGGTCACCGATGTTCTCGCAGCACACGACGAACTCGTCTCCGCCGAACCGGGCCACCGTGCAGTCGTCGTCGAGGATGCCGTCGATGAGCTGGCCGGTCGCCTGCAAGATGGTGTCGCCGCCGTGGTGGCCCATCCGGTCGTTGACGGCCTTGAAGTCGTCGAGATCGATGAACAGCACCGCGGTGCGGCTCCCGGTGCCCAGGTCGCGCTCGAGGGCGGAATCCAGCCGCTCGATGAAGAGGCGGCGGTTCGCCAACCCGGTGAGCGGGTCGTGGTTGGCCTGGTGGGCGAGGGCGAGCTCGGCGAGGTGGCGTTCGGTGATGTCGAGCGTGGTCCCCGACAGCCGCTCGGGGCGGCCCGCGTTCCGGGTCACCTGGCTGACGACCCACCGGATCGTCCCGTCGGGTCGCACGATGCGGTGGGTGAACGAGTCCACCGGGTGACCGGCGACGGCGGCGGCGAACGCCTCGCGCAGCGGCGCGGCGTCGTCGGGGTGGACGCAGGCGAGCAGGTCGATCGGCGTCGGTCCCGGCGGGCGGCCGAGGATCTTCCACAGCTCGTCGGACCGGGTGACCGCGCCGGTCCGGAGGTCGATCTCGAAGCTTCCGAGACCGGCGGACGCCTGGGCGTCGGCGAGGCGCTTGCGGTCCTCCTCGGCCTCCAGCCGGCGCTCGATGCTCTCGGTGACGTCGCGGGCGATCATGGACACGCCGCCGACCTCGCCTGCCTCCGAGGGAATCGGCGACAGCGCGATCGAGGCGTAGAACGAGGTGTCGTCGCGGCGACGCCCGATGATCGCCTGCGTGCCGATGCGCTCGCCGTCGACGACCTGGCGGAAGGCCCGGTCGAAGAGGTCGGCGTGCGCCTCGGAGACCAGGCGACCCAGGAGCATGCCGTCGGCTTCGCCTGCGTCGTACCCGAAGAGCTCGGCAGCGGAGTTGTTCCAGGTCGTGATGACCCCGGCGGCATCGGCGGAGATGATCGCATCGCTCGACGAGTCCACGACCGCCGCCAGGCGCGCGGCCGCCGCCCGGCCTGCGATCTGGTCGGAGATGTCCGCGGAGACGACGATGGTCCCGGTCTGTGCCCCGGACTCGTCGGTGACCGGGGTGCCCGTCGCCGACACGGGGAGCGCCTCGCCCGACTTGGCCACCACGACCAGCTCCCCGGACCAGGACCGCCCCTCCGTGAAGGCCTGGGCGACCTGCGCCGAGCGCTCGGACCACCCCTTCGCCGGCGTGACCAGGTCGGACATGAGCCGGCCTCGTGCCTCGTCCGCGCTCCACCCGTACAGCGCCTCGGCCGCCTGGTTCCAGTAGATGACCCGATCGTCCTGGTCGCGGGCGACGATCGCCTGACCGGCCGCCGCGAGGAGGCGGGCCTGCAGCTGCACCGCAGCCTCGGCCTCCCTGCGGGCGGTGATGTCGCGCAGGTGGCCGACCACGGCGCCGACATCGGGTTCGTCGATCAGGTTGGTCACCACCTCCTCCACCCATCGCATGCGGCCGTCGGCGTCGATGATCCGGAACTCGGTGCGGACCGAGTCGCCCAGGTTCGGCACGGTCAGGAAGTCGCGCAGCACGCGTTCGCGATCCTCGCTCACGATGAGCTCGAACCCGTTCGCGCCCACGAGCGATTCGGGGGTGACACCGAACAGGCGGCGGCACGCCGGGCTGATCCACTCGATCGTGCCGTCACCGGAGAAGAACATGACCAGGTCGGTGGCGTGGGCCAGGACGGCGTTGGTCGTCGCCTGCGCCGCTCGCAGCTCGGCGATCATCGGCTCGATCGGCGCTGCGTCCGACGAGCCGGGCAGCACGACGGTGGGCCGGAGGTCGGCCTCGGCATCCGGCCCCGACGCGACGGCTGGCGTCCCACCGTCGGCGGGATCGACGCTTTCGCCTGCGTGGGCCGCTTCGAACAGCGTGGCGGCCGGGGTGTACGTCGAGCAGGTGGCGAACCCGATCGTCGCGTCCAGGGCGACAGCAGCCGCCCCGACCTGGAACGGATGCCGCAGGGCCCGGCCCGCGGCGGCGACCAGCTCGTCGCCGTCGGCTCGGCCGGCATCAGGGACGAGGGCGAGGAAGCGACCCTCGGCGATGCGGCACATCATCGCATCGCCGGGCCGGAGGCGGCGGAGCCGGTTGGCGACCTGCACCTGCAGCTGGCGGGCGATGTGGCGCCCCTGCTCCGCCTCGATCTCGTCGATGCCGTGCATGCAGATCGACACGGCGAGCACCGCACGGCCGCCGGCGTCGAGCCAGGAGTGGAGGGCCCGCTCGGCGCTCGTCCCGGTCGCCAGGCCCGTCATGCGATCTCGGTCGACCTGCCCGGCGAGTCCCTCTTCCAGCACGCGGACGGAGGTGATGTCGGCGTGCCACACGACCACGCCGGTCAAGGACCCGATGGAGCCGGCGACCGCCGTCAGCCGGAACCACCGGTCCTCGTCCGGCGAAGGGCAGGGGTACTCGTGCTCGAAGGCGGCCCGGCGTCCGGCCAGGACCTCCTCGAGGCCGCTGGCGACCGCTGCGGCGGCGTCGGACCCCATGGCTGCGGCCCGCCGGCAGACCTCCAGGTAGCTGACGCCCACCCCCGTCGTCTCGGGGTGACCGCCGTTCAGCGCGGCGAACAGCCGCCAGGACTCGTTCGTCTCCACGATCTCGCCGGCTCGGTCGAGCAGCACGGCCGATGCGGCCAGCCGGTCGAACGCGAGCGCTCGGAGCGCGGCGCGCTGGACGTGGGACCCGTCCCGGTGCGTCCCGGCTGCCTGCCCCCCGACGGGCGCGCTCTGATCGGGTTCTGTGGTCACGGTCAACGCTCCACCCCTTGCCTCTCCAGAGCAGCAACCCCGTGCGATCACGTCGACCGGGGTGGCGCTCCATCGGCCTCGTCCGGCCGAACATGAGCGAAACGTCCGGTTGCCCAGGGTGGCGGCCGGGCCCGCCGGCACCTGGCCTGCTCCACATCGGGAGCATCTCGGGCGAACCCTTGCCCGCGGCCGCGGGCAAAACGAAAGTGCATGAAACGCACTCGCGCTCCCTGGAGGTTGCCATGTCCCGCCCGAAGCTCACCTTCGACCTGCCCACCGACCACCTGCGGATCACCCGCTGGGACGACCCCGTCCTCGACGCCGTCGGCCACGACCCTCGTTCCGCCTACGTGGAGCGGTTCTGGCTGTCGCTGCTCGGCCCGTCGACGACGTTCCTGGTGCGCCGCATCGCCAGCGACCTCGACGCCCATCCCGACGGCTTCGACCTCCCGCTCGAGGAGACGGCCAACGCCCTCGGTCTGGGCATCCGGGGCGGCATGTCGGGGCCCTTCTACCGGGCGCTCGCCCGCACCGGGCAGTTCCACATCACCAGGCCCAACGGTGCCGGCGCGCTGGCCGCCCGCACCAGGCTCCAGACCCTCACCCGCCACCAGGTCGACCGCCTGCCGCCGATGCTGCGCCATGAGCACGCCGAGTGGATGGCGTCGACGCAGGCGACCCCCAGCGCCGAGGAGCGGCGCACCCGAGCCCGGCGCCTCGCGCTCAGCTTGTTGCAGCTCGGCGAGCCGTCCGACGCCGCCGAGGTCCAGCTGCACCGCTGGAAGTTCCACCCGGCCATGGCGCACGAGGCGCTCCGCTGGGCGGAGGCCCGCCTGCAAGGAGCCGACCCCGCCCGCACCCCCGCCCCCGCCGCAGCCCCGGTGCCCCCGCCCCGCCAACCCCGACGCGTCTACGACCCGGCCGGTGATGCGGCGTGACCCGACCCGCGCGCGGAGGTGGGGCCAGCGCGACCGGTTGGGGAACCACCCGACGAGCGGCACCTGCTCGCCCTGGACGCGCCGGAGCGCCGGACCTGGGCCCGGCGCTCCTGCTCTCCAGCTCTCCGCTTCGTCGCTGCTCAGCGAGCGGACGATGCGGCGTGGCTCACTTCGGGTAGCCGTTGGTGGGCATGAGGATCATGGCGAGCGAGCCCATCGAGCCGCCGCCCTGGATGTGCGGGGCGTAGTAGGTGAGCAGGCCCTCGTTGGTGGTGACCTTCTTCATGACGGCCATCCAGATGTCGGAGGCCTCGACCCGGCCGGTGCTCTTGCCCGGCTGGCCGTCGGAGCCCTTGTACTCGTTGCTCTCGGAGAAGCCGACCATGACCTGGCCGCGGGTGGCCTTCTTCTCGTCCAGCTTCTTGGTCCAGTAGGCGAGGCCGCTCGGGTCGGGCTGGCGGTCGAAGACGTTGACGAAGATCTGCTTCACGAAGTCCTCGTTGGCGAGCTTCCCGTACTTGGTCTGGAACTCGCTCGAGGCGGCGAAGGTGGAGGCGATCGTGTTGAGGTTCGTGCCGTTCCGGCGCTTGTTGATCCAGTAGTTGGCGCCGGACACGTCCGGGGACCGCTTGAAGAAGGCGAAGTAGAGGCGGATGACCGGGTGGCGCTCGGCGATGCGGGCGGGGTTCTCCGCCAGGCTGTCGGTGAAGGTCGCCGTGTTGTGGGCGTCGATGTGGTCCTTGCCGTCGGCCAGCTCCTCGGCGTTGGGCTGGCGGCCGAGCAGGTCCTGGTACTGGCGCTTCACGAACGCCCCTTCGTCTTCGAACGGTGCCAGGGCGCTGCGGAACGCCTTGGGCTGCAGCGCCTCCTTCGCGCTCCACGGGCTGGCACCGTCCTGGTTCCACGCCTGGATCCGGTACCGGTAGAGGGTGTTGTTGGTGAGGCCGGTGTCCACCAGCCACATCGTCTTGCCGCCGGTGACGAAGGTCTTCTGCGGCTGGGCCGCATCGCCGAGGTAGCGCTCGACCTTGTACTGGGTGGCCGGCTTGCCGCCGGAGTCCGGGACGGACCAGGCGACCAGCGCCGCCTTGTCCCAGCCGATGAACCCGACGGGGCGGGGCGTGCCCGGCGTGAGGGCGCTGGCCGAGCCGGCGCCGAGGCTCAGGCCCGACCCGAAGAGCAGGGCGGCGATGACCACCATGACGACCTTGCGGGCGCTGAGGCGCTGGGTGCCGGTGCTGGCGGTGTTGCGGGTGGGTGCTGCGGTGGTGTGCACGAGGTGCTCCTGTGTCGTGGTGGGTTACGACGAGGGAGAGGCACCCGAGCACCGAGACCGCACACCTTTTCCGCAAGGAAGTTCCGAGCAGCTCGTCCGCCCAGCTCAGGGCGGTCGCCGGGAGGTCAGCCCGGGCAGGGATCGACGCTGATCGACGCGCTCGGGGACGCCGTGGACGCTCCGTCGGTGTCGGTGGCGACGGCCCGGTAGGTGGCCGTGCCCGCATCGGCGAACGGGCCGAGCGTGGCGGACCAGGTGCTCCCCGATCGCGTCATCGCCCGCTCCCCCGAGGCACCGCCCTGGGTCCAGCGCAGCACCACGTTCGCCACGCCCCGGTCGTCGGAGACCGCGACCGAGATCGTGCGCCGGTCGTTCGCCGGGTTGCAGCTGGTCTGCATGGCGGCGCCGGCCGGGCTGCGGTTCGTGGCCCCCACCGATGGCGGCTGGTTCGGCGCCGCCGGCGGCGCGGTGGGGACGACGGTGACGGGCGGTCCGCCCATCGAGGGTGGCACCGTGGGCTGCGGACCGCCCGACGGGTCGACCGGGTCGGTGACCCCTTGGGGAACCGTGGTCGATCCGGGCTGGTTCGGCGCCGTGCCGGCGGCGGCCGTGGTCGTGGCGGCGCGGGTCTCGGTCGTCGACGGGGCGCGGGCCGCCGTGGTGGTGGCTCGCGCCGCCTCCGAGGTGGTGGCGACCGCCGACGGGTCGCCGGCGCGCAGCGCCTGGCTCTCATCGTCGGAGCGCGTGGCCAGCACGCCGATCAGCACGGCCAGGACGATCGCCGCCGCGCCCAGCGCGATGAGGAGCCGTCGGCGCCGCGGGAGCCCGTCCCCGTCGTCGACCCTGCCGATGGGGTCGATGGTGTCGGTGGGGTCACCGGCCGAGGCTGGCGGGACACCGGCGCCCGCCGCCCGCTGGTCGAAGGCCGCCAGGACCCGGTCTCGGACGCCGTCGAGCGCCCCATCGGGCAGGGTGAAGGTGACCAGCGCCGGGCCCACGGCCAGGGCGCCGAAGGGGGCCACCAGGGCGGCGCGGCGCTCGTCGCACTGCTCGCAGCTGTCGATGTGGCGGGCGACGCGCTTGCGGGTGAGCACCGTGTAGGTGCCGTCCCAGTCGGCCAGCACGACCTGGAGGCCGGGGCAATCGGCCCTTCCCTTCCGGGCGATGAGCAGGGCGCCCACGGAGCGGGCCACCCGCTCGCGCATGCGCCCGGTGGCCATCGAGATCTGCCCGGGGGACACGCCAGCGGCTTCGGCCAGCTCGGCGCCCTCCAGGCCGTGGCGGACGTGCAGCTCGAGCAGGATCCGGTCGCCGTCGTCGAGGCCCTCGGCCGCCTCCCACAGGACCGCCCCGGTCTCGGCGGCCGACGCGGCAGCGGCGGGCCCGTCCGCCCCGAGGTCGTCGCTGGTCTCGCCGGCCATCACGGAGTCCTCCGTGGGGACCGCCCGGGCCCGCGCTCGGCCGTGGCGCGTGCACTCGTTGCGGGCGATGGCGTACAGCCAGGGGCGCAGGGCCGCCGGGTCCCGAAGCTGGTCGAGGCGCTGGGACGCGGTGACGAACGTGTCCTGGGTGGCGTCCGACGCGGTGTGGGGCTCGTTGAGCAGCCGGGTGCAGAACGCGTGGACCCGAGGTGCGTACCGGTCGAAGATCGCTGCGAACGCGTCCCGGTCCCCGTCCCGCGCTGCCTCCACCAGCAGTGCGTCGTCAGCCCGCGCGTCGACCACGTCGGCACCGTACCTTCGCCATCGGCCCCTCCGGGGTCCTCGTGCACCGGCTCATCGCTCACGCACGGTGAGAGGCGCCCCGCCGGCAGGACCGCACACCTTTTCTTCGCAGGGCTACTCCGGGAGCTTCGACCAGCCGGCGAGGAGGTTGACGAGGGTGCGGACGGCGAAGCCGGTGCCGCCTCGGGCGTTCTCGTCCCACGCCGAGGTGGTGTCGGCGGGACCGGCGATGTCGAGGTGGGCCCACGGCACGTCGCCGACGAACTCGCGGAGGAAGAGCGCAGCGGTGAGGGCGCCTCCATAGGGGCCGACGCCGATGTTGCGCAGGTCGGCGACCTCGCTGTCGAGGCCCTTGCGGAGGTGGTCGGGCAGCGGCAGGGGCCACATCGCCTCGCCAGCGGCGTCGGCGGCGTCGAGGACCCGCTGGCTCAGGCCCTCGTGGTTCCCCATGACGCCGGCTGTGCGCTCCCCGAGTGCGACGATCACGGCGCCGGTGAGGGTGGCCAGGTCGATGATGGCGTCGGGCTCGTCCTCGACGGCCAGCGCCAGGGCGTCGGCGAGGATCAGCCGGCCTTCGGCGTCGGTGTTGAGGACCTCGATGGTCGTCCCGTTGCGGGCGGTGAGGACGTCGCCGACGCGGGTGGCGTCGGGGCCGAGCATGTTGTCGGTGAGGGGCAGGTAGGCGGTCACCTCGAGCCTGGGTGCCACCGTGGGCACCAGGGTCATGGCGCCCAGGACCGTGGCGGCACCGGCCATGTCGGTCTTCATCCACTCCATGCCGGCAGCGGTCTTGATGCTGAGACCGCCGGCATCGAACGTGACGCCCTTGCCGACGAGCGCCACCTTGCCCTTGGCCCGCCCGTCGGGCCGGTGGGTCAGCTTCACGAACCGGGGCTCCTGGGCCGAGCCGCGGTTGACGCCGAGCAGCCCGCCCAGCTTGGCCTTGCGGATGGCGGCCTTGTCGAGCACCTCGACCTCCAGGCCGACGGCGGTGGCCGCCCTGGTGGCCTCGGCGGCGAACGCCTTGGGGGTGAGGTCGCCGCCGGGGGTGTTCACCAGGTCCCGGACGAGCACCATGGCGGTGGCGACGGCGACGCCGCGCTCGACCGCGCCGGCGACTCGGGCGCCGCCCTTGCCGACGACGGTGATCGCTGCGAGCGTGGTGCCCTCCGGCGCGGGCTTGTAGGCCCCGAAGCGGTAGGTGCCGAGCACCAGGCCCTGAGCGAGCGCTTCGGCCGCCACGGCGCGATCCGCGGCATCGAGGGGGCTGAGGAGGTCGACGGCGAGCGCGGCGTGCGTCGACGCCTTCTTGGCGACCGAGGCGCCGATCCGGCGGAACGTGGCCGGGTCGGGATCGGCACCGAGCCCGACCAGCAACCGGGGCCCTGCGGCGATCGCCGCCACCAGCAGCTGGCCGACCTTGCCCTCGAAGCCGCTGAGTGCAGCCAGGTCCACGTCGAGGCCGGGGGCGTCATCGGCGAGCTGACCGGCTCGGACGCCGATGGCCACGACGGCGTCGTCGGGCAGATCGACGGGCAGGGCGGCGGCGTGGGCGAGGGTCACGGCAACAGGCATGGCCGCAGCGTAGGACCGACCGCCGACGGCCGACGCCCAGTCGAGGTGGGCCAGACCGAGCGGGTCACACCGAGCGGGTCAGACCGAGCGGGTCTCCACCGAGGTGCCCTCGCTCCAGCGGGCGACGGTCCAGATCAGGTCCGACAGCCGGTTGAGGTAGGGCACGACCTGGGAGCCATCGGCCACGACGACCATGGATCGGCGCTCGGCCCGGCGGACCACCGTGCGGGCGACGTCGAGCCGGGCGGCCAGCTCGGTCTCGCCGGGGACCACGAACTCGGCGGGCTGGTCGAACCGGCTGGTGAGGTCGTCGATGTGCACCTCCAGCGCCGTCACCATCTCTGCGGTGACCCGGCTGGTGCCGTCGACCAGCTTCTGGGCGTTGTCGTGCTCCGTGGCCAGCTCGGCCATGAGGACCCAGAGATCGCGCTCGAGGTGCATCAGGAGGTGGTCGACCTCGCCGCCCTTGGGGGCCGCCGCCCGGGCAAGCCCGAGCGCGGCCTGGGCCTCGTCGACCGTGCCGTAGGCCTCCGGGGCCTCGGAGTCCTTGGGGACCCGGCCGCCGCCGTAGAGCCCGGTGGTGCCGTCGTCGCCCTTGCGCGTGTAGATCTTCATGCCCGCACGACACTACCGATGCCCCGGTGGCAGACGGCCCGTGCGGCGGTGTATCGAACCGAGGATGAGCGGGCACTGCTCCCCGAGGGTGAGCGATCCACAGGGGACCCGGTTCGCCCGACCTGGAGGACACGTGGGTGCTGGGCCGTCCGGATCGAAGCGCACGCCGAGAGGCCGGCTGGCGGCCGCCTGGGCGGCCGAGTCGTCGGCTCGCCGTGCCCTCCGCGGTCGTGCGGGGGCGTCGAAGGGGTCGCACCGGGCCCGTCGCATCGCGACGGTCGTCATCGGCGTGGTGGCCCTGCTGGCCGTCGGCGTCGCCGCCGCCGACCTCCTCACCCACGACCGGGACGCCTCCGACGAGGCGACCCGTGACGCCTCCGCGGGCCTCGCTCCCGGGAGCGGCCCCACCGCCGATGCGGCGGACGACAGCGTGGACGACACGGTGCCGTCCAAGGTGGTGGACGCAGCGCGGTCCGAGCGCGCTCGCACGGTGACGTCGACCACCAAGCCCAAGACCACCACCCCCGCCGCCAGTCCGGTCACCACCACCACGGCCCGGCCGACGGGCGCCAAGCCATCCAGCCCTGCTCCCGTGAAGCCGGCCACGCCCGCGTCGCCCACCACGGCCGCCCCGAAGCCGGCGACCCCCACCCCCGCCACCGCTCCTCCCGCCACGACCGCACCGCGCCCGGCCAAGCCGTCCGTCCAGACCTTCACCGCCAAGGCGGCGTCCGCTCCCGGCGGGCCGTGCCCCGCCCTCCAGTGGGCCACCACGCTGACGTGGACCACCACGAGGGCCACGTCGGTGGCGATCACCGGCCTCCTGGAGCAGCCGCTCAGCTCGCTCCCGGCCGACGGCTCCAAGGTCGTGTGCCGTGGCGTGCCCGGCGGGCCCCTCGGCGGCTGGACCCTCACCGCGACCGGCGCCGGCGGCACCGCCACGGCGACCGCCTGACGGGCGTCCTCAGCAAGCGCCCCGGCGGGCGCGACCCCTGCTGCCGCCTCACCCCTCGGTACTCTGCGCCGGTGGCGGGGACGGCGGGGCAGCGCAGCACGGAGCACGACGAGGCGGACCGGACGGCGTTCGCGGTGATGCTCGTGATCCTCGGGCTGGTCGGTTCGATGATCGCCCTCGCCCACCGTCAGACCATCACGCACGCGTCCGCCGCGGGCGACGCGTGCCCCACGAAGGCCCACGGTGGCCTCGTCGGCCTCGACGCCCAGACGGGTGCGGTGCGCTGGTCCAACGTCGTGCCCGACGGCGGCTCCCTCCGCCTCGACGAGGAGACCGGCCGGATCCACCACGTGCGACCGGCGTTCGTCGACGGCGAGCCCGACACCGCAGTGGTCGTCGACCGGGTGGTGGATCCGGCGACGGGCCGCATCTCGGCGTGCACCTCCGAGCGCTCGCAGCTGTCGGTCGCGCCGTACAACAACCTCGTCGGGGACGTCGACCCCGTCGACCCACCCCTCACCGACGCCGACGTGACCGTGCAGAGGTGGGGCGCCGGCATCCGCGCCACCGATGCCACGAACACGGGCATCTGGAGCATCGACGCCGGGCGAGCCGAGTACCGGGTGGGCGGCGAGCTCATCGTCGTGGAGGACGGCCGCGACGACACCGACCGACCCACCCGCACCGCCCGGATCGATCTGCGCACCGGCGAGCAGCGGTGGGTCGTCGACGGCACGCTCACCAACCGAGGGGCGGGTGCGGCCACGCTCGTCACCCGCTCCTGGACCCGCCCGGACGACCTGTCGGGCGTGGACCCCGACACAGGCGACGTGCGCTGGACCACGAAGGTCCGGTTCGACGGGGACACGGCTGCTGACGGGGTGGTGGACACCTTCGACGTCGGGTCGCTCGTGATCGTCCCGACCGGGGCCGACGGCCGGGTGGCGGCGCTCGACGCACGCACCGGCGAGCTGCGGTGGACGGCGACGGCCGGCACGCCGGGTCGCAACCGCCGGTTCTCCCGGCCGGGCGAGGCGGACGGCGCCGTGCTCTCCGCCGACGGCAAGACCGTGGTCGTGTCGGTCGACACCTGGATGCCCGAGGCCTCCGACTGAGCGGCCGGCACGCCGGATCGCTCACGGCGAACGGACTTCGGGCGGGTTGGGGCTCGCCGGTAGCGTGGACCCGTGACCTCTTCGCCCTTCCTGGACCTCGTAGCCGACCGGGTCGTCGTGTACGACGGCGCCACGGGAACGTGGCTGCAGACCCAGGACCTCAGCCTCGATGACTACGGAGGCGAGGCGTTCGAGGGCTGCACCGACATCTTGGGCGTCACCCGCCCCGACGTGATCGCCGCCCTGCACACTGCGTACTTGGAGGTGGGCGCTGACGTCGTCGAGACCAACACGTTCGGCGCGTTCGGCGTCCCGCTCGGCGAGTACGACATCTCGGAGCGCTCGCACGAGCTGTGCGTGGCCAACGCCCGCATCGCCCGGGAGGTGGCCGACGGCTTCTCCACCCCGGACCGCAAGCGGTACGTGGCCGGCTCGCTCGGCCCGGGCACCAAGTCGCCCTCGCTCAGCCAGATCCGCTTCGCCGAGCTCCGCGACCACTACCAGGTGGCCGCCGAGGGCCTGCTCGAGGGCGGGGTGGACCTCTTCATCCTCGAGACCCACTTCGACCTGCTCGCCGTCAAGGCCTCGGTCATCGGCGTCCGCCGGGCCATGGCCAAGGTGGGCCGCCAGGTCCCGATCCAGGCGCAGGTCACCATGGAGCTCACCGGGCGCATGCTCGTGGGCTCCGAGATCGGCGCGGCGCTGGCCTCGATCGACCCGCTCGGCGTCGACATCATCGGGCTCAACTGCGCCACCGGCCCCACCGAGATGAGCGAGCACATCCGCCACCTCAGCCAGCACTGCCGGGTGCCGATCTCGGTGCTCCCCAACGCCGGCCTGCCGTCGGTGGTCGACGGCAAGATGCACTACGACCTCACCGCCGAGCAGATGGAGACCCACCAGCGCCGCTTCGTGGAGGAGCTCGGCGTCCAGGTCATCGGCGGCTGCTGCGGCACCACGCCGGAGTTCATCAAGCTCCTCGCCGACATGGCGCCCAACCTCACCCGGGCCGAGCGCACCGTCGACCACGAGCCGTCGGTCGCGTCCATCTACTCGGCCGTCCCGCTGCACCAGGACCTGTCCGCCCTGATGATCGGCGAGCGCACCAACGCCAACGGCTCCAAGAAGTTCCGCGAGGCCATGCTCGCCGGCGATTACGACACCTGCTCGGCCATGGCCACCGAGCAGCTCAAGAGCGGTGCCCACGTCCTCGACGTGTGCGTCGACTACGTCGGCCGCGACGGCACCGGCGACATGGACGAGATCGCCAGCCGCTTCGCCACCCAGGCCAACGCGCCGCTCGTGCTGGACTCCACCGAGCCCGAGGTCATCGAGGCCGGTCTCCAGTGGATCGGCGGCCGCGCCATCCTCAACTCCGCCAACCTCGAGGACGGCTTCGCTCCGGGCTCGCGCCTCGATCGGGTCTTCAGCCTGGCCAAGGAGTACGGCGCCGCCGTCATCTGCCTCTGCATCGACGAGGAGGGCC
>JAOBWH010000109.1 GCA_025463265.1 Ilumatobacteraceae bacterium
CGCCGGTGGCAGCACCGGCGACGGCTCCGGCGGGGCCGGCGGGAACGTCGTCGGCGGAGCGGGTGGGGGCGGCTTCGTCGGCGGTGGCGCAGGCGCCAAGGCGAGCCTCGGCTGCAAGGGTGCCGGCGGTGGTGGGGGCGGCTCCTCGTGGATCCGCTCCACAGGGTCGGCCACCTCGTTCGCCCAGGCCACCTCGGCCGGCGTGACCCTCACCTTCACCATCCAGACGCCCGCCACCACCACGACGACGTCGACGACGACATCCACGACCGCACCGACCACGACCACGACCACCACGGCGCCGTGCTCGGCCGACAAGGTCCCGTTCGCCACGGTGCAGGCCCTGGTCACCCAGCAGTACCAGGACTTCACGGGTGCGGCGCCCACCACGGCGCAGAACAACCAGTGGGTCCCCGCCATCACGAACTGCACGGCCACCGCCGAGGCCCTCATCGTGAGCCTCGCCCCCGCGGACCAGACCCTCGATGACGCCCGGCTGGTGCGCCTCTACCTGGCCTACTTCAAGCGGCCGCCGGACCCCGACGGCTTCGCCTACTGGCAGCGCCAGCTCGACAACGGCAAGGGCCTCATCAACGCGGCGAAGAAGTTCGCCGAGAGCAGCGAGTTCACGACCAAGTACGGCTCGGTGTCCAACGCCTCCTTCATCGAGCTCGTCTACCAGAACGTCCTCGGCCGGCCGTCGGACCCCACTGGCAAGTCCTTCTGGCTCACCCGCCTCGACAACAAGACCAAGAACCGCGGCGACGTCATGATCAACTTCTCGGAGTCCTCCGAGAACGTGAACAAGAAGGTCAAGCAGGTCCAGGTCTTCCGGATCTCCCGCTCGATGATGCAGAAGTTCCCCAACAAGGCGACCTTCGACGCCCTGATGCAGCCGCTCCTCGAGAACGGCAAGACCGTCGGCGACGCGGCCAAGGCCATCCGCCTCAGCCCCGCGTACGACGCACGCGTCTGACCCGCGCGTCTGACCCGCGCCCGCTGCCCCCGAAGCCGCACGGCGGCTCGTCCACCTGTGTCTTGACCCGCGGGTCAAGTTACGCTCGGTGACGATGTCCGCCACCCCCGATGCCACCCCCGGTGCCGAGCCCGACGCCGACGCGGGCGGCGTCGAGGAGCTCGAGGACGCCTATCTGGAAGGTGACCGGACGTTCGAGCCGGGCACCGCCCGCGCCGCGTTCTCCCACCGCACGTTCCGGATCGTCTACCTCGGTGCCTTCGCGTCGAACATCGGCACCTGGATGCAGAACGTCGTCTTGGGCGCCCTCGCCTGGCAGATGACGAAGTCGGGGCTCTACCTGGGCCTCGTCACCGCCGCCCAGCTCGGCCCGCTGCTCCTCTTCTCGGTGGTCGGCGGGATGATCGCCGACAGCTACGACCGGAAGCGGTCGCTGCTCGCCCTGTGCCTGCAGCAGGCCGCGTTCTCCCTGGTCCTGGCGCTCGTCACCGTCCCGTCCCACCCCTCCGAAGCGCTGCTCCTCGTGGTGGTGCTCATCATCGGCATCGGCAACGCCCTCTACGCACCGATCTTCAGCGCCGTCGTCCCGATCCTCGTGCCCCGGCGCGACCTGCCCGGCGCCATCTCGCTCAACTCGGTGCAGATGAACGCCTCGCGCGTCATCGGGCCCATCATCGGGGCCCCGATCTACGCCGCATTCGGCCCGTCGTGGGTCTTCGTGCTCAACGCCGCCAGCTTCGGCTTCGTCCTGCTGGCGCTCAACCGGGTCACCCTCCCCGCCCCCAAGCCCACGGGAGCCCAGGGCCTGCACCGCCTTCTCGAGGGCTTCCAGGCGGCTCGGGACAACCGGGTCATCGGGCAGTGCCTCATCGTCATCGCCGTGTTCTCGTTCTGGTGCCTGCCCTGGATCCCGCAGATGGCGGCCATCGCCGACCACAACCTCGACATCGACTCCAAGAGCGCGGCGTTCGGGATCCTCTACGGCTGCTTCGGCTTCGGCGCCGTGCTCGGAGCGCTGTCGATCGGGACCATCTTCACGTCGGCGTCCAAGGAGCGGCTCACCAGGATCGGCCTGGTCGGCTTCGCCGGGATGATCCTGGTGTTCGGCACGATGCACGCCGCGGCGCCGGCCTTCGTGGCGATCATCGTCCTCGGTGCGGTGTACTTCGCGGTCATCACGTCGCTGTCCACCGTGCTGCAGCAGTCGCTCGACGACTCGGTCCGCGGCAAGGTGATGGCGCTGTGGATCATGGGCTTCGGCGGGATGGTCCCCTTCGGCGGGATCGTCGGCGGGATCATGATCGAGCAGTTCGGCATCACGCCGATGATCGTCGTGTGCTCGATCGTGTCGCTCGGCCTGGCCTGGTGGGCCGATCTGCTCCCCACGCGGCCTCCGGGTGTGCTGGCGCGGGAGCCGGCCGGGGCCCGGCCCCTTCCGTAGCCCTCAGGCGAGCAGGGCGGTGGCGACCCGGTCGAGGCCGGCGGAGCGGCTGGCCTTGACCAGGACCACATCGCCGTCGCCGAGGCCCAGTTCACGCAGACGGGCCACCGCCGCGTCGACGTCGGCCGCTGCGTCGTCGCCCTCGACCCGGTACCAGGGCTGGTCGACGGTGATCAGGTGGATGCCCAGCTCCCGGGCGAGCACGGCGATGGCGTGGTGCTCAGCCGCCTCGTCGGGGCCCAGCTCCGCCATGGTCCCGAGCACGGCGAAGCGCCGCTGGGCCGGCAGCTCGTCGATGGAGCGCAGCGCCGCCGCCATGGAGGTCGGGTTGGCGTTGTAGCTGTCGTTCAGCACCCGCTCGCCTCCAGCCGCGGTGACGAGGTCCATCCGCAGGGCCGAGAGGCGGGCCCCGCCGAGGCCGACGACCACCTGGTCGAGGGGCACGCCGAGCGCCAGGCCTGCGGCGGCCGCACCGAGGGCGTTCACCACCTGGTGGCGGCCGGCGATGGCGAGGTGCACGTCGGCGTCGCCCCAGGGGGTGCGCAGGGAGAAGGTGGGGTGCAGGTGCTCGTCGAGCGACACGCCGGTGGCCCGCACCTCCCCCGCCTCCTGCCCGAAGGTGAGGACGGTGGCGTCGGTGCGCTCGGCCATGGCGGCCACCCGGACGTCGTCGGCGTTGAGCACGGCGGTCCCGCTGGCCGGCAGGGAGGCGACGAGCTCGCCCTTGCCCCGGGCGACCTCCTCGATGCTCCCGAACTCCGACAGGTGGACGCCCGCCACCACGGTGACCACGCCGACGGTCGGCCGGCCGATCTCGCACAGGCTGGCGATGTGGCCCACGCCGCGGGCGCCCATCTCGAGGACCGTGCACTCGGTGCCGTCCGGCGCGTTGGCCAACGTGAGCGGCACGCCCAGCTCGTTGTTGAACGAGCCGGTGCTGGCCGTGGTGGCGAACGTGGTGGCGGCCACCGAGGCCAGCAGGTCCTTGAGGGAGGTCTTGCCGACGCTGCCGGTGATGCCCACCACCCGGTCGCCCAACCGGGCCCGAGCCGCGAGGCCGATGGCCCGCAGTCCGGCCGCGGTGTCGGCGACCTTCACGGCGGTGCCGGCCTCGATGGGCCCCGACGTCAGGTACGCCGACGCCCCCGCGCCCAGCGCGGTGCCGATGAAGTCGTGCCCGTCCCGCTCCGCCACCAGGGGGACGAACAGCTGGCCGAGCTGGACGAGCCGCGAGTCGATGGCGACCCCGTCGACCTCGGTCTCCCGCCCGAACACCTCGCCACCGGTGGCCTCGGCGAGCGCTGACGTCGTGAACCGCATGCGCCGGACCGTACCCGAGCCGGCCGATAGGTTCGGGCGCCATGAGCGAAGCGCCCAAGCCCGTCCGCATCGTCCTGCTGTACGGCGGGCAGTCGGCCGAGCACGAGGTGTCTCGGATCTCGGCGGCCAGCGTGCTCAAGGCCATCGACACCAGCCGCTACGACGTGGTCCCCGTCGCCATCACGCCGGACGGGCGCTGGCTGCGCTCCGACGCCACCCTCGAGCTGATGGCCGACGCCACCCGGCCGCTGCCGGAGTCGCTCGACGCCAGCGGCACCGACCTGGCGCCCCTCGCCAGCATCGCCCCGGCCCACCCGGACCAGCAGGTGGTGGTCCTGCCCATCCTGCACGGCCCCCGGGGCGAGGACGGCACGGTGCAGGGCCTGCTCGAGCTGGCCGACGTGGCCTACGTGGGCGCCGGCGTGCTCGGCTCCGCCCTCAACATGGACAAGGCCACGGCCAAGGTGGTCGCCCGGGCGGCGGGCATCCCGGTGTGCCGGTGGATCTCGGCCCGGGACTCGGAGCTCGACGATGCGTTCGTGGCCCGGGTGGGCTCCGAGCTGGGCTGGCCGGTGTTCGTGAAGCCCTCGAACATGGGCTCATCGGTCGGGGTGACCAAGGCGGACGACCCCGCCGGCCTGCGTGCCGCGCTCGCGGAAGCCGTGAAGTACGACGAGTGGGTGGTGGTCGAGGAGGCCGTGGTGGGCGCCCGCGAGCTCGAGGTCGGCGTCATGGGCAACGAGGAGCCCCGCGCCTCGGTGGTGGGCGAGATCATCCCCACCCACGAGTTCTACGACTACGAGGACAAGTACGTCGACGGCACGTCGCAGATGGTGATCCCCGCGGACGTCCCCGGCGAGGTCGCCGCAGAGATGCGGGCCCTGGCCGTGCGGGTGTACCGGGCCCTGCGCTGCGACGGGCTGTCCCGGGTCGACTTCTTCTACGAGGCCGACGGACGGGGCCTGCTGTTCAACGAGATCAACACCATGCCCGGCTTCACGAAGTACTCGATGTTCCCGTCGCTGTGGGACGCGAGCGGACTCCCCTACGCCGAGCTGATCGATGAGCTGGTGCGCCTCGCCCTGGCCCGCCACCAGCACCGGGCCTCGCACCGCCGCCTCCGCTGAGGCTCAGCGGGCGACGCGCTCGCCGAGGAAGGTCCAGCGGTCGTCGGCGACGCCGAACGCCCGGGCGCAGCGACCGAACGTGGACAGCTCCTCGATGCTGATCTCGACGTGGCGGTCCCGCACCGAGCGGGCGAGGTCCTCGAGCGCGGTCGCCTCGGCTCCACCGCTCGAGACGGTGATGGCGGCGCGCACGTCGTCGTCGAACGACGAGCCCTCCGTCGCCTCGCGCCCCAGGAGCGACGTGGCGAGCGTGAAGAACACCTGGCGGTCCTCCCCGGTCACCGCACGCGGCCGGCCCGACCGGTCGAAGAGCCGTTCGATGCGCAGGCGGATCCGGGACACGTCGAGAGCCTAGGGAGCCTGCAGCGAGGTGGTGAGCGATGCGATGAGCGCGCCACGCCGGTCCCGGAGCCAGGCCAGGTCGGCCGGGAGGCCCAGGTCGGCGCGCACCTCGGCCTCGGTGGCGATGCCGACCACCCGGGCCCCGGCGGCGAGGAGCACCCGGCGGATGCGGACATCGTCGACCCGTCCGGAAGGGGACAGGACCGATGAGGCGGTGGCGACGAGCGGGTCAGCCGCCCGAGCGAGGTGGGTGGAGGCCGGCGGGCCGAGGCGGGCCACCTCCCGGACCACGGCGAGCAGCTCCGGGCGGATCGATCCCAGCCGGAACGTGGCGTCGACCACCGCGGTGATCTGGCCGACGAGGTCGGTCCCGCCGGAGACCGCGGCGAGCGACAGGACCCGGCCCAGCTCGTCGACCGCGTGGTCGACGACACCGAAGAGCAGCTGCTCCTTGGACGGGAACCAGTACAGGAGCGTCTGCTTGCGGACGCCGACCTCGGCGGCCACGGAGTCCAGCGACGTCGCCTCGACCCCCCGCTCGGCGAAGGCCGCGAGGGCGGCGGCGAGGATCCGCTCCCTCGTGCTGGGCGCCATCGCGGCTGCTGCCTCGCTCACGGCCGTCATGGTCGCACAGTTCTCTACCAAGTGGTAGACAGAACCGGTGATCGCCGACGACCTGGCCGGGAAGCGCATCGCCGTCACCGGCTCCACCGGATTCCTCGGGACGGCGCTGGTCGAGCGCCTCCTGCGCTCGGTGCCCGACTGCGAGCTGGTCCTGTTGATCCGCGCCGGGCGCATGCGCAACGTGGAGCAGCGCGCCCAGCGGGAGATCTTCAAGAACAACTGCTTCGACCGGCTCCGCGACGAGCTCGGGGGCAAGGCCCCGTTCGACGAACTGGTCGACCGCCGCGTCCAGATCGTCGAAGGCGACGTCGGCACCGACGGCCTCGGCCTCACCGAGACCGGCCGGGAGCTGCTCGCCTCGTGCGACGTCGTGATCCACTCGGCCGCCACCGTCAGCTTCGACTCGCCGCTCGACCTCGCCGTCGAGGTGAACCTCCTCGGACCCACCCGCATCGCCCTCACGTTCCAAGACCTCGGGGTCGCGCCCCACCTCGTCACCGTGTCCACCTGCTACGTCGCCGGTCACCGCCGCGGGGACGCACCAGAGATCCGGGTCGACGAGAGCCCGTTCTGGATCAGCGACATCAACTGGAGGCGGGAGGTGGAGGGCGCTCGCCGCGTGCGAGCCGACGCCGAGGCCGCCAGCCGCAAGCCCGACCAGCTGGCCACGTTCATGGTCGCGGCCCGCAAGGAGCTCGGCGGAGCCGGCACCCCCCTGCTGGCCACCAAGTCCGAGCAGCTCCGCCAGGAGTGGGTGAAGGCCCAGCTGGTCGACGCCGGCCGGGCCCGGGCCACCAGCCTCGGCTGGCCCGACGCCTACGCCTACACCAAGGCCCTGGGCGAGAAGGCCCTTGCGGAGAACCGCGGCGACGTCCCCGTCAGCGTCGTCCGTCCCGCCATCATCGAGTCGGCGTGGGCCGAGCCCGTGCCGGGCTGGATCCGTGGCTTCCGCATGGCCGAGCCGGTGATCATCAGCTACGCCCGCGGCCTGCTCACGGAGTTCCCGGGGGTGCCCGAGGGGACCGTCGACGTGATCCCGGTGGACCTGGTGGTGGGCGCCATCATCGGCGTCGCCGCCCGCGGCCCGTCCAACGAGGACGGCTCGCCCGACATCACCCAGGTCGCCTCCGGCTCCGCCAACCCGCTCAAGTACGAGCGTCTGGTGGAGCTGGTGCAGGGCTGGTTCAGCGAGCACCCGCTGTACGACGCCTCCGGCCAGCCCATCGCCGTGCCGGACTGGGGCTACACCACCCGCAACCGGGTCCAGGGCCAGCTGGAGCGGGCCAAGGGGCTGCTGGAGCGGACCGAGTCGGTCATCGGCGCCCTCCCCCTCCGCGGCAAGCAGGCGGCCTGGTCGGCCAAGATCGAGGAGCAGCGCGACACGGTGAGCCGAGCGCTGACCTACGTCGAGCTCTACGGCGCCTACACCGCCTGCGAGGCGATCTACGGCGTCGACCGGCTCCTGGAGCTGCAGGACTCGCTGGCGCCCAGCGACCAGGTGGACTTCTCGATGGATCCGCGCATCGTGGACTGGACGCACTACGTGCACCAGATCCACCTCCCGTCGGTGGTCGAGCACGCCCGGGTCCGCACGGACGGCAAGCGGGGCCGGGGCGAGTCGCGCGAGACCCGCCTGCGCCGCCAGGTCCTCGCACCGGAGCGCCAGCTGGCCGCGTTCGACCTCGAGAACACGCTCATCGCCTCGAACGTGGTCACGTCCTACGCCTGGCTCGCCTCCCGCCGCCTCGATCGCGACGACAAGCTCCGGCTCACCGCCAAGCTGATCGGCGAGGCCCCCGGCCTGCTCAGGATGGACCGGGCCGACCGCAGCGACTTCCTGCGCTCGTTCTACCGCCGCTACGAGGGCGCCTCGGTGCAGCAGATCCAGGAGGACTCGGCCGAGATGCTCTCGCAGCTGATCTTGACCAAGAGCTTCCCCGCCGCCATCCGCCGGGTGCGCGAGCACCGGGCCCTCGGCCACCGCACGGTGCTCATCACCGGCGCCCTCGACTTCGTGGTGGCGCCGCTGAAGCCGTTGTTCGACGACATCGTGTCGGCCTCGCTGGCGGTGGGCGACGACGGGCGCTACCTCGGCCAGATGGTCGACGTGCCCCCCACCGGCGAGAGCCGGGCATCGGCGCTGTTCGCCTACGCCGCCCGCCACGACATCGACCTGGCGGAGTCCGTGGCCTACGCCGACTCGTCGAACGACCTCCCCATGCTCGAGGTCGTCGGCTTCCCCGTCGCGGTCAACCCGGAGACCCGCCTCGCCAGCCTCGCCCGCAAGCGCGGATGGCTGGTCGAGCAGTGGTCGAAGGCACCCGGCTTCAAGCCGAGCCCCATCCCGCTGGCGCCCACCCGCACCGTCGCCAAGGCGGCGCCGCGGTGAAGGCGCTGCGGTTCTCCCGCAAGCCGGGCCGGTACGTCGCCGCCGGCGTGGCCGGTCGCCTCGCCGCCGGCAAGGGCGCGTCGGTCGGCCCGCTCAAGCTGGTCGACGTCGACGACCTGAAGCTCCCCGCCGACGACTGGGTGCGGCTGCGGCCCCGCCTGGCCGGCATCTGCGGGTCGGACCTGGCCACCATCGACGGCCACTCGAGCCGGTACTTCGAGCCCATCGTCTCGTTCCCGTTCACGCCCGGCCACGAGGTCGTCGGCGACCTCGAGGACGGCTCCCGAGCGGTGCTCATCCCCATCCTCTCGTGCGTCACCCGGGGCATCGACCCCATGTGCGGCGCCTGCTCGGCCGGACGGACGAACCGGTGCGGCCGCATCGCCTTCGGGCACCTCGAGCCGGGCCTCCAGACCGGGTTCTGCGCCGACACCGGCGGCGGGTGGTCCGGCGAGCTGGTCGCCCACCCGAGCCAGCTGCTCCCGGTCCCCGAGGATCTGAGCGACGAGGCCGCGGTCATGGTCGAGCCCCTCGCGTGCGCCGTCCACGCCGCCCGCAAGGTCGCCGCCTCCGGTCCGCACCAGCGCATCGCCGTCATCGGATCGGGCACCCTCGGGCTGCTCACCATCGCCGCCCTGCGCAGCGAAGACCCGTTCGGCACCATCATCGCCACCGGCAAGTACCCGCATCAGCAGGGCCTGGCCAAGGCGCTCGGCGCAGACCAGGTGGTCAGCCCCCGCACGCTCCCCCGCGTCGTCCGCAGCCTGACCGGGGCGTTCGTGCTCGACGGCGGGCAGCTCACCGACGGCGTCGAGGTGGTGGTCGACTGCGTGGGCAGCGAGGCCAGCCTCACCCAGGCCCTCCAGGTGGTGGCACCCGGCGGGCAGATCGTCGTCGTCGGCATGCCCGGCCACACCGCCCTCGACCTCACGTCGCTGTGGCACCGCGAGAGCACCATCTCGGGCTGCTACGCGTACACCCGGTCGGACTTCGAGCGGGCGCTGGAGCTGGCGCAGGAGCATGATCTCGGCCGCCTGGTCAGCGCCACCTACCCGCTCAGCCGCTCCACCGAGGCCATCGAGCACGCCGCCAACGCCGGAGCGCGCGGCGCCGTGAAGATCGCGTTCGACCTCCGCAAGCCGGCCAAGGCCAAGCGATGAGCCCGCGCCTCGGCCCCGAGCCCACCAAGTACAAGAAGCTGCGAGCACCGGTCGACATCGTCCGGTCCTTCTGGGAGCGCCTGGAGGCACGCGACTGGGACGACGCCCGAGCGCTGCTCGCCGACGACCTCGTGGTCCTCTGGCCCGCCACCCGCGAGCGGTTCGAGGGCGCCGACACGTTCATGGCCCTCCAGCAGGCGTATCCCGGCGACTGGCACATCAGCGTCGAGGTCGTGCACGCGGACGGCCGCGAGGTCCTCGCCTGGGTCGAGGTCCGCATCGGCGAGACCCTCTCCATCTGCGCCCAGCGCGCCACCGTCACCGACCGGCTCATCCGCTCGTCGATCGAGCTCTGGGTCGACGAAGGCGAGATCACCCCGCCGGGGTGGCGCGCCGACGTCATGGCCCGCATCGACCGCACCGCCGGCTCCACCACCGAGCCCGTCCCTGCTCTGAACGAGGAATCCTGATGCCCCGTCCCGGTTTCGTGCTCGACGTCGACAAG
The DNA here is from genome assembly GCA_025463265.1 of Ilumatobacteraceae bacterium. Taxonomy (GTDB): domain Bacteria; phylum Actinomycetota; class Acidimicrobiia; order Acidimicrobiales; family Iamiaceae; genus Aquihabitans. The sequence continues at coordinate 9,885 of JAOBWH010000109.1, forward strand.
TCGACGCCGCCCATCCTCTTCCACCACGGCGAGGGCTTCCGACTCGAGAAGCTGCCCGCCGACCGCACGCGCGTGATCTACCCGGGCGAGCCGCTCGACGCCCTCGACGACGTCGACGCCGAGATCCAGCGCGCCCTGCTCGACCCCCTCGACATGGATCCCCTGCCGACGCTGCTCACCCCCGGCATGAAGCTGACCATCGCGTTCGACGACGTGTCCCTGCCCCTGCCGCCCATGAAGCGGCCCGACATCCGCCAGCGGGTCATCGAGGCCGTCCTCGACATGGCCGCCACCGCAGGCGTCGACGACGTCCACCTCATCGCCGCCCTGGCCCTGCACCGACGCATGACCGAGGACGAGCTGCGCCACGCCGTCGGCGACCGGGTCTACGACGCCTTCGCCCCGCAGGGGGCGCTCTACAACCACGACGCCGAGGACCCCGACAACCTGGCGTTCCTGGGCGAGACCAAGCACGGCGAAGAGGTCGAGATCAACAAGCGGGCCGCCGAGTCCGACCTGTTGATCTACGTCAACATCAACATCGTCTCCATGGACGGCGGCCACAAGAGCACCGCCACCGGCCTCGCCAGCTACCGGTCCATCAAGCACCACCACAACGTGCACACGATGGAGCACTCGAAGAGCTTCATGGACCGCCACAACTCCGAGCTGCACCACAGCAACTGGCGGATGGGCAAGGTCATCGCGGACGCCGGCGTCAAGGTCTTCCAGATCGAGACCACCATCAACAACGACACGTTCGGCGACGCCCTCCCCATGTCCGTGCTGGCCAAGCGCGAGTGGGAGTGGTCGGGCAAGGACCGGGTGGCCTTCGTCGGCATGCAACAGGGCCTCAAGCGCCTGCCCGCGTCGACCAAGCGCAAGATCTTCCAGGGCCACCGGGCGCCCTACGGCGTCACGTCGGTCTCCGCCGGCGCCATCGAGCCGGTGCACGAGAAGACCCTCCAGCACTGCTTCGACCAGCACCTGGTCGAGGTCGAGGGCCAGACCGACATCCTCACCATGGGGCTGCCGTACATCTGCCCCTACAACGTGAACTCGATCATGAACCCGATCCTGGTCATGTGCCTGGGCCTCGGGTACTTCTTCAACATGTACCGGGGGAAGCCGCTGGTCCGCGAGGGCGGCGTGCTGATCATGACCCACCCCACGCCGTGGGAGTTCCACCCGGTCCACCACCCCAGCTACATCGACTTCTTCGAGCAGGTCCTGGCCGACACCACCGACCCCAAGGAGATCGAGCAGAAGTGGGAGAAGCAGTTCGCCGAGGACGAGTGGTACCGCCACCTGTACCGGACGAGCTACGCCTACCACGGCGTCCACCCCTTCTACATGTGGTACTGGGGCTCGCACGCGCTGAAGCACCTGGGTCGGGTGATCATCGTCGGCGGCGACAAGCGGGCGGTCCACCGCCTCGGCTTCAAGGCCGCCTCCACCCTCAACGACGCCTTCGAGATGGCCGAGGACGTGGTCGGCCGCCACCCCACCATCACCCACCTCAAGAACCCGCCCATCGTCATGGCCGACGTCAAGTGAGGGGCGCTGACTGATGGGCCACGAGAAGGGGTTGGAGAAGGTCGCATCTTCGGTGCGGGCGGCTCGGGCAAAGGTGCCGCCGGTGCGCGCCCTGGTGGCCCAGACCACGTTCCCGTACCGGGCCCCGACCACGCCGCTGACGGTTGAGCCCAAGCCGGCGGAGCAGAAGCTGCTCGGGCACTACGACTCGGGCTGGGCCCGCAAGCTGCCCGCCCGCTACGCCCGGTTCTTCCTCACCGAGGGGGTGGTCCGCCCGGTCATCGCCGGCCTGGCCCAACCCGAGCGCAGGGGCCTCGACCGCCTGGCCGACCTCGACGGGCCGGTCATCTTCGCCGCCAACCACCACAGCCACCTCGACGCCGGCCTCCTCATCACCTCGCTGCCCGAGCCGCACCGCCACCAGGTGTTCGCCGCCGCGGCGGCCGACTACTTCTTCGACACCCGGGTGAAGGCCACCGCCTCGGCCCTCGTGCTCAACGCCATCCCGATCGAGCGCACCAAGGTCGGGCGCCGCTCCGCCGACGAGGCCGCTGGGCTCATCGACGACGGTTGGTCGATGATCATCTTCCCCGAGGGGGGCCGCTCCCCCGACGGCTGGGGCCAGCCGTTCCGCGGCGGAGCCGCCTACCTGGCCATCCGCTGCGGCGTCCCCGTCGTTCCGATCCACCTCGCCGGCACCGGCCGCATCCTGCCCAAGGGGAAGAACCGGCCGAAGCCCCAGCGCACCGTCGTCACGTTCGGCAGCCCGATCCGGGCGGACGAGGGCGAGCGGTCCCAGGCGTTCTCGGACCGCATCGAGTCCGCGGTCGCCGCCCTGGCCGACGAGGCCACCACCGACTGGTACTCCGCCCGCCGCCGCGCCGCAGCCGGGGAGACGCCCGCCCTGGCCGGTCCCCAGTCCGGAGCGTGGCGCCGCACCTGGGCCCTCACCGCGAACCGCAAGCGGCCCTCCACCGCCAAGCGGTGGCCCGAGCTCTGACCTCAGACCCCGGGCCCCTCAGGGGGTGGTGGCGGCAGCGGTCGTGGTGGTCGAGGCCGGGTTGAGCTCGGCGCCCTGGGTGCCGTCCGCGATGGTGGTCACGGCGCCGGCGTTGGCGCCGTCGTCATCGGGGATCGGGATGGTGGTGCTCGGCGTCTCGGCCACCTGGAGGTCCCGGCACCTCGCCATGGCGGCCACGAGCTTGTCGGCGCTCTCGTCGGTCTGCTTGGGGTCGTCGACCGGTGCGCCACCGGCACCTCGTTCGGTGATCTCGGCCAGCTCGCTCGGCGTCAGTGACTTCGCCAGGGCGTCGGCGGTGCACTCGGACACCTTCTTGCTGATCCCCGAGGTCATCAGGGCGGCGGCCAGGTCCTCCTCCGACGGTGCCGGAGTCGAGCAGGCTGCGGCGCCGAGCAGGCCGGCGACGAGGACCGTGCCGGCGGCGGCGCGGCGCAGGCGGGCGCGACGGGGGGCGGAGGCGGTGGTGGGCACGAGGGTCGAGGCTACCGGTCGACGTCCCGTCCTCCCGGTCGACCGGGTCAGCCCGGGGCCTGGCACGGTCCGTCGCCGCACACGTCGATGATGGTTCCGTCGGTGACGAACGACAGGACCAGCGCCAGGGCCTCCGGCACGCTGGCGAGCTTGCCGTGGGGGTCGTCGCCCGCCCGGTTCGGCACGTTCGCCACCGGCGGGGCGGGCGTCCCGAAGTCCCACACCATCAGTCCCGAGCCGGTGCTGGGGACCGGGCCGGCGTCGATGCCCCAGTAGGGCTCCTCATCGCTCGAGCGCCCGTCCGCCAGGGTCGGCTCCCGCCTCGTGATGCCCAGGGTGCGGGCGAGCTTCTCGGTGGACACGTTCGCCACCTGGTGGTCGCCGAAGGCCTCGAGCAGCAGGACGTCCTTGGCCTCGACCCCGGGGTACGGATCTGCGGTCAGGTGCTGGGCGTACCCGGCGTTCTCGCCCCGCTGCCACAGCTGCTCGAGGAGCTCGAGCACGAGGGTCTGGTCGAGCTCGTCGGGGTAGCTGGCCTCGACCGCCGGGAAGAACTCGTCGAAGTCGACCGAGCGGCGGAGCAGCAGGTTGTAGCCCATCCCGGGCACGCCGAGGATCACCTGGTGCCAATCGTCGGTCAGCGACGAGGCCACGCCGCCGAGGATGCCGCCCTGGCTGGCACCCAGCAGGGCCACCTCGCCGGTGTCGATGGTGGGGTTCCCGTCCGCGTCTTGGAACGTCGGGTCCGAGGCGAACCCCTCGTCGCTGGCGAGCAGCCGGCCGAGCAGGAGGAAGCTGAGGTGCCCCTGCTGGAGGCGGTCCGGGAGGCTCCGGAACGCGGACAGGTCTTCGAACGAGGCGACGATCGACGGGATGTCCGGGGCGCTCATGCCGAGGTAGTCGAGACCGCAGAAGCCGAGGCCCACCGACGCACCGAGCATGCCGATGTCGAGCGCCTGGTCGCGCGTGCCCAGCAGGCCGTGCCCGTAGATCACGGTGCCGGCCGGGTCCTTCGCTGTCGCCGCCTTCGGCACCACGCACACGAAGTCGGCGTCCATGGTGCCGTCGGCGGTGGGGATGCCATCGGGATCGTCGTCGTTGTTCATCACCGAGCCCGGCCCGCCGTCGCCCTGGAGGTACTTCGGCATCTCGAACGTGCCGCGGATGATGCGGGCGGCGCCGGACTCCTCGTCGGAGTCGATGGTGAAGGGCGGGGCGCCGTCACCGACCTGCTCGCTGGTCTCCTCCCACATCGAGCGCAGGCGCCCGGAGATGTCGTCGCCGGAGCCGACGGTGAACGACCACGCCACGTCGAGGTCGTCCCGGTCGACGCCGGCGTCCTCCAGGTCGGCGAAGGTGGCAGCGGCGATCGCATCGGGGTCCGCGAGCTGGGCGGCGAACCCGTCCGACGGCCCCACCTCGCTGCCGTCGGTGCGGACCAGGTGCCGCAGGCCGACCACGTGGCGGTGGCCCTCGACCAGCGCCGTCGCGGGCTGGACCATCAGCGCCTGCTCCGCCGGACCCTCGGCGTTCGCGTCGAGCTCCGCCCACGCCGGGACCCGGGTCCCGTCCGCGGCATCGATGAGGACCAGTGGCGAGTCGTCGTCCAGCGATGCGCCGATGTCGGTGACCGGCGGCAGACCGGAGGCCTCCACATCGAGGTCGGGGACCACCGTGAGCAGCGCCGACGCCGGAGCGAAGCCGTCGTTGCGGTTCCACTCGGTGGCATCGATCGGCTTGCCGTCGGCGTTGGCCGGCATGCCGTCGGCGGGCAGGTCCACCCGCAGTCCGGTCGCCGTGGTGGCGTCGGCGCGGGTGAACCGGTCGTTCGGCCACGGGAGCAAGCAGGCCGCAGGGTCGATGTCATCGCACGCACCGGCCTTCGGCGCCGCCGGCGCCTTCGCCGTCGTGGTGGTCGTGCGGCCGGGACCGGCGCCGTCGGCTCCACCACCGCTGCTGCCGGAGCAGCCGGCCGCCAGCACCGCCATCGCCACCAGTGCCAGCCCCAGTCGCCGCATGTGTCCCCCTCGTGCGTCGTCCCCGACCCCGGATCGTAGGGGCGAAGCCGGTCGAGGGACCGGACCGCCGCTGTAGGGTCCGCCGCCATGGGGAGCAGGAGCCGGTGGGCACTCGTCGGGATGGTCGCGGTCGGGATCGCCGCCGGGGCGGCGGCCTGCTGGTCCGGCACCGACGAGAAGCAGCCGGCGGCGTCGGAGCCGTCGGGCGCATCCGTCTACGAGTCGAACTGCGCCACCTGCCACGCCGCGGACGGCAGCGGCGGCCAGGGGCCGGCCATCGGCGACGGCAAGGCCGCAGCGACGTTCACCGAGGCCGAGATGATCGAGCTGGTCAGCAACGGGAAGAACGCCATGCCGGCGTGGAAGGGCCGGCTCACCGACCTCGAGATCGCCCGGGTCGTGGGCCACGTCCGCGACGACCTCGGCCGCGATGCGCCGAACGGCGGCGGCACCACCACGACCGGCGCCGAGGGCAGGCGGGGCACGCTGTCCGGTGTGCCTCCGGAGCTGGAGGTCGACGGCGACTGGGCCATCGCCAACGGCGACTACGCCTCCACCCGGGCGGCGACCGACTCCCCCATCACCTCGGAGACCGTCGACGACCTGGAGCTGGCGTGGACCTACGAGGCGGAGGGAGGCGGCACCTTCGGCAACCTCACCACCACGCCGCTCGTCGTGGGCGATCACGTCTACCTGGGTGCCCTCACCACCGAGGTCCACGCCATCGACCGCGAGACCGGGGAGGGCGAGTTCGTGGTGGGCGGCGAGGTGGGGATCTTCGGGCCCACCGGCGTCGGCGTGGGCTGGGGGCAGCTCTACGGCACCAAGGCGGACGATGCGGGCGACGGCTCGGTGGTCGTGGCCTACGACGCCGAGACGGGCGAGGAGGTGTGGGCCACCGACGTCGGCGAGCACGGGGGCATCGTCAACATGCAGCCGTCGGCCTACGACGGCCTCGTCTTCGCATCCACCTCCGGCTACGGGAACGGGACGATCGCGACCATCTACGCACTCGACGCCGAGACCGGATCGATCGTGTGGGACTTCCCGGTGATCGACGACCCGGATCTGTGGGGCGACCCGGAGCTCAACAGCGGCGGCGGCGTCTGGTACCCGCCGGCCATCGACACCGAGCGCCGCATCGCCTACTTCGGCACCGGCAACCCGTACCCGTTCCCCGGTGCCGAGGGCTTCCCCAACGGCTCGAGCCGGCCCGGCGACAACCGGTGGACCGACTCCACCGTGGCCCTCGACATCGACACCGGGAAGCTGGCGTGGGGCCACCAGGCCATCGCCCACGACATCTTCGACCGGGACAACATGCTCGCCGCCCGCACCTCCATCGGGGTCGACGGGACGGAGCGCGACGTCGTCATCAGCTCGGGGAAGCTGGGCGTCGTCTACGCCCTGGACGCCGAGACCGGCGAAGAGATCTGGTCGACGCCGGTGGGCACGCACCAGAACGACGAGCTGACCGAGATCGACGGGCCGACGCTGGTGTACCCGGGCTCGCTCGGCGGCGTCCAGACCCCGCTCGCCGTCGCCGACGGGACGATCTACGCCTGCGTCATGAACGCCCCGACCGAGTACGAGGGGCCGGAGGAGACCAGCTACGGCTTCACCGTCCAGCTGGGCAAGGCCGACAGCCAGATGGCGGCGATCGACGCCGACACCGGCGAGATCCGGTGGGAGGTCGACCTGCCCGGCGATTCGTTCGGCGGATCCACCGTGGCGGGCGATCTGGTGTTCACGTCATCGTTCGGCGGCGAGATCCTGGCTCTCGACGCCGAGACCGGCGAGACGGTCTGGAGCTACGACGCGCCCGGCGGCATCAACGGGTGGCCGGCCGTGGCGGGCGACGAGCTGTACGTCCCGGTCGGGATGGCCGACCCGCCGGTGCTGTTGAAGTTCGAGCTGCCCGCCTGATCTGCCCGTTGCGGGGCGGCGAGGCGGACCTCGCTGTCACTCCCCCGTCCTAGGGTGGGTTCGTGGCCACCGTGCAGGAAGACCAGGCAACGCTCGACGACTTCGAGCAGTACCGCGGCGAGCTCGTCGGGTACTGCTACCGCATGCTCGGATCGTCGTCGGAGGCCGAGGACGCCGTGCAGGACACGTTCACCAAGGCGTGGCGGAACCTGGACCGCTTCGAGGGGAGGTCGTCGCTGCGCACCTGGCTCTACAAGATCGCGAGCAACGCCTGCTTCGACCAGCTGCGCTCCAGCCAGCGCCGCGCCCGCCCGATGGACCTCTCCGACACCTGGTCGGTCGACGGGCCCATCGGCGAGCTGCTCCCCGAGGTCACCTGGATCCAGCCGGTGCCGGACCGTCTGGTCCGCGGCTCGCTGGCGGACCCTGCCGAGGTGGCCGAGGGCCGCGACACCATCCGGCTCGCGTTCATCTCGGCGCTGCAGCACCTGCCGCCCAAGCAGCGTGCCGCGCTGATCCTCTGCGAGGTCCTGCGCTGGCCCGCCGCGGACGTCGCCGACCTGCTCGACTCCACCGTCGCCTCGGTGAACAGCGCCCTGCAGCGGGCCCGCGCCACGCTGGAGGAGGTCAACGCCCGGACCATCACCAACGCGGTGCCGGCCAAGCAGCAGGTCGACCCGGCGGTGCTCGACCGCTGGGTGGAGGCGTTCGAGGCCTACGACATCGATGCCCTCACCCTGCTGGTCCGTGAGGATGCCATCCAGTCCATGCCGCCCTACGAGCTGTGGCTCCAGGGCCGTGACGCCGTGGTCGGCTGGTGGGTCGGCCCGGGGGCCGAGTGCGCCGGCTCCCGTCTCCTGCCCACCTCGGCCAACGGCCTGCCGGCGTTCGGCCAGTACCGGCCCAGCGGCCCCGGAGGCCGCCACGAGCCGTGGGCGCTGATGGTGCTCGAGTTCGACGGCGACCAGGTGGCGGAGTTCAGCTTCTTCCTCGACACGGACACGCTCTTCCCACTGTTCGGGCTGCCACAGCACCCCGACGACCCCGTGGACGCCTGACGGGTCCGTCATTTCTCTCGGACCCTCGGACTTCCCCTTCAGTCGGGGTCCAGGCGGACCGATGCACACAGGAATGGAGTGGATGCCCGGAGAAAGGCGGATCGGCGCGCGGCGCCAGATCCGGTCGGTGCCGATGGCGTGGTGCCGCGATCCGGCGAAGCCTTCGCCGTTCGAGGCCGAGACCCGGCCCGACGGCAACATCGTCGAGGTCTCGGTGAGCGGCATCGGCCTGATCGCCGTGACCCACCCGTACCTCGCGGTCGGCCAGACCGTGATCATCGCCAGCATGGGCCTCACCGGCGCGGTCGTCGTCCGCCGCATCGAGCAGGACCGGTACCCCGGTGAGAGCTACTACGGCGTGGAGCTCGCCGAACCCAACGGCCGTCTCGGCGAGGTCCTCACGGAGACCTTCCTCGTGAAGGCCCGCCACGCCCCCACCGAGTACCTGCCCAAGGGCTGAGCTGCCCGCCGTCAGGCGGGAGCGCGGCCGGTCCAGGCGACGAAGCGATCGGTGGGGCTGGCATCGGCCGGGACGTCAGCTTCGGGCCCGAAGGCGCCGTTCGGCCCGCGGACGGCCTCGGCGGGGAGCGGGTCGATGTACGAGTGGGTGAACTCGATGACGTCTCCGGGGATCTCGACGTCGATGCCCGCGGTCCGGCCGATGTCCCAGGCGTGGACGTAGAGGTCGACCGCCGGGAATGCGAGGCGGTCGGCGACCGTGCGACGGCCCATGGGCGTGTCCATCTCGACCGTGAGGTCGGCGTCGCCGAAGGCTGTGCGGCAGCGAGCGGCGACCTCGGCGTAGGCCGCAGCGGGATCGCCCTCCACCAGGTCCGCGGGACGATCGACCTCGGGCCAGCTGGGCTGTTCGCCGGCGAACAGCGACAGCCCCATGTTCAGCGACGTCGTGAGGTGGCCCAGCACGTCGAGCGCCGTCCACCCTTCGCACGGCGACGGGCGGTCCCAGTCCTCCGCCCCGAGCTGATCGACCACCGCCCCGCAGAAGTCGAGGCCGTCGAGGAACAAGGTGCCGGAGTCTGAGGTCATGCGGTCATGATGCCCGATCGCTGCGCCGGAGATCCGAGCGGGGCGGCGGTGCGCTAGCAAGGGCCGGTGCACGTCTCGATGACCGTCCCCACCGAGGATCTCCGCCAGGCCCGGACGGTGTACCGGGAGCTCGAGGACATCGGCTACGACCGGGCGTTCAGCTTCGAAGCCAAGCACGACCCGTTCGTCCCGCTCGCGGTGGCTGCCGAGCACACCGACCGGATCGCGCTGGGCACGGCCATCGCCATCGCGTTCGCCCGGACGCCGATGACGCTCGCCAACGTCGCGTGGGACCTGCAGACCGTGACCGGCGGACGGTTCGTGCTGGGCCTCGGTTCGCAGATCAGGCCGCACATCGAGCAGCGGTTCTCGATGCCGTGGGGCAACCCGGTGGCTCGCATGGACGAGCTGGTGCGGGGCATCCGCGCCATCTGGCAGGCGTGGGAGACGGGCGAGCGGCTGGCGTTCGAGGGCGAGTACTACACCCACACCCGGATGATCCCGGCGTTCTCCCCCGGCCCCAACCCCTACGGCACGCCGCCGATCTTCACGGCCGGGTTCGGCCCCCAGATGACCGAGGTCGCCGGCCGGGTGGCCGACGGCTTCCTCGTCCATCCGGTGAACAGCAGGCGGTCGCTCCAGGAGCTGACCCTGCCGGCGCTCGCACGGGGAGCGGCCCAGGCCGACCGTTCGGTGGACGACATCGAGGTGGTCTGCGTGACCATCGTCGTGACCGGCCGCACCGAGGAGGAGCTGACCCGCTCCCGGGAGGCGGTGCGCGAGCAGCTGGCCTTCTACGGCACCACTCCGGCGTACCTCCCGGTGTTCGATCTCCACGGCTACGGCGACCTGCACCCGGAGCTCCAGGCGCTCGCCCGCCAGGACCGCTGGAAGGAGATGGCGGCGCTGATCGACGACGACCTCATCGAGACCATCGCCGTCGTCGGCGAGCCGCGGGACGTGGCGGCCAAGGTGCGCGACCGCCTCGACGGCATCTCGAGCTCGGTGAGCCTGGTGAACAACCGAGCCCCCGACCCCGAGCACTTCGCCGAGGTCGTCGGCGCCCGCGCCGACTAGAGGAACGGCTGGTTGCCGTAGCGGTCGAGGTGGACCACCTCGCCGATGGGGCGGCGCGTCGTGGGGCCGTAGTTGCCCTTGGCCCAGCCGATCGGGATGATGCAGACGGGGACCAGGTTGCGGGGCAGGCCGAGGATCTTGCGGGCGCGTGGGATGTACCAGATGGGCAGGGTCTGGAGTGACGCTCCGAGGCCGACCGCCCGGCAGCCGAGGAGCAGGTTCTGCACGGCGGGGTACACCGACCCGTAGAACGACGCCACCTTGATCTGCGGCCAACCCACGGGACTGTGCTTGAGGTTGCGCTTGTAGCAGGGGATCACGAACACGGGCAGGTCGGCGAAGTTCTCGGCCTGCCAGCGCCCCGGGGCGATGTTGCGCAGCTCCTGGGGATCGCCCCTGGTCGCTTTGACCGCGATGGGGTCGACGATCTTGAACAGGCGGTTCCAGAGCTTGCCGATGGCCGCCTTCTGCGCCCGGTCCTCGACCACCACGTACAGCCAGTCCTGGGTGTTGGAGCTGGTGGGCGCCTTCAGCGACAGCTCGAGCAGCGGGAGCAGCACCTCGTGGGACACCGGCTCGAGGTGGAGCCGGCGAACCGCCCGCTGGGTGCGCATGGCGTCGGCCAGGGGCATGCCGAGCCCCGCGAGGGCCTCGGCCGGGTCGGGCGGGACGAACGGCTCGTCGGTGCGGTCCGCCATCAGCCGAGCCCGCCGAAACCGTCGCCGAGGATCTTGGCGCCGAGTATCACGAGGATCACGACCATGATCACGGCGTTGTGCTCGGACATGAACTCCTTGAGCGAGGCCAGCGGGGCCCTCGCCCGCTCCTCGGCCACCAGGTAGAAGACCACCGCCCCCACCACGGTGATGGAGGCGATCAGCACGAAGACGACCACGGCGATGGCTCTGTCGGCGGTGCTGAGCCCGGCCTGGGAGATCGTCGCTGCGGCCGCCGCGGTCAGCGCGAGGTTCTTGGGGTTGAGGCCCGACAGTCCGGCTCCGAGGACGAACGCCCGGCCCGGCTCGAGCTCATCGATCGTGCGCATCCAGCCCGGCACCTCGGCCTGCTGGCCCTTGGCCGGGCGGCTCTGCCACTGGCGCTTCGCCAGGACGAGGAAGAGGATGCCGATGGCGACCTTCAGCCAGTTCACGCCGTCTGAGGCCGTGCTGCTGGTGTCGGAGGTCCCGGTGAGCAGCAGCACGACGGCGGCCACGGTGACCATCCCGACGATCCAGCCGGCTGCGAACGCCGGGCCGTCGGTGCGCGCTCGCGGGGTGCCCAGCATGAGGACGACCGCGATGATCGGGATGGGGCTGATGGCCACCCCGATCGCCGTGGGGAGGAAGCTCCCGATCACCTGCTGCAACATGTCGCCCACCCTCCGAGCACGCTCGTGCGCGCCCCGCGGGCGAGGCTAGCGACGGCTCACCCTGCGGTCTCGGATCATGCCGGGCGTGGCGTCGGGCCCTCCGAGGCGAACGGTCCCCGACCGAGCTGGTCGCGGACGGTGGTGACCGGCGGGTTGGTGAGGTGGCGGCGCTGCCAGTTGGCGCCGTCGACCACGAGGGTGTGACCCGAGATGAAGGCACCGTACGGCGAGGCAAGGAAGGTGGCGGCCCAGCCCAGCTCCCGCGGCAGTCCCACCCGCAGGGCCGGCTGCGAGGCGGCGTTGCTCCGGTTGCGGGCCAGGTTGTCCACGATGTCCGCCGTCATGTCCTCGTGCGGAACCAGCCCGGGGACCAGACCGTTGACCTGGATGCCGTAGGGGCCCCACTCGACGGCCAGCGTCTCCACCAGGTTCTTGACGCCCGCCTTGGCCGCCGCCGAGTGGGCGAACCCGGGGCCGCCCGTCCAGGCGTAGGAGGCGCCGACGTTCACGATCGAACCCGGCGTCCGCGCTTCGAGGTGGCGGCGGGCGAACTCCCGGCTGCACAGGTACGTGCCGTTGAGCGTGATGTCGACGACGGTCCGCCAGGCGTTGGGCGACAGGTCCTCGGCCGGCGACGGGAAGTTGGCGGCGGCGTTGTTGACGAGCACATCGGGCAGGCCGAACGCCTCCACCGCGACGTCGAACGCGGTGGCGATCTGGTCGGCGTCGCGGATGTCGCAGGCGACCGTCCGCACCGGCCCCAGCGGGGCGAGGGCCTCCTCCGCGGCCGCCAGGTGCTCGGGCTTTCGGCTGGCGACCACGAGCGACGCGCCGAGGCGGGCGAACTCGGCGGCGATCGCCTTGCCCAGCCCCGTGCCGCCACCGGTGACGAGCACCACCCTGCCGTCGTAGCTGCCCGCCGGGAGGGCCGCCTCGCCCAGCGGCGGCGGTGCCGGGAGGCCGATCGGCCCGTCGGTCCAGCCCTCGTGCCCATCGTCGGTCGCATCGTCGGTCACGGTGTCAGCTCCCCGTGTAGCGGGGCTCGCGCCCCTCGGCCTGGGCCGCCCGGCGCTCGGCGGCGTCGTCCGAACGGCTGATGAAGGTCTGGGCGATGAGCTCCTCGGCCATCGAGGACCGGATCTCGGGCTCGGCCAGGTGGGCGATCACCCGGCGGGCCATCTTGACGGTGACGGCCGGGGCGGCGGCGATCTTCTCGGCCATCTCCCGGACCGTGGGGTCGAGCTCCTCGGCCGGCACCACCCGGGACACCACGCCGTGGGCCAACGCCTCAGCGGCATCCATGGGCCGCCCGGTGAGCACCAGGTCCGATGCCACCCCGTGACCGCAGATCTGGAACAGGCGCCCCACCCCGCCCGTGTCCGGGATCACCCCGTGCCCCACCTCCGGCAGCAGGAACCGGGCCCCTTCGGCGGCGACCCGGAGGTCGCAGAGCAGCGCCCGCTGGAACGAGGCACCGATCGACCACCCCTGGCACGCCACGATGATCGGCGCACCGAGGTCGAAGATCTGCTGGATCCCCCGGTGGCCCCGGCTCATCAGCTCGTGGTGGGTCATCGCCACCTGGCCCCCGCCGATGGCCGACACGTCCCGACCGGAGGAGAACGACCGGCCCTCGCCCCGCCAGATCACGGCCCGCACATCCTTGCGGTCCCGCAGCTCACCCAGGATCTCGAACAGGCGCTGGTCCATCTCGTCGTCGAACGCGTTGTGCTTGTCGGGATTGTCGTTGGTGATGGTGGCGATGGCGCCGTCCACCTCCAGCCGGACCTTGTCGGTCATCTGCGCTCCTCGTCTGCCGGGGACGGAGCATCGCACGACCGGCGATGGTCCGTAGGGTGCACCCGTGACCGCCGACGCCCCGAGTCCGAGCCGGCTCCAGCACGCCGCCCGCATTGTGCTCGGCGCGGCGCTCGTCTACGCCGGGATCAGCCACCTCACCTGGTCCCGCACCGACTTCCTCGCCCAGGTCCCCGGCTGGGTCCCGCTCGACGCCGACCTCGTGGTGGTGCTGTCGGGGATCGTCGAGATCGCCCTCGGCCTCTCGCTCATCGTGCTGGTCCGGTACCGGGTCCCGCTCGGCTGGATCGCGGCGGCGTTCTTCGTGGCCGTGTTCCCCGGGAACCTCTCGCAGTACGTCGACGGCGATGCCGCCTTCGGGCTCGACTCCGACGCGGCCCGGGCCATCCGGCTCGTGTTCCAGCCGGTTCTGGTGGCGTGGGCGCTTTGGTCCACGGGCGCCTGGTCGGCGTGGCGGACCGGCCGGTCCCGCCCGACCCCTTGACCCGGTCCCGGCAGCGGCGCCCCCCTTCGGAGAGCAGCAGAAGAGGCTCAACCCACGCGGACGTCCTGCCGAAGTAGGCTCTGGGTCCGGTCGCGAGGGAGCGCCCGCCGACGGGAGCAACGTGATCAGTGGGCAGCGGTATGTGCGGCGAGCGGTGCTCGTCGTCTCCTTGGGCGTCGCAGCCGCCCTCCTTCCGATGGCGGCCGTCACCGCCTCCGCCCAGGCGACATCGCCGCCCACCCGGGACGGCAACGTGTCGGGTCGGCTCGAGACGCTGGCCGCTGCGCCGGTGGCCAGGACCGAGTCGGCGGAGAACCGGACCGCCGGACTCCCGAGCGACGGTCCCGGATCGCTGCTCCACCAGGACGACGGCACGTTCCTGGTCAACGCCCGCCTCGCAACGGTCGACCGCGCCACGAAGGCGGCCCTCCAGCGGGCCGGTGCCCGGGTCACCGCGGAGCGCGCGCCCGACCACGTCGTCACCCTGGCGATCGGCGCCAGCGCGATCGACGCCGTCGCCGCCGTCCCCGGTGTCGAGTGGCTCGAAGAGGTGCTCGCCCCCCGGGTCGGCAAGGCGGACCTCCAGGGCCTGACCAGCGCCCTCCAGGAGGACGGGGTCGGCACCAACGCCGTCTGCGGCACCCAGATCATCTCCGAGGGCGACACCCAGCTCGGCGCCGCCTCCGCCCGCACCACCTACGGCGTGGACGGGACCGGCATCAAGATCGGCGTCTTGTCGGACTCCTACAACAACCTCGGTGGCGCGGCCGCCGACGTCACCAACGGCGAGCTCCCCGGCGCCGGCAACCCCTGCGGGCGCACGACGCCCGTCGTCGTCCAGGCCGACGAGCCCAGCGGCGGCAGCGACGAGGGCCGGGCCATGGCCCAGGCCGTCCACGACCTCGCCCCCGGCGCCACGCTCATGTTCGCCACGGCGTTCAACGGCGACGTCGACTTCGCCAACCAGATCCGCGCCCTGCGCGACAACGGCGCCAAGGTCATCGTGGACGACATCTCCTACTTCAACGAGCCGGTGTACCAGGACGGCATCATCGCCAAGGCGATCGCCGACGTGACCGCCAGCGGCGTGACCTACTTCTCGTCGGCCGCCAACTCCAACGTGATCCTCGGCGGCCAGAACGTGGCCTCCTACGAGGCGCCCAGCTACCGGCCCACGACCTGCCCCGGCACCATCACCTCCACCTCCGGCGATGCCGACTGCCACGACTGGAACCCGGGGGCGGGCGCCGACGGCGGCAACCTGCTCACGGTCAACAACGGCGGCGTGCTCCAGATCAAGCTCGGCTACAACGAGCCGCAGTACGGCGTGACCACGGACCTGGACCTCTTCCTGCTGGACAACTCGACCAACGCGGTCGTCGCGTCGGGGGTCCTGGGCAACCCGACCGGATCGAAGCAGGCCTACGAGCTGATCTCGTGGACGAACAGCACCGGCGGCGCCAAGACGTACCGCCTCGTCGTCGGGCGCTACCAGAGCGCCAGCGCCCCGCGGTTCAAGCTCATCTACCAGCGGGCGAGCCAGCTCACGGCTGCGCAGTGGAACACCTCGTCGAGCGGCGACGTCGTCGGCCCGACCTCCTACGGCCACAACATGATGCGCGGCGCCGGATCGATCGCCGCCATCCGCTACGACACCAACTCGGCCCCCGAGACGTTCTCGTCGCGCGGTCCGGCCACGTACTGCTGGAACCCCGTGGTGGGGACCACCGCGGCCACGGCGCTCGCCTCGTGCGAGACCGACACCATCGACGTGACCGCCACCAACGGCGCGGCCAACTCGTTCTTCGGCCAGCTGGTGTCCGGCGTGTGGCGCTTCTTCGGGACATCGCAGGCGGCACCGCACGCCGCCGCGGTCGCCGTGCTGCAGGTGGCCGCCCGCCCCTGTCGCACCCCCGCCGAGATCCTCGCCGCCCAGCGGTCCTCCGGCATCGCCATCGGGGCCCACGGCGTCGACGCCGTCGGCGGTGGCCGCCTCAACGCCAGCGCTGCGATCAGCGGCCTCGCCTCCTGCCAGACGGTCCCGGGCGCACCCACGGGCGTGAGCGGCACCGCCGGCAACGGCCAGGTCGCCCTCACCTGGACGGCCCCCACCTCCCCCGGGACCAGCGCCATCACCGGTTATCGGGTCACCCCCTTCATCGGGGCGTCAGCGCAGCCGTCGCAGACGTTCAACTCCACCTCGACCAGCCAGACCGCCACCGGCCTCACCAACGGCACGGCGTACACGTTCAAGGTCGCGGCCATCAACGCATCCGGAACCGGCGCCGACTCCGCGTCGTCACCCGCGGTCACGCCTCGCACGCTGCCCGGCGCCCCGACCGGCGTCAACGGCACCCCCGGCAACAGCCAGGTCGACCTGTCGTGGACCGCTCCCGGTTCCACCGGCGGCTCCGTCATCACCGGCTACACCGTCACCCCCTACATCGGGGCCAGCGCCCAGACCGCCGTCGCCTTCAACTCGGCGGCCACCAGCCAGACCATCACTGGGCTCACCAACGGCACCGCCTACACCTTCAAGGTCAAGGCCACCAACGCCGCCGGCTCCGGGGCGGACTCCGCCGCATCGGCCGCCATCACCCCGGCTGCGCCGCTGACCGCTCCTGGCGCCCCCACCGGCGTCACCGGAACCCCCGGCAACGCCCAGGTCGACCTGTCGTGGACCGCACCCGGATCCAACGGCGGCTCCGCCATCACCGGCTACACCGTCACCCCGTTCATCGGCGCTACCGCCCAGACCCCCGTCACCTTCTCCTCGACGGCCACGGCCCAGACCATCACCGGGCTCGCCAACGGCACCGCCTACACCTTCACCGTCAAGGCCACCAACGCCGTGGGAACCGGCGCCGACTCCGCGGCGTCACCCGCGGTCACGCCTCGCACCGTGCCCGGCGCCCCCGCCGGCGTCACCGGAACCCCCGGCAACAGCCAGGTCGACCTGTCGTGGACCGCACCCGGTTCCACCGGCGGCTCCGCCATCACCGGCTACACCGTGACGCCTTACATCGGCGCCACCGCCCAGACCGCCATCGTGTTCAACTCCGCCGTCACCAGCCAGACGATCACCGGGCTCATCAACGGCACCGCCTACACCTTCAAGGTCAAGGCCACGAACGCCGCAGGGACTGGCGCCGATTCCACCGCATCGGCCGCCATCACCCCGGTCACCGTCCCCGGAGCGCCCACCGGCGTCAGCGGCACGCCGGGCAACGCCAAGGTCGACCTGTCGTGGACCGCGCCGGGTTCCAGCGGCGGCTCCGCCATCACCGGCTACACCGTCACCCCCTACATCGGCGCCTCCGCCCAGACCGCCGTGGTCTTCTCCTCGACGGCCACGGCCCAGACCATCACCGGCCTCACCAACGGCACCGCCTACACCTTCAAGGTCAAAGCCACCAACGCCTCCGGGACTGGCGCCGACTCCGCCGCATCCGCCGCCGTCACCCCGCGGACCGTGCCCGGTGCCCCCACGGCGGTGACCGCCACGCCGGGCGACACCACCGTGTCCCTGAGCTGGACGGCCCCCGCCTCCAACGGCGGCTCCGCCATCACCGGCTACACCGTCACCCCCTACATCGGCATCGTCGCCCAGAGCGACCGGATCTTCGCCTCCACCGCCACGACGCAGACGATCACCGGCCTCACCAACGGCACCTCGTACACGTTCCGGGTGAAGGCCACGAACGCGGCCGGCACCGGCGTCGAGTCTGGCGCCTCGCTCGCCGTCACGCCCCGCTCGCTCCCCTCCGCTCCCACCGGCGTGACCGGGACCCCGGGCAACACCCAGGTGGCGCTCTCGTGGACCGCACCCTCCTCAGATGGCGGCTCCGCCATCACCGGCTACACCGTCACCCCCTCCATCGGGGGCACCGCCCAGACCCCTGTCCCCTTCAACTCGACGGCCACAGCCCAGACGATCACCGGACTCACCAACGGCACCGCCTACACCTTCAAGGTCGCCGCCACCACCACCGCCGGCACCGGGGCCAGCTCCACCGCATCGCCGGCCATCACGCCCCGCACCGTGCCCGGCGCCCCCACCGCAGTGACCGGGACCCCCGGCGACACCGCCGTCTCCCTGAGCTGGAACACCCCCGCCTCAGACGGTGGCTCCCCCATCACCGGCTACACCGTCACCCCCTCCATCGGCGCCACCGCCCAGACCCCCGTCGTCTTCAACTCGACGGCCACGGCTCAATCCATCACCGGGCTCACCAACGGCACCGCCTACACCTTCAAGGTCAAGGCCACGAACGCCGCCGGCACCGGCGCCGACTCGGCAGCGTCTGCTGCGGTCACACCCACGGCACCGGGCGCGGCATGGGCGCCGTTCGCGTCTTGGGGCGCGATGGTCGACCGGTTCTACCTGGACATGCTCGGCCGGCCGCCCACCGCAACGGAGCGCACCGACCGCGTCGCCCAGCTCGCCGCCGGCACCATCACCCCGGGGGGCCTCGTCGCCGCCCTGCGCCTGGATCCCGACAACGTCAACAACGTCGACCCGGTGACCCGCCTCTACCGGGCGTACTTCCTGCGCATCCCGGACAAGGGCGGCCTCACCTACTGGATCCGCCAGCGCCGGGTGAACGGCAAGAAGCTGAACACCATCTCCGACTCGTTCGCCACATCCAACGAGTTCAAGACCAAGTACGGGTCGCTGAGCAACCGGAAGTTCGTCGAGCTCATCTACGAGAACGTCCTCGACCGTCCGGGCGAGGCATCCGGGGTGAACTACTGGACGTCCCGCCTCGACCGGAAGGTCAACACCCGGGGCCAGGTCATGACCGGGTTCTCCGAGTCGAACGAGTACCGGACCAAGCAGGTCAGCGAGGTCCACGTCTCGGTGATCTTCATCCTGATGCTCGGTCGGGCACCGACGACGTCGGAGTTCGCCGAGCTGGTGGCGAACCTCGACGATGCCTCCACCACACCCGCCGCCATCGCCCAGGCGATCATCGACAGCTCCGCCTACGCCACCAGGATCGGCGGCTGAGCCGTCGACCGTCGGTAGCGTCGGCGCCATGACCTCGGTGCGCTTCGACCTCGTCCCCGACCGTTCGCAGGTGTGGGTCGAGGGCTCGTCGTCCATCCACCCCATCCACGCCACCGCCACCGGCCTCACGGGCTGGGTGGAGCTGAGCTTCGGCCCCGACGGGCTGGCCGCCACCCCTGCGGTGACGGGCGAGGTCCGCATCGAGGTCGAGCGCCTCCGTTCGGGCAATCCGCTCGTCGACGCCGAGACGCGGCGGCGGATCGATGCCCGGCGCTTCCCGGAGATCATCGGCCGGGTCACCTCGTCGGCCCGAGCGGGCGCTGACCAGCTCGCGCTGGCCGGGGAGATCTCGTTCCGGGGCGAGACCCAACCGGTGGAGGGCGACCTGTTCGTGGGCCGCCACGGCGACGAGCTGCGGCTGGCGGGCGAGCAGACCATGGACGTCCGGCAGTGGGGCCTCCAACCGCCGCGCATCGGCCTGGTCAAGGTCCACCCGCAGATCGAGGTCCGGCTCCAGGCGGTGGCCCTCCCCGCCTGACGGGGCCCGGCCCGCTGGTATCAGCCCCGACGGCGGCGGACGGTCCGGTCGAGGACCCCGAGCGTGGCGCGGAGCGCGCCTTCGGAGATGATGGGGAAGATGGCGGCTTCGCGCCACACCGGGTCGATGTCGGACCAGTCGTAGTACGAGGTCACCAACGTGCCCTCGTCCAGCGGCTCGAGGCGGTAGCCGTAGGTGTGGCCGATCTGGGGCTTGATCTGGCCCTGGATGCTCCACGAGATATCGCGGTCCTGCTCGAACGTCTCGATGTGCACCGTCACGTCGTAGAGCCCCAGCGGGTAGTCGTTGAGGGCCTCGCGATCCATGTGCACGACGAACGTGTCCCCTGCGGCGGTCACGCGGTCGCCCGTCGCGTCCATGAGCATGCCGGTGCTGTCGATGTCGACGTGGCCCTGCGGGTCGCTGAGCACGGCGAAGATCTCCGCCGCGCTCGACGGCATGGTCCTCGCCACCTCGATCCGTTCGACGGGGGTCTCCTCGGTCACGTCGTCAGCCATGGCCAGGAGCCTGCCAGGCGGAGGGTCGATGTGCACCACGTCGATGCCAGATGTGGACATCTGCCCGGGTGTGGGAGAGTTCCGCCATGAATCCGGTGATCCTCCTCGTGTGCGACGAGAACGCGCACCTCCTCGACGGCGAGTTCAGCCGCTACGCACGGGACTACGAGGTCCGCACCGCCCGTTCCTCCGACGATGCCATCGCGGTCGCCATCGAGGTCGGCGCCCGCGGCGGTCGCCTCGCCCTCGTGGTGGCCGACACGGCGCTGTTCGCCGCGACCGACCCCGATGACCCGCACCGGGCGGCGCTGGTCACGCTCCACGGGTGGCGCCAGATCGTGCCGTCGGCCCGGACGCTCGTGGTCGCACCGTTCGACCGGTTCCTCATCGACACCGATGCGCTGCGCAACGGCCAGGCCAAGGGCAAGTTCGATGCGCTTCTGCTCATGCCGCGCGGCGCCCGGGACGAGGAGTTCCACGGCGCCGTCACCGAGCTCCTGTCCGACTGGGGGTCCACGGTCGCCGACCCGGAGGTCGAGGCCGTGCGGGTGGTGGGCGACCCCGGCGACTCGCTCACCCTCGGCCTGCGCGACGTGCTCGTGCGCATGGGGATGCCCCACCGGGTCCACGAGCCCGACTCCGACGTGGGCCGGGAGGTCATCGCCGCCTACGACGGGCCGCCCACCCTGCCGCTCGTCGACGTGCTCACCCGCGGCGTCATCGCCGTGCACAGCACCCGCGAGCTGTCCGCCGCGTTCTACGGCCGGCCCGACGAGATCGATCAGGACACCGTCTTCGACCTGTGCGTCGTCGGGGCCGGCCCCGCCGGCCTGGCCACCGCCGTCTACGGAGCATCGGAGGGACTCACGACCGTCGTGGTGGAGGCCGACGTCATCGGCGGCCAGGCCGGCGCCAGCTCGATGATCCGCAACTACCTCGGATTCCCTCGCGGCATCTCCGGCATGCGTCTCGCCCAGCGGGCCCGGGCCCAGGCCGCCCGCTTCGGCGCCCAGTTCATCACCGGGTGGGACGTGGCGGGCCTCACCCCGTGCACCGACGACACCCCGCACCGCATCCACACCGAAGGCGGCGACATCCGGGCCCGAGCGGTCGTCATCTCCACCGGTGCCGCCTACCGGAAGCTGAACATCGCCTCGATCGAGGCCATGACCGGACGGGGCGTGAACTACGGCAGCGCCATGACATCCGCCCGGGAGATGGAGGGGCTCGATGTGATCGTGGTGGGCGGTGGCAACTCAGCCGGCCAGGCGGCCCTGCACCTCGCCCGCTTCGCCCGGTCGGTCACCATCGCCGTGCGCCGGGCGGGGCTCGAGGAGACGATGTCGCGCTACCTGATCGACGAGATCGAGTACAACAGCCGCGTCGAGGTCCGGCCGCGCGCCGAGGTGATCGACGGCGGCGGCGCGGGCCGGCTCGAGTGGGTCGACCTCTGCCACACCGAGACCCGGGAGGTGGAGCGCCGCCGCTGCGACGGCCTGTTCCTGCTGCTGGGCGCCGACCCCCGCTGCGAGTGGCTGCCGGCCGGGGTCGCCCTCGACGAGCGCGGCTTCGTCCTGACCGGTCGTGACGTCCCGCAGGAGGCCTGGGTCGGCGACCTCCCGCCCGAGAGCCTGGCCACGTCGGTGACGGGCATCTTCGCCGTCGGCGACGTGCGGGCCGGCTCGATGAAGCGGGTGGCCGCCGCCAGCGGCGAGGGCTCCTCGGTCGTGCCCCTCGTCCACGCCTACCTCGAGAACCTCTGATCCCACGGCATGGCCGGCGGCCCCGCACCTGTGTCCACGATTCACACCGCTGGGTCCGGGGTAGTGAGCCGCATGGCTGATCATCTGCGTTCCGGAAGTCGGGTGGCGTGGAACACGCCGCAGGGCGAGACGGAGGGGAAGGTCATCCGCAAGCTCATCGAGCCGTGCAACATCGAGGGCCACCACGTCGCGGCGAGCGACGACGACCCCCAGTACCTGGTCGAGAGCGATGCGACGGGCGCCCGCGCCGCCCACCGGCCCGAGGCCCTGCGCCGCCTCTGAGCGGACCCACCAAGCGCCGCTCGACCCGGCGGGAGCCGCAGAACCGGAGCACGCCGCCACCTGCGGCCGCACGGGCCCGCCCGGGGGCAGCCGCCGGTACCGTCGGGGAGGTGGAACCGTCGGTGGCTGCTGAGCCGGTCGTGGAGCGCATCGAGCTCGATGCCACGTCGTGGGTGGACGTCGTGCGGGGGTTCGTGCACGAGGCCGACGCCGTGCACGATCAGGTGGCAGAGGCGACGGCGTGGAGCGAGGAGAAGGTGTTCCGGTACGACCACTGGGTCGAGGTGAACCGCCTCGGTGCGTCCTGGAGGCGGGGCGACCCCGTCGCCCATCCCGTGCTGCTCGATGCCCACCGGTGGCTCCAGCACCGGTACCGGGTCCAGTTCGAGGGCTTCGGCCTCGTCCGCTACCGCGACGGACGCGACGGCCAGGGGTTCCACCGAGACCGGGACATGCGGTGGCTCGACGAGACGGTGATCGGCGTGCTGACGCTCGGCGCCCAACGGCCGTGGCTGCTCCGGCCGCGAGCGAACCGGAACCGCCACGACCTCGCCCAGCGCGGCGCCACCCACGACCTCGCACCGGCCAGCGGCGATCTCCTCGTGATGGGTGGACGGTGCCAAGCCGACTGGGAGCACTCGGTGGCCCCGGTGCCCGACCGCCGAGTCGGCGACCGCATCTCGCTCCAATGGCGCTGGACGTCGCGCCACGGCCGGCCCGAGCGCGGCGGCAGCTGGAACAGCCCTCGCCACTACGGCGGCTAGGGGTCTGGGATCGTGACCTCGTGGCGACGCGCCGCCCCAGCCTCCTGCGCTGGAGGACGCAGCTCGGCGCGGTACCCGAGGAGGCGCAGGGCGTTGACCACCACAACCAGGGTCGAGCCCTCGTGGAGGATCACCGCCGGGCCGATGCCCAGGTACCCGAGGAGCGTGGCCGGGATCAGGAACGCCACCATGGCGAGGCTCAGGTAGAGGTTCTGGCGGATGATCCTGCTGGCCTTGCGGCTCAGTCCGATGACCACCGGCAACTTGGAGAGGTCGTCGCCCATCAGCGCGATGTCGGCGGTCTCGAGCGCCACATCCGAGCCGGCGGCACCCATGGCGATCCCGACGGTGGCGTGAGCGAGGGCGGGGGCGTCGTTGACGCCATCGCCGACCATGGCCACCTTGCCCTCCTCGGTGCGGAGGCGCTCGATGGCGGTGACCTTGTCCTCGGGCATGAGGTCCCCCCAGACATCGGTGACCCCGACCTGCCGGCCGATCGCTTCGGCCACCAGCTGGTGATCGCCCGAGAGCATCACGGCTCGGCGGATCCCCACGGCCTCCAGCGCTTCGATCGCGAGGCGGGCGTCGGCACGGGGCGCGTCCATCAGCCCCATGACGCCGAGGAACTGCGTGCTGCGCTGCACGATCATGATCGTGCGGCCCTCCGCCTGAAGGGCGGCCACCACCTCGGCCGTCTCGGAGGGGACGCCGCCGACGTCGTCGAACAGGGCGGCGTTGCCGATGCGCACCTCGTCGCCGCCGATGCGGGCCCGCACCCCACGGCCGGTGACCGCCGTGACACCGCTGGCCTCGAGCGCGCCAGCCGCTCCCAGACGGGCGGCGCCGTCGCGGGTGATGGCCGAGGCGAGCGGGTGGTCGCTCCGTCGCTCGACGGCCACCGCCACCGCCAGGAGGTCGGCCTCGGTCGATCCCACCGACGCCACCACATCGGTCAGCTGCGGACGGCCCTCGGTGAGCGTGCCGGTCTTGTCGAAGGCGATGGCCCGCAGGGTGCCCAGGTTCTCCAGCGGCCCACCGCCCTTGACCAGGACGCCGAGCTGACCGGCCCGGGCCACCGCGGCGAGCACGGCGCTGGGCGTGGCGATGGCGAGGGCGCACGGGCTGGCCGCCACCAGCACCGCCATCGCCCGGTAGAAGGCCTCGGACCAGTCTCCGAGCAGGCCGCCGATCACCAGCACCACGACGACCAGCACCAGGACCGCCGGCACGAACGCCCGCTCGAAGCGGTCCGTGAAGCGCTGCGTGGGCGAGGCCTGGGTCTCGGCCTCGCGGACCAGGGAGGCCAGCTTCGCGAGCGTGGAGTCGGCCGCCGGTCGGGTGACCACCAGGTCGAGCTGGCCGGCGCCGTTGATGGTCCCGGAGAACAACCGGGACGTGGCCGCCACCTGGTCCGGTGCGGCGAGCGCCGCCTCCCGGTCGACCACGGGGACCTTGTCGACGGGGATGCTCTCGCCGGTGAGCGGCGCCTGGTCCACGCTGCTCGTCCCGGAGAGGACGAACCCGTCTGCAGGGATGCGCTCGTTCGGCTTCACCACGACGGTGTCGCCGACGGCCAGCTCCTCGACCGGCACCTCCCGCTCCCCCGTCGCATCGCGGACGACCGCGGTCGGCGGCGCCAGCTCGGCGAGCGCCTCGATGGCCCGGCGTGCCCGGCCCATGGCGTAGCCCTCCAGGGCGTGGCCCAGGCTGAACAGGGCGAGGAGGAGCGCCCCCTCCTCCCACTTGCCCAGCACCGCCGCTCCGGCCGCGGCGAACAGCATGAGGAAGTCGATCTCGAACCGGCCGTTGCGGACGCTGTCGATGGCCTCCCGGCTGGTGAAGTAGCCGCCGAGGAGCGCAGCGGCGATGAAGACCGCCGTCACCGGGGCACCCTCGGCGCTCCCGGTCAGGTCGAGGATCAGGCCGATGACCCAGAGCGAGGCCGAGGTCATGGCGAAGACGATCTCGCTGCGCTCGCCGAACGGCCCGCCGTGGTCGTGCTGGCCGCCCTCGCGGTCGTGACCTTCGTGACCGTCGTGCTCGTCGTGCTCGTCGTGCTCGGGCGGTCCCGGTCCGCCGGTGACCGAGACCTTCCGGGCCAGCAGCGCCTGGCGGAGCCCGTCCTCGTCGAGCTCGGTCCGGTCGAACTCGACCCGGACCAGGCCAGGGGCGACATCTGCCTCCATCACCCCGTCGATGCGGCTGAGGGACTCGCCCACCGAGCGGGCCTTGCGGATGTGGCCGACGCCGGTGACGGGCCAGAGCACGTGGGCGTAGCGCTCGGTGAGCTCGGCGCCGGCGGCCTCGGCCCGGGCCCGGATCCGGGCGACGCTCGTGGTGGCCGGGTCGTAGTGCAGGCACAGCTGGGCCGGACCGCCGCCGCTCGCGTCCACCAGGTGCACGTCCTCGATGCCGGGCGCTCCGTCGAGCGTCTCGGTGAGGCGGTGGACGCACCCGTCTCGGCCGTCGAGCGCGTCGGGCAGCAGGACCGACAGCTCGAGCTGCAGCTTCTCGCTCACGCGTCTGCGCCCGAACCCCGTGCCGGTGCTGCCATCCGCAGGAACCTACCGACGGCCCGTCGTCCCGTCGAGGATGCGGTCAGCCGTGCGACGTCGGCCGGGAGCCGGTCAGAGCGAGGTCAACATGAGCGAGACGGCGAAGCCGACGGCGACCCACGAACCGGTGAAGGCCCGTTCGACCTTGTACGACTCCGGGAGGAGCGCGTCGGCGACCATGGCGAGCAGCGCGCCCGCGGCGAAGCCCTGGGCGAGCGCCGCGCCGGCGTCGTTGGTCGGGTCACCGAGGATCTGGTAGCCGAGCGCCGCGCTGATCCCCGACACGGCCATGACCGCGAGCCACATGCCGAAAACTCGGCCGCGAGGCCAGCCGGCGATGCGGAGCCCGGCCGACGACGACATGCCCTCCGGCAGGTTGCTGAGCAAGATGCCGGCGAGGAGGCCCACGCTGACCCCGCCCTGCAGGACCGTGAGGCCGAGGACGAACGACTCGGGGATGCCGTCGAGGATCGATCCGAACACGATCGCCAGCGGCGATCCGTCCTGCTGCGTGCCGGTCGGGTCCTTGCGACCCCCAGCGCCCCGTCGGTCGAGGTACCAGTTGCCGAGGGTGAACACCCCGGCGCCGATCAGCGTGTACACCCCGACCCTGGCGACCTCCTCGACCTTCAGGGCGTCGTCGATGAGCTCGAACGACACCGATCCGATCAGCAGTCCGGCACCGAGCGCCATCACGATCGCGATGAACCGCTGGCTGGGCGATCCGACGTAGGCGATCACGGCCCCGAGGAGCAGCGCCGACGCCCCCACCGCTCCCCAGACGAAGGCCATGCCCATCGCCCGAGACCCTATCGGCCGGTGATCGGGCTCGACCGAGGCGGGGCCGTCAGGACTTCGGGTGATCCATGAGCCAGTCGAGGAGCTGGACGGAGAAGTCCGCGGTGAACGGCGGGATGTGCTTCCCGTCGGGCTGGGTCCAGAGCTCGACCGCAGCACCGCCTTCGCAGCCCGCGTGGGCGGTGACGGTGGCCGGAGGAAGGTCCTCGACGATCTGGTGGTCGGCGGGCGCCGGATCCTCGGCTGCCTCGTCGCATCCGTCCAGTGCGACCCACCGGTCGAGGGTGCCCTCTGCGCTGGGGAACGAGTTCGGGCCGATCGACCCACCGTCGTAGGGGATCGTGGTGTCGGCGGTGCCGTGGACCAGGAGCACCGAGACCGGCTCGCTGGGGGTGCAGTCATCCGCGTCCTCGTAGGTGGCGCCCTCGATGCTGACGATCGCAGCGACCATGTCGGCGTGGTCGCAGGCCATGCGGTTCGCCATGAACCCGCCGTTGCTGTGCCCGACGACGAAGATCCGCTCCGGGTCCACCGCGTGGTCCTGGGAGACCTTGGTGATGACGTCGGTGATGTAGCCGGAGTCGTCGATGTCGCTGCCGGGTCCGCAGCAGGCGTCGGTGGCGTTCCAGAACTGCTTGCCGGTGGCGTTCTCCGTGCCATCGGCAGCGACGAGGAGCATCCCGGCCTCGTCGGCCGCCTCTTCCATGCGCAGGTAGGCGGCCTGTCCCTCTCCGTTCGCGCCGTACCCGTGGAGGAGCACCACCAGCGGGGCCGGGTCGTCGCCGGTCACCGATGCCGGGATGTGCACCTCGATCGGGCGGTCAGCCGGAAGCTCCATCGGCGGAGCGGCGGTCGTCGAGGTCGGCGCAGCCGCCTTCGTGGTGGACGCGCCCGAGGAATCAGCCGCATCGCTGCTGCACGAGGTCGCCCCCGCCGCCACGCAGACCGCAAGTGCGATCACGGCCGACCGGCGGCGCAGGGTGCTCGTTCGGATGGTGCGGTGCTGTCGGCTCAAGTCGTCTCCCAGGTTCGGTCCCGCAGCTTCCCTAGTTCGAACCATCTTGGACTTCAAACCGAAAGAACCACCTGTACCCACCGAAGGGATCGAAGCATCCCGCCAGCCAGATCGCGGAGAAGACCGCGAACGCTCACCGGTGATTCCGCGACCACGGCTCGGGGAACAGCATCGATCATGGAAGCCGCCGAGCTGTTGCGAGGAGATCACCTGTCGCGGGGCCGAGCTTGTCCCGCCAGGTTCCCATGTGGCACTCGTCGCCCGGTTCTGACGATGAGCGAACCCGCACCACCAGCCAAGCGGTGCTGCCCGCCTGTTCACCGATCGAACGCAGCGGCTGAACGAGTGCACCAACGACTCGAACCGCGTCGGCGGCAGCGGCCCGACGAGACACGCGCCAGACCGCTGACCCGCGCTCACCGGCGTCCAAGGTCCGCCATCCTTGCGGCAGAATGGATTCGACCACGGGGAGCGGTGTGCTCTCGTGTTGCAGGCGCACTTCTGCGGAGACGGTGACCCGATAGTGACAACCCGGGGAACCCGAGCGGAACGTGACCCGAGTTCGCGCTCCGTCAACTCGCTCCCAGTCGGTCGGGACCGACAGACGGACCCGCTCGTGGGCGTCGATCGAGGCTGGCGCCTCCACCGAGAGCGTGGTCACCACCGTGCCCGGCCGCACCGGGACCGCCGCTGGATCGCCGCTGGAAGAACAAGCCGCCGCTGCGAGGCCGAATGCAGCAATGAAGACGATCGGCATCGCTCGGATCTGCTTCATGCCAGCAGCCTTCCACCTGGGTGGCGACCGATCCGGTTGGTGTCGACGAGGCGAGACACTCGGACTCCACCCGCCCACGACGATGTTCTGCGGTCAGCGGTAGCAGCCGACGATGTCGAGGACGATGTCGGTGGCGGCACTGGCCGAGGCCTGGAGCCTGGCGGCAGTGTCGAGGGCGCAGATGGTGGAGGAGGTGGAGCGGCCAAACCGGCACCATCGCAGCCAAGTGCACTGATCGGGCCGGTCAACGCTCGTCGATGTAGACCGGGGTCGGTTGCCAAGGTTTCTCGCTCATCACAAGTTCGGCAATGGCAGAAGGCAGTGTCCTAGCCGGATCGACCTCGTCGATCGGCAACCAAACTGCCCGGAACGTGCCCGAAACCTCGTCCATGGCCTCTGGGCCGCAGAACTCGATCTCGCCTTCACCGAGGGTCGCCTCGAAGTACCACTGTCGTTGAATCGAACCATCGAGCTCTCGATGGTCGATCCAGACCCGCAACGGGCCGAGTGCCACGGGCAGCCCGAGCTCCTCCAGCGCCTCGCGTGACGCCGCCTCCTCCACCGTCTCGCCGGGCTCGACCCCTCCGCCTGGAATGACCCAATAGCGACGGCCGTCCACCCGCTCGATGAGAGCGACACAACGTTCCCGCACGATCAGGACCCCAGCTCGATCACCCACCTCGGCAGTCGAGCACAAATGTCGAGCAACGGCTTGTGACGAAGGGCTGCTGCGTCGGGGTCACCTCTGGGTCGGTCAGAACCGGCGCCGCTCGGTTAGCTCGTGATGTGCGCTGAGTACGCACTGCTCGTGAGGAGCTCGGTGAGCAGGGCGGCGTGGGTGGTACCCGCCTTCTCACGGTTGACCCAGTCCGTGGTCTCGCTCGGGGTCGGCGCCCGGCCCAGGAGGTAGACGTACGCGACGGAGACGTCGGTGTTCTGAGCCTGTTTCGTCTTGTACTCGTTCGACTCGGAGAAGCCGACCATCACCTGCGCCTTGGTCTTCTCCTTGCGATCGAGCTTGCCGGTCCAGTAGTTCACACCTGCGGTGTCAGCCGTCCGTCCGAGGACGTCGGTGTAGATGCGCGTCACGAACTGTCGGTTCGTCAACGATCCGTACTTCGTCTGGAACTCGTTGCTGTTGGTGAACTCCGTGGAGATCTGGGTGACCGACCATGTCTTGGCCGGCGCGATGTTGCGCTTGCGCTTGATCCAGAACTGGAGGCCGCCAGCGTCGGGCGCACGGCCGAGGAACGCACGGTAGATGCGAACCACCGGATCGACGTTTGCCAGGTTCTCGGAGCCACGCCGGAGGGCGTCGTCGAGGTCACCCTTGGTCTTGGTGCCACTGCCGAGCTGGGAGACCCAGCTGGACAGGCTCGATGCGCTCGGCGCCTTGGTGGTCAGGTCGAGGTACTGGCGCTGCACGAACGCAGACCACGACGAGAACGGCGCGTAGGGCGCCGGGATCACCGGGTTCGAGGCGCCGGAGCTCGGACCGGTGCCCACAGCGTTGTAGGCGGCGACCCGGAACGTGTAGGTCGTCCCGTTTGTGAGGCCGGTGTAGATCAGGCTCGTTGCTGGACCGATCGCTTGAGCGGGCCCGGCAGTGGCGCCGACGTAGGGGGTGATGACGTATCCGGTGATGGGGCTGCCCCCATCGGAGGTCGGGGCCGTCCAGGTGACGCGGGCTTGGTGGTCGCCGGCGGTTGCGGGACCGATCACCGGAGCTGACGGCACGGTTCCGGGTGGCTTGACGGTGATGGCGGGGGGTGGCGGTGTTGCTCTGCAGCCTGCCGTCGCTGGCCTTGTACTGGAAGCTGTCCTGGCCGGTGAACCCGGCCGTGGGTGTGTAGGTGAACGAACCGTCCGCGGCGAGGGCGAGGTTGCCGTGGGAGACGGTGGCGACGAGCGACGCAGTGAGCGCATCGCCGTTGGTGTCGGTGTCGTTGGCGAGGACTCCGGGTGCGGCCACGGTGAGGGTCGTGCCCGCAGTGGTGGTGTAGGCGTCAGCCACTGCGCTGGGAGCGCCGTTGACCTTGATCGTGACCACGGCCAGGTTGCTCTGGAAGGTGCCATCGCTGGCGCGGTAGGTGAACGTCACGGTGCCCACGAATGCGGTGCTGGGGGTATAGGTGAACGACCCGTTTGCGGCGAGCGTGACCGCTCCGGCCGTCGGGAGGTCCACGAGCACCGCAGTGAGGGGCTGGGAGGTCGGGTCGGTGTCGTTGGCGAGCACTCCGGTCGCGGCGGAGCGGGTGAGCACGACGTCCTTGGTGGTGACGTAGGAATCGTCGACGGCGGCGGGAACCGATCCGTTGGCGTCGCAGGCCGGGGCAGCACAGTTCGGCGACGAAGCCCCGCCGGGTGCCCCAACACCGGTGGGAGCGCCGTCGGTTCCGATTCCGCCGTCGGCCCCGTCAGCGCCGCGGTTTCCGTCTGCTTTGGTGGGTGAGCCCTTTCCCATCGCCCTCGGCACAAGCGTCGATGGGGGCGACGTGGCTGGCGTCGAGGCGGCCACCATCGGGAACGCTCGGCCGTCGATCTGCGAGGCTGCGGACGTGGACGAAGGAGAAGCCGATCACGTGAGCCTCTGGCCCGCAGCACCGTACGAGTACGCGAGGATCGCCCCCGCGGGTGCCTTGTTGTTCACGGCCGGGGCCTGCTCGCTCGACGCAGCCGGGAGCGTCGTCGGCGTCGGCGACATCGCGGCGCAGACGCGTCGAGCGGTCGAGAACCTCGATGCGGTGCTTGCCGGGCATGGAGTCGACTCGAGCCACATCGTCCAGCTCACGGTCTACGTCGTTGCCGACCAACGCGACGTGCTCGCGGAAGCCTGGTCGTCACTCGGTGCCTGGTTCGGTCCTGTGGGGCCCCCGAGCACCTTGCTAGGCGTCGCTCTGCTCGGATACCCGGATCAACTCGTGGAGTTGGTCGCGGTAGCGGCGATCCCACCCGCGTGAACGGGTGGAAGGGGGGACGCACGGCTGGCACTCCGCTCACGACCACGATCGGCCTGGGTCGTGAGCGGTGGACCGAGGCAGGGAGTCGCTAACCCATGCGGATGTTGGCGGGGACGGCGCATGCGTCGCCCCAAGCAGTGTCCGGGGTGGAGGTGCAGCCCGTGGTGACCGTGATGGGGGTGGCGCTGGTGCGGGAGAGGACGTCGCCGTACCAGCGGACCTGGTAGTCGGCACGGACGACGTCGAACTCGTAGGTGCCCGTGAGACGGAGCGTGCGCGGTCTCTCCGACCATGCCCGACAACAGCAGGATCGGCCGCTGCGGGTGGAGGCGGCGAACTCGTGCGCAAGATCCGCCCTCGCCCCGGAACGACGAAACCCCAGGTCTGTGACCTGGGGTTTCGTGGACTTGCTTGGTGTCGAAGGGGGGACTTGAACCCCCACGCCCCTAAGGGCACTAGCCCCTCAAGCTAGCGCGTCTGCCAATTCCGCCACTTCGACGTGGCTGGCCGGGGTGACCCGGCCGGGGTGTCACCTTAGCCGACCCGATGGGGCGGCCAAGAACCCAGATCCGGCCGTCAGGCCGGGGTCGAGAGGAACAGACCCAGCGAGAGCGTGGTGAAGGTGAACAGCACCGTGGCGATCACCGTGGCCCGGTCCAGGTTCTTCTCCACAACCGTGGAGCCCTGGGCTGCGGCACCCATGCCGCCGCCGAACATGTCCGACAGACCGCCGCCCTTGCCGCTGTGCAGGAGCACGAGGAACAGGAGCGCCAGCGAGTCGATGACGTGGAGTCCGACGAGGAACCATTTGAACGGGGTCATGAAAGCCTCTCGAGAGCATGCCCCTGTCTCCAGAGGCCGGTTCAGGTTAGCCGCAGCGCCGCGCCGCCCCGAATCAGGGGGCGGCGGTGGTGGAGCCGAGCAGGACGGGGGTCTCCACGGGGTGGTGGC
Organism: Ilumatobacteraceae bacterium; assembly: GCA_025463265.1. Taxonomy (GTDB): domain Bacteria; phylum Actinomycetota; class Acidimicrobiia; order Acidimicrobiales; family Iamiaceae; genus Aquihabitans. The sequence continues at coordinate 41,640 of JAOBWH010000109.1, forward strand.
AGGCGAACAGGTGGTCGGGGGAGTCGCCGCTGAGCGGCGGCTCCTCGGCCGCACAGATCTCGGTCGCTTTCCAGCAGCGGGTGCGGAAGTGGCAGCCGCTCGGCGGGTCGATCGGGCTGGGCACCTCGCCCTCGAGGATGATCCGCTTGCGGCGGCGCTCCAGGGTGGGATCGGGGATCGGCACCGCCGACATGAGGGCCCGGGTGTAGGGGTGGCGAGCCTCGCCGTAGATGGCGTTGCGGGTGCCGACCTCGACGATCTTGCCCAGGTACATCACCGCCACCCGGTCCGAGATGTGCTTCACCACCGACAGGTCGTGGGCGATGAAGAAGTACGCCATCCCCCGCTCGTCCTGCAGCTTCTTCAGCAGGTTGACGACGCCCGCCTGGATCGACACGTCGAGCGCGGAGACCGGCTCGTCGAGGACCACCACATCGGGGTTGAGGGCCAGGGCCCGGGCGATGCCGACGCGCTGGCGCTGGCCGCCGGAGAACTCGTGCGGGTAGCGCCCGGCGTGCTCGGGCGACAGGCCCACCACCGACAGCAGCTCGGCCACCTCGGACTGGGCGTCTTTGCGCTTGGTGCGGTCGTGGACCAGGAACGGCTCGGCCAGCACCTCACCGACGGTCATGCGGGGGTTGAGCGACGCGTACGGATCCTGGAACACCATCTGCATGCGACGGCGCAGAGCCTTCTTGTCCTGCTTCTCCAGCACCGCGGTGTCCTGCCCGTCGAGCAGGACGACCCCATCGGTGGCGGGGAGCAGGCGCATGACCACGCGGCCGAGGGTGGACTTGCCGCAGCCCGACTCCCCCACCACCCCCAGGGTCTCGCCCCGGTCCAGGGTGAACGAGACGCCGTTCACCGCGTGCACCGTGAGGTGGCGCAGACCCAGCGGATCCTTGCGCGGCCCCTTGAACTCCTTGACGACATCGATCGCCTCGACCAGGTGGGTCACGACTCGACCTCCACTCGACGGACCAGGTTCCCGGCTTGCAGGAGCTCGGCGGAACGGTGGCAGGCGGCGTACTGGCCACCCGGCTTGAGGTCGAGCTCCGGCATGACGCTCATGCAGCCGGCCTCCTCGCTCGCGAACAGGCACCGGGGGTGGAAGGCGCACCCGGTGGGCGGCTGGAGCATCGACGGCGGCTGGCCGCCGATGGGGACGAGCGGCTGGTCGATGTCCCCGTGCAGGCGGGGCAGCGAGGCCAGCAGCCCGGCCGTGTAGGGGTGCGAGGTGGAGTCGAAGGTGTCGTCGACGGACCCGGTCTCCACCACCCGACCGGCGTACATGACGCCGATGTGGTCGGCCATGCCGGCCACCACGCCGAGATCGTGGGTGATCAACACGACGGCGACGGACAGGCGGTGGGCCAGATCGGCCAGCACCTCCAGCACCTGGGCCTGGACGGTGACGTCGAGGGCGGTGGTGGGCTCGTCGGCGATGATCAGCTGCGGGTTGCACGACAGCGCCATGGCGATCATCGCCCGCTGCCGCATGCCGCCCGAGAACTCGTGGGTGTACTGGTCGATGCGCTTGTCGGGCTGCGGGATCCCCACCAGGTCGAGCATCTCGATGGCGCGGGCCCGCGCCTCCTTCTTCGAGATCTTCTCGTGGACCTGGATCATCTCGACGATCTGGTCGCCCACCCGGTACACGGGGTTCAAGGCGGTGAGCGGGTCCTGGAAGATCATGGCGATCTCCGCACCGCGCACCTTGCGCATCCGCTCGTCGCTGACTTGGAGCAGGTCCTCGCCCCGCCACGACACCTTGCCCTGCACGTGCGCGGACGGGGGCAGGAGCTTGAGGATGCTCATGGCCGTGACCGACTTGCCGGAACCGGATTCGCCGACGATGGCCAGCACCTCGCCGGCCGACACAGCGAAGTCGACGCCGCGCACGGCGTGCACCTCACCGTCGTCGGTGCGGAAGTCGACCGTGAGGCCCTGCACCTCGAGGATGGGGGCCGACAGCGGGCCGTCGACCGGGCCGTGGGCGATCTCGCCCAGCTGGGGGGCTGCGCCGCCCGGGTCCGCCAGGACGGCCTCGTCGGTGAGCAGCGTGGGGTCGGCCATGGTCTGGGGCAGCGGACCGGGGTCGACCGGAACCTCGGACACGGGCACCTCGACCACGGGCACCTCGGTGGGCGGCGGCGGCTCGGAGCCCGAGTCGGCGGTGGTGGGGTCGTCGGCCATCACGTGTCCTTCACGTCGAGCGCGTCCCGCAGGCCATCGCCCACGAGGAGGAAGCCCAGGACGGTCATGGCGATGGCCAGGCCCGGGAAGATGAGCAGGTGCGGTGCGGAGCTGAACGAGGACTGCGATTCCGAGATCATCAGTCCGAGCGACGGCGCCGGCTTCTTGACGCCGACGCCCAGGAAGCTCAGAGCGGCCTCGGCGAGGATGGCCGAGCCGACGCCGACCGCCGCCAGCACCACCACCGGCTGGAACACGTTCGGCAGGATGTGGCGGGCCATGATCCGCTTCGACGACACGCCGACCGCCTTGGCCGCCTCGACGTACTCCGTCTCACGGGCCTGGAGGAAGCCGGCTCGCACGTTGCGGGCCGTCTGCAGCCAGGCGGTCACGGCGAGGGTCAAGATCACGGCGGCGACGCCCTTGCCGATGATGGTCACCATCGCCAGCGCCAGCACCAGGTACGGGATGCCGAGGAGGACGTCGACGAAGCGCATCAGCACGCTGTCGACCCAGCCGCGCCGCCAGCCGGCGACGGCGCCGACGAGGATCCCGATGAACGTCTCGATCAGGGTCACGACGATGCCGATGAACAGCGAGAGGCGGATGCCGTAGACGATGCGGGACATCACGTCGCGGCCCAGGCTGTCGGTGCCCATGAGGTGGCCGTTGCCCGGGCTCTGCTTGGCGAGCCCCGACGTGTCGAGCGGGTCCTGGACCAGGAACGGTCCGGCCAGCGACACGACGGCGAGGAACACGACGAGCACCAAGCCGAACATCGCCAGCTTGTTGCGCTTGAAGCGCCGCCACGCGTCGCTGGCGAGCGAGCGGCTCGGGCCGACGTCCGCGAGCGATGCGTTCACGTCGGGCGGCGGCACCGGGTTGGGGGTGAGGATCAGGTCGCTCATCAGTCGTCTCCCAGCTTCACGCGCGGGTCGAAGTAGGCGTACGAGATGTCGACGGCCATGGAGGCCAGGCCGTAGACGAGGGTCACGATCAGCGTCAGGCCGAGCACCACCGGTGCATCGAACGCCTTGGCCGAGTTCACGATCTGGCTGCCCAGCCCCGGGAGGTTGAACACCGTCTCGGTGAGGATGGCGGCGCCCACCAGGGTGCCGAAGTCGATGCCGATCACGGTGACCACCGGGATCATGGCGTTGCGCCGCACGTGCTTGCGCATCACCCGCTTCTCGGTGAGGCCCTTGGCCCGGGCGGTGCGCACGTGGTCGAGCCGCATGGTCTCGAGCATCGAGGTGCGGGTGATGCGGGCGAGGATGGCGGTGCCCACCGATGCCAGCACGAACACCGGCTGGACGAGGTACCTCCAGGTCCCGTTGATCGGGACGACGCCGAGGGCGTACTCGTCGGGGCCGTACCCGAGGGTCGGGAAGCGCACCCACTCGGGCCAGTCGTGCTGGAAGGCGTACACGCCGGTCACCTGTTTGATCAGGTACGCGAGCACGAACACCGGGATGGCGCTCAGCACCACGGCCGTGATGGTGGTGACCCAGTCGCCGGCGGAGTTCCGCTTCCGGGCGGACAGCGCGCCCGCCGAGATGCCGATCGCCGACTCCACGAGGATTGCCCAGAAGGCGAGCCGCAGGCTGTGAGGAAGCGTCTCGGCCACGATGTCCGAGACGGGCTCGCGGGTCACGTACGACGTGCCCAGATCGCCGTGCAGGAGGTCCGTCATGTAGTTGACGTACTGCTCGGACAACGGCTTGTCGATGCCCATCTGGTGCTCGAGGTTCGCCACGACCTGCGGGTCGGGCGCACGGTTGCCGCCACCAGAGGCGAACTGCTCGGCCGGGTTGGTGGGCAGCGCGTAGAAGAGGAAGAAGAGGAGCGTGGCGCCACCCCACAGCACGAAGATCAGCTGCAGGGAGCGACGCAGGAGGAACGAACCCATGGGGCCTCGTGTTTCGGCTAGCTCAGGGGGAGGTGCATCCTCGTTCCCCCATCTGGGGGAGACGAGACGCGAGTCGCGGGGTCGCGATGACGGGGGCCGAGCCGCTCGGCTCGGCCCCCGGCCATCGCACTGCGTGTCAGCTGACCGACGTCAGCTGGTTCGGATCAGACCTCGACCTGCTCCCACAGCATGATGCCGAGGGGAGTGGACGGGTAGGCCTTCACGCTGTCGCGGAACACCTGGCTGCCGGTGTAGAAGACCAGCGGCACGGCGCCGGTCTCCTTGTTGAGGAGGACGTCCTCAGCCTGGTTGTACAGCTCGCCGCGAGCGGTGTCGTCGGTCTCGGCCTGCGCCTGTGCGATCAGGTCCTCGAACTCGTCGTTCTCGAAGCGGCCGAAGTTGTTGCCACCGATCGACGCCTTGGAGAAGAGGTCGACCATGAAGTTGCCGTACGTCGGGTAGTCGGCGTACCAACCGGAGCGGCACAGCTGGCAGCCGCCGGGCTCGGCGACGACCACGAAGTAGTCCTCGGCGACACCGGAGATCTCGGCATCGATGCCCAGGTTGTCCTTCAGGTTGGCCTGGATGATCGTGGCGACGTCACCGTGGCTGCCGCCCTCGTTGAAGTTGATCTTGATCGGCGAGGTGAGCTTGCCGCCGTCGGCCTCCCACTCCGAGAGCAGGTCCTTCGCCTTGTCGACGTCGAGGTCGCAGTACTCGCAGAGGTCCTTCTTGTAGCCCGGGATGCCGGGGGGCGTGATGCCCGTGGCGATCGGACGGGTGTCCTCGTAGACCTTCTGGTTGATCTCGTCGCGGTCGATGGCGAGCGAGATGGCCTGGCGCAGCTTCACGTTGTCCGGGCCACCGACCTGCGGGTCGTCTTCGCCGAAGTCGAAGTAGTACGAACCGACGTTGGTGGTGGTGATGGTGTTCTGCGGGTAGGCCGCCTGGGCGTCCTTGTACTTGCCGGCCGGCACGGGGGCGTCGTCGCCCTCGCCGGCTTCGAACGCCTGGTAGGCGGTCTCGACGTCGATGGTCTGCTTGAAGACCAGCTTGTCGAGCTTCACCTCGGTGTCACCCAGCACGTTGCCGCCCCACTTCTTGTTCGGGACGAGCACGACCTCCTTGGAGTTCGCGCTTTCGAGCTTGAAGGGGCCGTTGCCGACGGTGAGGCCCTTGGTGCCCCAGCCGGTGGTGTTGCCGATCTTCTCGATGTCCTTGGCGTTGGCCGGGGAGAAGAACGGGTGCGACACGATCGACGGGAAGTCGGCGTTGGGCGCCTCCAGCGTGGTCGTGAGGGTCATGGCGTCGTCATCGGCGACGATCGACTCCAGGCCGGCGGCGGGGTCGACCTTCTCCTTGCAGTCGGCAGCCTCTTCCGGCGGCTCGGCGTCGAGGCAGCCGCTGTTCCATGCGGCGCCGCCCTTGAGGTTGTTGATCAGGTAGCCGTAGGGCGAGGCGAGCTCGGGCGAGCCCGCACGCTCCCAGGCGGCCTTGAAGCTGGAGGGCAGCACCGGGCTGCCGTCGGAGAAGACCTGGTCGGGCTTCAGGGTGAAGGTGAACTCGGTGGCGTCGTCGTTCGCCTCCCACTTCTCGGCGACGTTGCCCTTGAGCTCGGGCTTCTCGGGGTCGCTGAAATCGAAGTCGGTGAGGCCGTCGTAGAGGGCCGTGGTGATCTGCGACTCCGAGAGCGTCTGCACGACACCGGGGTCGAAGCTGGTGTTGGTGCCCGAGTCGCTGAGGTACGCGTAGTCGGTGAACACCTTTTCATCGGAGGACGAACCTCCGCTGTCGCTGCTGCTGCCGCAACCCGTGGCGACGACGCCAAGGGTCAGGGCACCGGCAACGACGCCGGTCCAGATCGAACGACGGGCCATGAGCAAGCCTCCATGTAGGCGGATCGGCGGGGCGCCCGCTTCGGGGGCATCGCCGGGTAAGGGTGGGGAGAGACGGTGACGCAGGTCACCCTGCGTTCACCGAAAGACGACCATAACGCGGGTCCGATGTCCCCTGGTGAAACGCGTGTGCCTCGAGGCGGCCCGAACTGGCACGTTTGTTCGATCACCCACCTGCGGTCAGGCGTGTGACCTGCGGATACGCGAAGGTGACGAAACCGTCAGCCGGGCTGGGAAAATTCCACGATTCCGGCGAAATCTTCGGCGACGAGCGACGCGCCGCCCACCAGAGCGCCATCGATGTCGGGCTGCGACATCAGCTCGGCTGCGTTCGCCGGCTTCACCGAGCCGCCGTACTGGATGCGGACCGACGCCGCCGCGTCGGCTCCGGCGACCTCCTCGACCACGGTGCGGACCAGCTTGCAGGTCTCCTGCGCGTCCGCAGCGCTCGCCGTCTTGCCGGTGCCGATGGCCCAGATGGGCTCGTAGGCGATGACCATCGCGCCCACCTGCTCGGCGGTGAGTCCGGCGAGCCCGGCGCGCACCTGGCCGGCGACCTTCTCCTCGGTCCGGCCCGCCTCACGCTCCTCCTCGGTCTCGCCGCAGCACAGGATCGGCGTCATCCCCCACGTGAAGATGGCGTGCACCTTCTTTTTCACGAGGTCGTCGGTCTCCCCGAAGATCTCGCGGCGCTCGGAGTGCCCGGCGATCACGTACTCCACGTTCAACTTGGCGAGCATCGCGGGCGACACCTCTCCGGTGAACGCTCCCTTCTCCTCGATGTAGCAGTGCTGCGCCCCGATGCTGATCGGCGTGTCGTCGGCCTCGAGCACCGTCTGGACCGAGCGGATGTCGGTGAACGGCGGGTGCACGGACACGTCGACCTTGTCGTAGACGTCCTTGTGGAGCAGGTACGCCAGCTTCTGGACCGTGGAGATGGCCTCGAAGTGGTTGTGGTGCATCTTCCAGTTGCCCGAGATGAGCGGCGTGCGGGTGGTCTTGGGCATCAGGAGCTCCTGGTCAGTTCGCGTTGGGAGCCGCCCTCAAGGCGGCGAGGCCGGGGAGGTCGCCCTGCTCGATGAGCTCGAGGGAGGCGCCGCCGCCGGTGGAGACGTGGTCGATCTGGTCGGCGAGGCCGAACTGCGCAGCCGCCGCCGCGCTGTCGCCGCCGCCGATCACGGTGAAGCCCCGGTTGTCGGCGACCGCTTCGGCGACGGTGCGCGTGCCGGCTTCGAACCGCGGGTCCTCGAACACGCCCATCGGGCCGTTCCACAGGACCTGGCGAGCCTCGCCGATGACGTCGGAGAACTCAGCGGCGGTGCCCGGGCCGATGTCGAGGCCCATCCAGCCCTCGGGGATGCTGCGGCCGAACTGGCGCACCTCTCCCCCGGCGGACGGGTCGCCGATCTTGCCGCCGGGGCCGAGGGCGGTGATGTCCGACGGCAGGTGGATGACGGCGCCGCTGTCGAGCAGCCTGGCGCACGTCTCGACCTGGTCGTCCTCGCACAGCGAGGAGCCGACCTGGTGGCCGAGGGCCTTGAGGAAGGTGAAGCACATGCCTCCGCCGATGATGAGGCCGTCGGCGACCCCGAGCAGGGCGTCGATGACACCGAGCTTGTCGGAGACCTTCGAGCCGCCGAGGATGGCGATGAACGGACGGCGTGGGTCGTTGCGGAGACCGAGGAGGACCTCGACCTCCTTCTCCAGCAGCCGACCGGCCGCGGACGGGAGCGACCGCGGCGGACCGACGATGGAAGCGTGCGCGCGGTGCGAGGCACCGAACGCGTCGTTGACGTAGAGGTCCTGCCCGGCCACGAGCTCCGCGACGAAGGCGGCCTCGTCGGCGGTCTCGCCGGCGTTGAAGCGCAGGTTCTCCAGCAGCTCGACGCCCGGTGCGAGCTCGGCGAGGCGAGCACGCACCGGGTCCATCGAGAAGGCGGGGTCCGGTGCGCCCTTGGGGCGACCCAGGTGGCTGCACGTGGTGACGGTGGCCCCGTGCTGCTGCAGCCACCCGATGGTGGGCAGCGCGGCGCGGATGCGCAGGTCGTCGGTGATCCGCCCGTCGCGGATCGGCACGTTGAAGTCGCACCGGACCAAGACCCGCTTCCCGGCGACGTCGCCGAGATCTTCCAGTTGGGGGACCCCGTTGATCACGCTCGTTGCCTTCTGGTTGTCCGTCGTCGACGTGTGCCGGAGACCGGCTACTTGTTGGCGGCGCCGACGATCTTGGTGATGTCGACGAGGCGGTTGGAGTAGCCCCACTCGTTGTCGTACCAGCCCAGGATCTTGACGAGGTTGCCCATGGCCATGGTGAGGCCGGAGTCGAAGGTGACCGAGTACGGGGTGCCGACGATGTCGGAGCTGACCAGCGGCTCCTCGGAGTACTTGAGGATGCCCTTGAGGCGACCCTCGGAGGCGGCCTGCTTGAACGCCTCGTTCACGGCCTCGACCGTGGTCTCGGTCTTGAGCACGCCGGTGAAGTCGGTGATGGAGCCGGTGGGCACGGGGACCCGCAGGGAGGTGCCGTCGAGCTTGCCCTGCATGGCCTGGAGCACCAGGCCGGTGGCGCGGGCGGCACCCGTGGAGGTGGGCACGATGTTGATGGCGGCGGCACGGGCCCGGCGCAGGTCCGAGTGCGGGCCGTCGACGAGCTGCTGGTCGCCGGTGTAGGCGTGGATCGTGTTCATGAGCCCCTTCTCGACACCGAAGGCGTCGTCGAGGACTTTGATCATGGGCACGAAGCAGTTGGTGGTGCAGGAGGCGTTGGAGACGACGAGATCGGTCTCGGGATCGAACGTGTCCTCGTTGACGCCCACCACGAAGGTGTTGTCGGCGTCGGTGGCCGGGGCCGACACGATGACGCGGGGCGCACCGGCGTCGATGTGGGCCGAGGCCTTCTCTTTGGAGGTGAAGAAGCCGGTCGACTCGATCACCACGTCGACCCCCAGGTCACCCCAGGGCAGCTTGCCCGGATCGCGCTCGGCGAGGATCTTGATGACGTCGCCGTCGACCTCGATGCCGTCGGCGTGCTCCTTGACCTCACCGTCGAACCGGCCCATCACGGAGTCGTTCTTGAGGAGGTGGGCCATCATGGCCACCGAGCCGAGGTCGTTGGCGGCGACGAAGTCGATGTCCGCCCCCTGCTCCTTCACGGCCCGGAAGAAGTTCCGGCCGATTCGCCCGAACCCGTTGATGCCGACGCGGATGGTCATGGGTGATGCAACCTCTCTGGTGCTGCGGCGCGGCGGGCCGATCGGCCCGATCCTGAAGGCGCCTCTTGTGCTTCGGAACCTACCCGACCCCGTGGAGGTCGGCCCAACGCAGCGCGAGCCCCTCGCACCGGCTCCTGACGGCTCGTCAGGAGCCGAGGTCCTCGAGTGCGGCCGCCAGCAGTTCGGGATCGTGGACCCGGCCGTCCCCGGCCGCGACGGGCCGGACGGTCACCGTGGCGCCCTCCGCGACCGCCCCCAGATCGCCCAGATCCCGGGACGGGTCGACGATGATGGCATCGACGTCGACGCCGTGGCGGTGCAGCGCGGCGACCTCGGACTCCACCGTGAAGCCGGCGGTCTCGGGAACCTGGGGGCCGAGGTTTGCCACGAAGATCCGGCGGGCCGCGGTGGCCAGGAGCGCCTCGTGCACCGCAGGCACGATGGCGGCGGCGAGCACGCTGGTGAACAGCGATCCGGGACCGATCACGACCTGGTCGGCACCGAGGATGGCGGCCCGCACCGCCGGGTCCGACGGAGGTGACGCCGGCTCCAGCCGCACCTCGAACACCCCCGACGCGTTCTGGACCGCGACCTGCCCGTCGACCTCGGCGACCGCGCCTTCGGGCCCGTCGGGGCCGTCGGACCGGAGGCGCCAGCCGTGCAGGTCCACCGGACCGATAGTGGCGGGCAGGACCCGACCGACCGCACCCACCCGCTTGGCCAGCTCGTCGACGGCCGCCGAGAACGATCCGAGGTCCTGGGAGAGGGCGACGAGCAGCAGGTTGCCGAGGGCGTGGCCCTCGAGGTCGCCGCCGCTGAAGCGGTGCTCGAGGACCCGGCCGATGGGCGAGTCGGCCTCGGCCAGCGCGCCCAGGCTCTTGCGCACGTCGCCCGGCGCCGGCAGGTCGGGCAGCATCGCCCGCAGGGCGCCGGTGGAACCGCCGTCGTCGGCCACCGACACGATGGCGGTGATGGTGCTGGCGTAGCGCCGGACGGCTTGGAGCGAGGCGGAGAGCCCGTGCCCGCCGCCGACGGCGACCACCCGAGGGCCCGTTGACCCGAGCGCCGGCCTCGGCGCTGATGTCAGGTCGGGCCGCGGCGCGGCAGCGTCGGGCGGCACCGGACTCAGCCGCCTTTGGCGATGTCGCGGTGCTGAACTCCGGGGGTGAGGCCACGGCTGCGGAGCCGGTTGGCCACCTCCTCGGAGATCGCCACCGAGCGGTGGCGTCCGCCGGTGCACCCGAACGCAAGCGTCAGGTACGCCTTGCCCTCCTGCTGGAACGCAGGGAGCAGCACATCGAGGAGCCCGTCGACCTTCGTCAGGAACTCCTCTGCCAGGTCCGAGCCCAGCACGTAGTCCCGCACCGGCGCGTCGGTGCCGTTCTGCGGGCGCAGCTCGTCGACCCAGTGCGGGTTCGGGAGGAACCGGCAGTCGAGCACCATGTCGACGTCGCTGGGCAGCCCGTGCTTGAAGCCGAACGACGTGACCGTGACCTGCATGCCCGGCGAGCGGTCGTCGTCGCCGAACAGGTCGGTCATCCGGTCGCGCAGCTGGTGCACGTTGAGCTCGCTGGTGTCGACGACCACATCGGCGGCGGCGCGCAGCGACTCCAGGACCTGGCGCTCCTGCTCGATGGCGGCGCCCAAGAGATCGCCCGAGCTCGCTGGGTGGCGGCGCCGGGTGCTCTCGTAGCGCCGGATCAACACGTCGGTGCGGGCGTCGAGGAACACCGTGCGCACCCGCGCCCCGGACGCCCGCAGGTCATCCAACATGGGGCTGAGCTCGCTCGGGTCCGTGCCCCACCCCGCCACGAAGCCCACGCGGTCGCTGGCGGTGCCCGGCGCGTCGGCCAGCTCGGCCACCTTGGGCATCAAGGCGACCGGCATGTTGTCGATCACGAACCAGCCCTGGTCCTCGAGGACGTCTGCTGCGGTGGAACGCCCGGCGCCCGACATCCCGGTGATCACGACGAAGTCCGTCATGACCCCACCCTACGGGCGCGCCGCTCCCCCGGCGGCCACCCCCGCCGTGCGGCGCTCACGCCGGGCGCGGGCCGACCGGGCTGTCGACGACCGCCGCACCGGTGGGTGCCGGCAGGGCGACCAGCGCCGCGACCGCAGCGCCCACCAGGCCCGCCAGCACGACCGTGCCCGACCACATGGCGGTGCTCCACTGGAGCCGGCCGTCGCGCTCGAGCAGGGCGAAGGTGGAGAGCCAGACCATGGACCCCAGGAGCGCGCCGGTGGCCGCGGCCGCGAGGCGGCCGAGGGTGGGCTTGCCGGTGAGCGCCACCATGACCTCGGTGACCACGCCCGCCACGGCGTACCCGATGACCAGGGGCCCGATGACCTCGGGGCTGGTGAGCAGCAGCGCCGGCGCTCCGCACAGGAACACGCTCACCGCCACCAGGCCCGTCACCGGCCGGAACCGAACGAGCACCAGCGTGAACGCCGCCACGAGCACGGCGGTGGTCCACACGGCGATACCGAGGCCGCGCACCTGGTCGTAGTCCACCGGCGACTCCCCGATGAGCGGCTCCACGTAGCCGAACGACAGCGACATGCCGCTGGCCAGCGGCGAGAGGAACCCGGTGAACAGCGAGATGACCAGGACGGTGGTCACCACCGACACCAGCGCCACGATCGACGCCAGCCACCCGAGCCGGCGCGCCGGCCGCCGCCACAGCACCACCACCGGCGAGGCCAGCAGGAACGTCAGCCCGGCGAACACCACGAGGTGGGGCGGGCTGACGAGCGCCTCGACGTTGGCCTCCGTGCCGAACTGGGCGTGCCAGGCCGAGTCGAACGCCCCGCCGAACGCGAGCAGCAGGAACCCGGTGGTGGTGGTCCCGGCGGACCACACGAAGTGCGGACCGTGCCGCAGCGCGCCGATGCCGAGCCACAGCGCCACCGTGGTCACCCCGCCGTAGAGGACCAGGTGCCAGCCCGACAAGAAGTCGCCGGCGAGGTCGTCGGGGTTCTGGAGGTGGCGGGCGATGTCGCCGGTGAGCCCGACGGTGGTCAGCACGTTGCAGGCGATGAGCACCAGGAGGGCGGCATCGCTGATGTCGAGCGGGCCGTCGCCGCGCAGGCGGCGGATCCGCTCCCGCACCACCCAGCCCCGGTTGCTCACGCCGCGCTCCGGCGGGACTTCCCGACGATGACGCCGACGACGCACACCGTCGTGTACACCGCCACCACCGCCCAGACCGTGGCATCGAACGTGTCCTGGATGTACATCGAGTAGCCGACCCCGGCGGCGATCGCCCCGAGCGCCGACAGCCACATCTGACGGCGCGGCTCATAGGTGACGACCCCGACGTTGTCCAGGACGAACTCGATCACGCCCGGCAGCGGAAAGAGCCACAGCACCAGCGGGTTGACGCCGTCGGGCCACCACGACCCGAGGCTGATCAGCACGCCGGTCACCAGCGCGACCGGGTAGAGGACCAGGCAGCGCCGGCACACGTGCATCCCACCGATGACCGCGCACCGGTCGTACTCGTCGGGCCAGTGGTGCGACAGGTACATGGGCGTGTCGGCCACCGGCCCCCCGTCCGAGGCGCTGAGGGGGACGTACGGCTCGAGCGGCTCGAACGGCTCGTCGTCTCCGTCGGATCGGTCCGGGGTCACGGCGAGCCCAGGTCCAGCTTGTCCGCCACCAGGACGAGCAGCCGCGGGATGGTGGAGGCCTCCTGGTACTCGATGGCTCGGATCAGGAACCCGGGCGGCGGCGCCGGCTCCATCATCCGGCGCAGCACCAGGCCGGCTTCGGACATGGCGTTCACGTACCGGCTCATCGGCCGGTGGATGAACGGGATGAAGACGTCCTTCTCCACCTCCTCGATCGAGTTGTCCTCCACCAGGTACGGCCCGATGCGCCAGTACTGCTCCGGCGGCTCGACCATGTGGTCGTCGATCCAGCCGCTGTTGGGCGTCTGGAGCAGCGGGTGGTTCAAGAAGAAGGCGAACCGCCCGCCGGGTCGGAGCACGCGGGCGACCTCCTCGATGGCATCATCGACCGCCTCGATGTGCTCGAAGACCAGGCAGGCGACGACCGCGTCGAACGTCTCGTCGGCGAACGGCAGGGCGTCGGCGGCGGAGCGGGCGTACAACGGGCCGCCGGCGCGCTCGGCCGCCACCCGGACCTGGTTGGCGGTGGGGTCGATGCCGGCCACCAACGACGAACCCTGGGCGGCGGCCAGGCGGGCCACCTGGCCCTCGCCGGTCCCCACGTCGAGGATCCGGTCGTACCCGCTCAGCAGGTTGGCGGCGATGGGGAGGATCTGCTCCTCGTACTCCGGGTCGGCCCCATCGGTGAACCCGTCCTGCCACCAGTCCGAGTGCGCTTCCCAGAGGTCGATGTCATCAGCCACGCCTCGACGGTACGCGCCTGGCGGTACCGTCCGGGCCATGGCCGACGAGGTGGGTGACGACCGGGTTGACGACGTGGTGCCGGCGGGCTCGTACTGCGCGGTGGCGCCGGGCCACGAGTGGCACGGGCCCTACCACGACGAGGTGTACGGGTTCCCGACCAGCGAGGAGTCCGTCCTGTTCGAGCGGCTGGTGCTGGAGATCAACCAGGCCGGACTCTCGTGGCTCACGATCCTCAAGAAGCAGGCCGGGTTCCGCGCCGCGTACGACGGGTTCGACGTCGACGCGGTCGCCGCCTACGGCGAGACCGAGCGGGACCGGCTCCTCAACGACGCCAGCATCATCCGCAACCGGCTCAAGGTCGACGCCGCCATCGCCAACGCCAGGGTGATCGTCGGCATGCGGGACACCCACGGCGGGTTCGGCGGCTGGCTGAGTGCGCACCACCAGCTCGACAAGCCGGACTGGGTGAAGCTGTTCAAGACGACGTTCCGCTTCACCGGCGGCGAGATCACCGGCGAGTTCCTCATGTCGACCGGCTGGATCGACGGCGCCCACCACCCGGCCTGCCCCGTCTACGCCGAGATCGCCGCCCTCGACCCGCCCTGGATGTACACCTAGGTGGGGCCGTGGATCTTGTCGAAGACTGCTTCGGCCACGGCGTCGGGCAGCCAGCTCAGGTCCTTGAGCGTCTCCAGGGATGCGGTCTTGACCGCGTTCACGCCGCCGAGCTCCTTGGTGAGGCGCTTCTTGCGGGTGTCGCCCAGACCGGGGATGCCATCGAGGACGGACGTGGTCATGCGCTTGCCGCGGAGCTCGCGGTGGAACGTGATGGCGAAGCGGTGCGACTCGTCGCGCAGCCGCTGGAGCATGTACAGCGCCTCGGACTGCCGGGGGATGCGGACCGGGTCGGCCAGGCCCGGCACGTAGACCTCCTCGAAGCGCTTGGCGAGCGAGGCGACCGGGATCTCCTCGTCGAGCCCGAGCTCCTGGAGCACCCGGACCGCCACGCTGAGCTGGCCCTTGCCGCCGTCGACCAACAGCAGCTGCGGCGGGTACTGGAAGCGGCCCCGCTCGCTGACCGGCAGCTTCCGCTCGGCGAGATAGGCGGTGAGGCGACGGGTGAGCACCTCTTCCATGGCCCGGAAGTCGTCGTTGCCCTGACCGCTCTTGATCTTGAACCGGCGGTACTCGGACTTCTTGGGGAGGCCGTCCTCCATCACCACCATCGAGCCGACGTAGTCGGTGCCCTGGAGGTGGCTCATGTCGTAGCACTCGATGCGCAGCGGCGGCTCCGGTAGGCCGAGCGCGTCCTGCAGCTCGTTGAGCGCCTTGGCCCGGCTGTTGTGGTCCTGCGCCCGCTTCAGCCGGTGGCGGACCAGCTCCTCCTTCGCGTTCTTCGTGACGGTCTCGTGGAGGGTGCGCTTGTCGCCCCGCTGCGGCACCCGGATGGTGACCGCCGAGCCCCGTTCCAGGCTGAGCCACTGCTGGTAGAGATCCACGTCGTCGGGATCGCTGGGCACCAGGACCTGCTTCGGCATGCCGACGCGCGGCGGGTCGTCGTAGATCCCCTCGAGGATGCGGCCGGTGAGCTCGTGCTCGTCGAGGTCCTCGACCTTGTCCATGACGAACCCCTTGCGCCCGACCACGCGGCCCTTGCGCACGTGGAACACCTGGACGGCCGCTTCGAGCTCGTCGTCGGCCACGCCGATCACGTCGATGTCCTCGTTGCGGTCCGCAACCATCTGCTGGCGGGCGATCGCCTTGTTGACCGAGGTCAACCGGTCGCGCAGGCGCGCCGCCCGCTCGAACTCGAGCTCGTCGGCGGCCTGGCGCATCCCCGTCTCCAACCGCTTCACGACCTCGTCGGTGTCGCCCTCCAGGAACTGGATGAGGTCGTCGACGTAGCCCTGGTACTGCTCCTTGGTGACCTCGCCGACACAGGGTCCCGAGCACTGCTCGATGTGGAAGAGGAGGCACGGCCGACCGAGGCGCTCGTGGTGGCCGAACTTGTTGTCCGAGCAGGTCCGCACCGGGAAGGTGCGCAGCAGCAGGTCGAGCGTCTCACGGATCGCGTAGGCGTGCCCGTAGGGGCCGAAGTACCGGACGCCCTTCTTCCGCGCCCCCCGCATGACCGTGGGGCGGGGCCACTCGTCGCCGACGGTGATGGCGAGGAACGGGTAGCTCTTGTCGTCGACCAACCGGATGTTGAACCGCGGCCGGTGCTGCTTGATGAGGCTGTACTCCAGCATCAGCGCCTCGACCTCGTTGCCCACCTGCATCCACTCGACCGTCTCGGCGGTGGCCACCATCTGCGCGGTGCGCACCGGCAGGTTCGTCTGGAAGTAGTTCGACAGGCGCGAGCGCAGGCTCTTGGCCTTGCCGACGTAGATCACGCGGCCGTGGGCGTCTCGGAACTGGTACGAGCCGGGCGCGTCGGGGATCGTGCCGGCGGGAGGACGTTGGACCACCTCCCTAGGTTGCCGGATCGAACAGCGGTTCGTGCGCGTCGTCCGGGAGTCAGCCCACGAGGGCGGCCGCGGCCACCTCGGGACCGTCCGGACCGACCGCCTCGGACCGGCCGAACAGCGCCGGGATCACCGCGAGCAGGGACCAGACGCCGAGCGGCAACAGAACACGGGTGAAGTCGGGGAAGCGGTGCCACACCGGCTCGCCGAGCGTGGCGGCCAAGACGAGGTTGGCGGCGATCAGGGGGCGGAGCCCGGAACGGCGGCCGAGCACCAGCGCCGCCACCGCCAGCCCGACCAGGAGCACGGCGAACACCACCTCGGCCGCCTTCCAGTTCGACGTGGCATCAAGCAGTCCGCGGAACGGCAGCACCGACAGCCGCCCGTCCACCGAGCCCCGCGGCCACGCGCCGATGCGGACCTTCAACACCAGCACCCAGAGCAGGTACGGCACCGCCGACAGGGCAGCGGCGAAGGCCCGACGCCACCGGCCGGCGAACGCCGCTGTGACCATGAGCACGAACGGCGCCAGCAGGAGGGTCTCCCGGCACAGCCCGGCGGCGGCGAAGCAGGCGACGGCCACCCAGTCCGGCTGAGCCTGCGCAGGGAGCGACCGCTCGGCCGGATCGGTGCGGTGCCGGACGTCGAACCACCGGTGGAGACCGAGGACCGTGAGCGCCACGCCAAGGACCTCCGGACCGATCCAGGTGACATCGACGAACACGCCCGGCACCAGCAGCACCACGAGGCCCCAGCGCGGGTCGGCACCCTTGTCCACCAGCCAGCGCGCTGCGGCGAAGGCCAGGAGCACCGACGAGAGCACGGTCACGCCGATGAGGGCCACGGCGACGTTGCCGGGCCGGCCGCCTGAGGCGATCCACCCCAGCCAGCCGAAGAGCGGGCGCTGGTAGCGGTAGGCCTGCTCGGCCTCGGAGCCCCGCACCATCTCCGGGCGGCGCACCGCGGGGTCGGTGGCCTGCCCGGCGAAGAGCTGGCCGTCGCCCTTCACGATCCCGTTCTCGATCGCGGTCTCGGGCGGGTCGTACATCGAGCTGATGAGCCTCCCCCGGCCCTCGGCCCGGTCCGCAGCAGTAGGCGCAGACACCACCGACGTGAACCAGTACCCGGCCACCGCCGTGCAGAGGATGAGGGCGATCACCGTGACGGCCACCAGATCCGTGCGGCGATCGGCGGGGGCGGCCTCCGACGTCGAGGCGGAAGCGGGGTCCACGGGCTGCTGTCGGCCGATCACCGGCCCAGTTGAGCAAGCACCCGGTCCCGAGTCGGGGACCCTGTGCCGGGAATCACCCGTCGCGCCGGGTGGTTGTTGGAGTGCTCGGGACATCCGGGCACGTACACTGCCCCTGCCGGCCTGGAATCCGGCCCCCTATCGATCCCGTGCCGACATCCCCGTGGCGAGGCGTCCAGGCTGTCCCCACCGGCACCAAGCGGGATCACTCACCTCACCGGAGACCCACAACATGCTCAGGCTCCAGACCCCCCTCCCCGAGCGGTACCGCGACGCATCACCCGAAGCGCTCGACGAGATGATCGGCGCAGCCAAGGCCACCCTCGGCGAGCGGCTCTTCATCCTCGGCCACCACTACCAGCGCGACGAGGTCATGAAGTGGGCCGACGCCCGCGGTGACTCCTACCGCCTCTCGGTGCTCGCCCAGGAGCGCCCCGACGCCGAGTACATCGTCTTCTGCGGCGTGCACTTCATGGCCGAGTCCGCCGACGTGCTCACCGGTGACCACCAGGCCGTCGTCCTCCCCGACCTGAACGCCGGCTGCTCCATGGCCGACATGGCCGACCTCGACGAGGTCACCGAGGCGTGGGAGTCGCTGGGCGACGTCATCGACACCGGCGAGCTCATCCCCATCACCTACATGAACTCGTCCGCCGCGCTGAAGGCGTTCGTCGGCCAGCACGGCGGCGCCGTCTGCACCTCGACGAACGCACGGGAGATCCTGGACTGGGCGTTCACCCAGGGCCGCAAGGTCCTGTTCTTCCCGGACCAGCACCTCGGCCGCAACACCGGCATCGCCATGGGGTACACCCACGACGACATGCGGGTCTGGAACCCGCGCTTCGAGCTCGGCGGGCTCACCCCCGAGGAGGTGCAGGCGTCCACGTTCCTGCTGTGGAAGGGCCACTGCTCGGTGCACCAGCGGTTCAGCCCGGCGCACGTCGATGCGTTCCGGGCGCAGCACCCCGACGGCATCGTGATCGCACACCCGGAGTGCAGCCACGAGGTCTGCAGCGTCGCCGATCAGGTCGGTTCCACGGACTTCATCATCAAGGCGGTGGCCGCCGCCCCCGCCGGGTCCACCATCGCCATCGCGACGGAGATCCACCTGGTCAACCGGCTCCGCGACGAGACGCCCGACAAGACCATCATCTCGCTGGACCCGCTCATCTGCCCGTGCTCGACGATGTTCCGCATCGACGGTCCGCACCTGGCCTGGGTGCTCGAGAACCTGGTCGAGGGCCGCGTGATCAACCAGATCACGGTGGATCCCGAGACCACCGAATGGGCCAAGGTCGCGCTGCAGCGCATGCTCGACATCACCCAGGGCAACCCGGTCGAGGCGGTCCGCGACCCCGCCACCGACAGCCGCGCCCTCCCCGTCTGAGTCCGGCGCGCATCCCGACCATCGCTCACGACACCCCGTATCCTGCCGATGGGACGACGCCCATTGCCGAGGGAGCGGACATGACCGAACAATCGCCCGACGCACGCATCTTCGTCGCCGGCCACCGAGGCCTCGTGGGCTCCGCCATCGTCCGCCGGCTGGAGTCCGCCGGCCACACGAACATCCTCACCGCCACCCGCGACCAGCTCGACCTGCGGGACCAGGCGGCGGTCAACTACTGGTTCCGGGCCAACCGCCCCGACTTCGTGTACCTGGTGGCCGGCACCGTGGGCGGCATCGTGGCCAACTCCACCCGCCCGGCGGAGTTCCTCTACGACAACATGATGATCCACGCCACGGTCGTCGATGCCGCCCACCGTCACGACGTGACCAAGCTGCTCTACCTCGGCAGCTCGTGCATCTACCCCCGCCTCGCCGAGCAGCCCATCTCCGAGGACGCACTGCTCACCGGGCCGCTGGAGCCCACCAACGAGGCCTACGCCATCGCCAAGATCGCGGGCATCAAGCTCTGCCAGAGCTACCGCCGCCAGTACGGCTCCAACTTCATCTCGGCGATGCCCACCAACCTGTACGGGCCCAACGACAACTTCGACCTCACCTCGAGCCACGTGCTCCCCGCCCTGATGCGCAAGTTCGACGACGCCCGCGTCGCCGGTGAGACCGAGGTCGAGGTGTGGGGCTCGGGCACCCCGTACCGGGAGTTCCTCCACGTCGATGACCTGGCCGACGCCTGCGTCCACCTCATGGACACCTACGACGACGAGGAGCACGTCAACGTCGGCACCGGCGACGACCTCACCATCCGCCAGCTGGCCGAGACCATCCGCGACGTGGTCTACCCCGAGGCGGAGATCCGCTTCGACGCCTCCAAGCCCGACGGCATGCCCCGCAAGCAGCTCGACGTGTCCAAGCTCCACGCCCTCGGCTGGCACCACCGCATCGAGCTCGTCGATGGCATCCGCTCGACCTACGAGTGGTACCAGTCGCAGCACGCTGCCAGCGTCAGCTGACCCGGGTCGGTGTTCCCCGAAGCTGACGGGCCTCTCCCGCCGGCTGCGAGCTCCAGCGGTCGCCAGACGGCGGTGATCGCCGGTGGCCGCATCGTCGCCGCCGGGCTCTCCGCCCTGTGGCTCGTGGTCGCCGCCCGCCAGCTCGACCTCGACGAGTTCTCGGACCTGGCGCTGGTTCTGGCCCTCGGCTCGGCGCTGTTCTTCCTCACCGACGCCGGCTACTCGGTCCTGTTGAGCGCCCACGTGGCCAAGGTCGGCGCCGTGCAGCGAGACGCGGTGGCCGCCACCGTCGCCCGGCGCGTGGGCGGATCGTTCCTGGCCCTGGTGATCCTGGTGCCGGGCTATCTCGTCGCCGCCAACAACCCCGATCCGGTCATCCCCCTGCTCTTCCTCGGCTCGCTCGTCGGCAACGCGATCCACGGGTCGGTGGTGGCCGCCTTCCGATCCATCGGGCTGTCCCGGGCCGAAGCCGCCAACGAGATCACGTCCCGGGCCTTCCTGGTCGTGACCGGCTTCGTCCTGCTCCGCCACGGCGGCGGCGTGCAGACCGCCGTGGTGCTGTACTCGGTGACCGACCTGGGTTCAGCGGCGGTCATCGGCGTCTTGGGCCTGCGATGGATCCGCTCCCACCCGGCGCCCGCCGAGCCGCTGCCGGACCTGCACTGGCGGCGCGCGCTCCCCATCGCCATCGGCTCGGGCTTCACCACCATCTACGGGCGCATCGACACCTGGCTCGTCGCCCTCCTCGCCCCGCCCGGCGTCTCGGGCGTGTACGCCGCCTGCTACCGGATCACCGAGACCCTCCGCCTGCCCGCCCAAGCCGCCGGTTCGGTGACCCTGGCCGACGTCAATCGGGCGGGCTCAGCGGGTGCGGCCCTGGCCCGCAACCGGGCGATCCGCTACCTCGCCCTGGCGGCCATCCCGGCCATCGTGCTGGTGGCGGCGGCCGAACCGATCCTGCGCCTCCTGTTCGGCGCCGACTTCGCCACGGGCGCAGCGACGCTGCGGATCCTCGCCCTGTCGTCGCTGGCCAGCGCGGTGGTCTCGGTGCTGAGCCCCACCGTCGCGGTGCGTGCCGGCGTGCGCTTCGCCGTCGCGCTGGGCGTCGTCACCGGCTTGAACCTGGCCCTCAACGTCGTGCTCGTGCCGCACCTCGGCGGCGCCGGCGCCGCCTGGGCCAACGTGGCGAGCGAGGGCGCCCTCGCCGTGCTCCTGGCGGCGGCGATCGGCCGCCACCGCGCTCAGGACCTGGTGAACGTGTAGATCCCGAGGCCGTACTCGTTGCCGGCCAGATCGGCGGGCTGGGCCTCGGCGAGGAACCGCCCGCCGTCGTCAATCCCGTCGAAGCGCTCGAGGGTGAGTCCGCTGAGCAGTTCCACCGGGTCGCGGGGGTCGAACACGCGATGGGCGTTGAAGTCGATCCGGCGGCGGCCCACGGGGACCGACAGGTACAGGCGGCCGCCCGGCGCCAGGACCCGCTCGAACGAGGCCAGGGCCTTGGCCGACCCCGCCGGGTCGAGCGGATCGCCGTAGCGGCCGAGGCCGAAGTGCTCGACGGCGTGCAGGCTCGACAGCGAGGGGACCGAGCCATCGGCGAACCCGGCCATGGTCGTGCCGTCTCCCTGCAGGAACGTCAGGCCCTCGATGGTGGATTCGAGCGGGCGGACATCGACCACCTCGACGGTGCGGAACAGGAGCAGGTGGGCGATGAACCCGTCGATCCGGCTGCCGACGTCGACGTGGCGCGGCGGATCTGCCGCCAGCACGAGCCGGGCGACGTGGAGGTCCTGCTGGAAGTACTGGTCGCCTGCGGTGCCGGCCTCCTCCCCACGGTCGGCGAGCACCGGCAGCGCCGTCATCGGCCAGTCACGTCCGCCAGCAGCAGACCGGAACGCACGACGCTCGGACAGGAACGGCCCGAGCGCCCTCGCCGAGGTGGCGAGCCGACCGAGGTCGAGGCCGTTGAGGGCCAGTGACTGACGGGTGCGAGACGCCGCCCGACGCCAGCTCACCGCGCACCGCTGCGGAGTGCCACGTAGTTCTGGAGCACGAAGATCTCGTTGCGCTCCACCGGCTGGACCGGCGTGCCGAGAGCGCCGGGGAGCATCCGCCGGACCTCCCAGCCCGGGCCCAGCGCGTCGAAGACGTCCCGGAGGAACGTCCGGGTGTCGATGCTGGTGCCCCCGAACTCGAACTGGACGCGCTCGATCTGACCTCGCTCGAGCAGACCGCTCGCCCCCCGCAGGACGTCGGCCTCGTGGCCCTCGACGTCGACCTTCAGGAGGTCGACGTGGTCGATCCCGACCTCGGCGGCCCAGGAGTCGAGGGTCTGCACCTCGACCGTGGTGTGGTGGTCGACCTCCAGGCCGAACGCCCGCAGGTCGCGCGGGGTCAGGCTGGCGAGTCCGTCGTGGCCGTCGGGCCAGTGCAGCGTGGCGGTGCCCGCCTCCGCTCCCAGGGCGTGGTTCCAGCACGACACGTTGGGGTGGTCGGCGAACCGCCCCTCGATCTGGGCGAAGACATCAGCAGACGGCTCGAAGGCGTGCACCACCGACCGGGGGTTCGCGCTGAGGACGGCTTGGACGTAGTCGCCGTGGTTGGCCCCGACGTCGAGCACCAGGGGTGCCGAGGCCGACCCGAGCGCACCCGCGAGGAACGCGGCCTCGCCGCTGGAGGCGACGTCCGTGCCGCCGCCGTAGTTCATGCCCTGCAGCGCCAACTTGTGCAGCCCTTCCCAGAGCGGCTGGAGGCGAGGCCCGCGGAACCGGCTGGGGAGCGATGGCATGGAAGGAAGCTACCGGCCCCCTCTCGCCGCCCCGTGGCAATCCGGACCGGCCCGGCCGCGTGGTGGGATCGTCGATGCGGCCCAGCCGATGGACCAAGATGGACGGGCTGTTCCCCGGAGTTTGGAGCGATCGTTGCGTGCACCGCTGAAGGTGCTGTTCGTCGGGATGCACTGGGACTACGGCATCGAGAGCCGGGGCCTGAGCTTCGAGCACCAGAACTTCTACGACGTGCTGCGGCACATGGACGGCGTCGAGGCGCGCGAGTTCGACTTCATGTCCATCCACCAGCGCGGCGGCGCAGACCAGGTGGCGGTCGAGCTCCGGGCCGCCGTCGACGACCACCGACCCGACCTGGTCTTCTTCTTCCTGTTCGAAGAGGAGCTCCTCCCCGAGGTCCTGGCCGAGCTGCGCGACCGGCCGGACCTGCTCACGTTCAACTGGTTCGCCGACGACCACTGGCGCTTCGACTGGTTCACCTCCCGCTACGCCCCGCTCTTCGACGCGGTCAGCACCACCGACCGGAGCTCCGTCGAGAAGTACCGGGCGATCGGCATCGAGCCCATCAAGACCCAGTGGGCCGCCAATCCCCGCCTGTACGCCCCCAGCGGCGGCCCCACCCGCTTCGACGTCACCTTCGTCGGCCAGTCCTACGGCGAGCGGCCGTACTTCCTCCGCCACCTCCAGAAGGCCGGGGTGCCGGTGGATGCCTGGGGCCCGGGCTGGCCGGACGGCCGCCTCGAGTTCGAGGACATGGTCGCCACGTTCGCCGACTCCCGCATCAACCTGAACCTCACTGCGGCGTCGAACGACCCGACGGTCCCGCGCCTGGTGCGGGGGGTCATCAACCGCACCTATCCCCCGGCCATCCGGTGGGTCAGCAGGGGCCTCGACCAGATCAAGGGCCGCACGTTCGAGATCCCGGCGTGCGGGGGCTTCCAGCTGACCAGCGCCGTCGACGACCTGGAGTCGTACTTCACGCCCGGGGAGGAGATCGCGGTGTTCGCCTCGAAGGCCGAGCTGGTGGAGCAGGCCCAGCGGTACCTGGCCGACGAGCCCGCCCGGGCCGCCATCGCCGAGGCCGGGCACCGGCGCCTGGTGGCCGAGCACACCTACGAGCACCGGTTCCGCGCCATCTTCCGGGCGCTCGGCCTCGCATGACCGGACGGCGCCTGACCCACGACGTGGTCATCTGCACGCGCAACCGGCCCGACGACCTCCGCGACTGCCTCGCCAGCCTCGCCGTGCAGACCCGCCGGGCCGACGCTGTGCGCATCGTCGACGCCAGCGACCCCGACGAGGCCGCTGCGGTGCGCGCCCTGGCGGACCGCCACGCCGACCTGCCCGTGGTGCTCACCGCCGCAGCGCCCAGCACCTCGGCCCAGCGCAACCTCGCCGTCGCCGCATCGACCGCCGACGTGATCCACTTCATCGACGACGACACCGTGCTGGAGCCCGGCTACCTCGCGGCGATCCTCGATCCCTTCGAGGCGGACGACCACGACCTGTCCGATCCTGCGGCGCTGCTCGGCGTCGGTGGCCAGCCCACGAACCTGCCGGTGCCGCCCACCGGTGGTCTGCGGGCGCGACTGGCGCCGCGATCCGTCGTGCCCGGCGCCGTCCTGGCCTCGGGCCGCGGCGTCATCGCCTCGGGCCTGACCGAGCTCACCGAGGTCGACTGGCTGAGCGGCTGCGCCATGAGCTTCCGACGAGCCGCCATCGCCGCGGAGCGGTTCGACGAGTCGCAGGACGGCTACGTGCTCGGCGAGGACCTCGACGCCGGCTACCGGATCCGCCAGCACGGCCGGCTCGTCGTGGCGCCGTCCGCCCGGCTGGAGCACCGGGAGTCGGCCCGCAACCGCTGGGCCCGGCGCCGCTGGGCGGAGGCCGACGTGGTGAACCGGCGGCGACGGGTCGCCAGCGGCACCGGTCGCTACTCCGCCCGGGCGTTCTGGACCGACGGCCTCGCCCAGCTGGCCCACTGGTCGGTGCGCGCCGCCCGCCCCGGCGCATCGGACGCCCGGGCCATGGCATCGGGCATCGCCGCAGGGCTCTGGGCCGCACGCCAGCCGGACGGCGCATCCCCGGCACCAGGGCCGTGGCCGCCCTCAGCGGCGCAGGTGGGAGAGCCGCCGGCGAGCTGACCGGCCGAGCTTGGTGGCTCGGGCCACCGGGTCCAGGGCGACGGCGAGCGCCACCTCCTTGACGGTGCCCGCCCGGTCCCCGCCACGCCAGGCCGCCCAGGCCCGTTCCTCGTGCAGCTTGGCCTTGAGGTGGCGGCCGAGGCCGGGCTCGCCGGCGAGCAGCGGGAGGTGGCGCTCCAGGATGATCCGGTGCGATCGCGCCAACGCCTCGCGGTCGAGCGCGCTGCGGTCGTCGGCGTGGATGATCACCGTGACCTCGGGCACGACTCGCAGCTCGTGGCCCCGCTCCGCCATGCGCAGGAACCAGTCGTAGTCCTCGTTGCGCGGGATGTCCTCGGGCCAGGGCCCGATGTCATCGAGCGCCTCGGTCCGCACGAGCATCGTGCTGCCCGCCGACAGGTCGACGCCGCGCACGATCTTCGCCAGCAGCCGCTCGTGCTGCTCGGGGATGCGCACGTCGACGCGCCCCGACGGGTAGCGCATCTCGAACGCCGTCGACACCGCGCTGACCCCGGGGGGCGCCGCTTCGATCGCCGCCCGCACCACGGACAGGTGCTCGGGGTACCACTCGTCGTCGGAGTCCAGGTAGGCGATGTAGCGGCCGCGGGTGAGGGTGCGCGCCACGTTGCGACCGGCACCGATCCCGCCGTTGACGTCGCGCCTGGCGACCCGCACGCGAGCGTCGCCGAAGCGGTCGGCCACGGCCTGGAGGTCTTCGGTCGAGCCATCGTCACCGACGACGATCTCGAAGTCCGGGTCGGTCTGGGCCAGCACGCTGGCGATCGAGCGGCGCAGCACCTCGGAGCGCTCGTAGCACGGGATGATGACCGAGATGGTGGGTCCGCAGGGATCGGGGGCGGTCGGGCCGGTCATCGGTCCGGCGCTTTCCGGGACGGGGGCGGCGGCCCCAGCAGGCGGTCGTAGAGCGCCTCGGTGTCGGCGACCATGCGCTCGGTGGTGAACTCCGGGAGGCGGGCTGAGGCGGCGGCGGCCAACGCCGACGCGCCCGCCCGGTCCTCGGCCAGCGCGACGAGCGCGGTGGCGAGGGCTGCTGCATCACCGATGGGCACGAGCCGGCCGCTCACGCCGTCGACGACCAGCTCGCGTATGCCGCCGGTGTCGGTGGCGGCGATGGGCAGGCCCGCCCGGGCCGCCTCCAGGGCGGCCCGCGGCAGGCCCTCCCAGCGCGACGACAGGGCGAAGAGGTCGGCTGCGGCGAGCACCGCAGGCACGTCGTCGCGCAGGCCGAGCAGGTCGAGCCGGTCCGCCACCCCGAGCGCGTCGGCGCGCGTCCGGACCTGGGCCTCCAGCGACCCGCCGCCCACGAGCACCGCCCGCAGCTGCGGCACCTCGGCCCGCGCGGAGGCCAGCGCCTCCACCAGCGTGAGCGGGTCCTTCTGCGCTTCGAGCCGCCCGACCGAAGCGACCACGAGATCATCCGGCGCCCAGCCCAGCTCGGTCCGGGTGGCCTCCCGGACCGCCGCGGAGGCGGTCTCGGCCAGGTCGATGCCGCTGCGGATCAGCACGTACTGCTCCGGTCGGCCGATGCGGTGGGCGAGGCCGGTGGTGCGGTCGGCGGTGGTGACCACGACGAGCGCCGCGGACCGGCGGGCGAGGACGCGCTCGATGAGGCGGTACCCGAGGGCGACCGGCGCGGCCTGGCTGTCGTTGAAGCTCCACCCGTGGACGGTGTGGACCACCTTCGGCCCGCTCCCCCGCGCCGCGGCCTTGCGCCCGATCACCCCCGCCTTGCTGCTGTGGGTCTGGAGGATCGCCGGGCGCTCCCGCTGCAGGCGGGTCCGGACCTCCCGCACCGCTCGGGCGTCGGCCAGCGGACGGATGGGGCCGTGCAGGTGGCTGATCTCGATGACCGGCACGTCGGCGTCCCGGGCCGAATCCCGCAGCGAGCCGCCGGACCCCTGGTCGGGGCCGCACCACAGCTCGGGTGCGAACCGGTCCCGGTCGAGCCCGGCGCAGATCCGCACCGCCGTCTCCTGGGCACCTCCGACGTCGAGACGGGTGATGAGGTGGACCACCCGCACCGGCGCCCCGATCACCGTCCCCCGCCCTCGGCGCCGACGATGCTGCGGACGGTCCGGCCCATGACCCGCAGATCGAACCGCAGCCCCTGGTGGCCCAGGTAGAAGAACTCGTACTGCAGCTTCTCCAGCGCGTCGCGCTCGTCGCCGGCGTAGCCGTACTTCACCTGCGCCCAGCCGGTGAGGCCGGGTCGGACCAGGTGGCGCATCCCGTAGAACGGCAGCGAGGCGCTGAGCTCGCGCACGTAGCGGGGCTGTTCGGGCCGCGGTCCCACCACGGACAGATCGCCGCGCACGATGTTCACCACCTGCGGCAGCTCGTCGAGGTGGGACTTGCGCAGCACGTCGCCGAACCGGGTGATGCGGGGGTCGTCGATCGCCGTCCAGTCCGCTTGCACCTCCACCTCGTCGGGAACGGCCCGCATCGTCCGGAACTTCACGATCTCGAAGGTGGTCCCGTCGCGCCCGACCCGCTCCTGGCGGTAGAACAGCGGCCCCCGGTTGCCGGCCAGGTTCACCAGCCAGACCAGCGGGATGGCCAGCACGAACGGCACCAGGCCCACCATGCCCATGGCCAGGTCCATCAGCCGCTTGACCCGGGCGTACCGGGCGCGGTGCACCTCGCTGATGTCGAAGAACAGCGACGCCCGCTCCAGCTCGCCCACCGGCAGCTTGCCCAGCCACTCCTCGTAGAACTGCACGAGCGTGCGGACCCGCAGCCCGGACTCGTGCAGCGCCGCCACCTGGGACACGACCTCTTCGTCGGCCTGGGCGGTGCGGTCGAGCACCACCACCGAGGCGGACTCGGCCAGGACGGTGTCGATGACCGGACGGGCCGAGCCGGCCGGTGCGGCGTCGGCCACCGAGAGGTGCGCCACCAGGACCGCAGGCCGCTCCGGGATGAGGGCGAGGTCCACCCGCAGCCGGGCCAGCTCCTCGTCGGAGCCCACCAGCACGACGCGGTCGCGGTCCTCGCCCCGGCTGCGTCCCTGGCGGGCCAGGGCGTTGAGCACCACCTCGAGCGGGACGACGAGCAGCGCCGAGCCGAACACCACGAAGCGCGGGAGCAGGGCATCGCCCACGAGCAGCTGGATCACCGAGACGCCGACCGCAGCGGCGATGGCCGCCCCCGCCGCCGACAGCGCGGCGCCGCGCGCCGAGCGGGGCAGCTCGGGCAGGCCGAAGCCGTAGCTGGCGATCCACAGGAGCACCACGTAGGCGACCGCCCACGCGAACCGGCTGGACCCGGTGAAGTCGTACGCCGGCTCGGCGATGGAGGCCGCGTGCACCTTGGAGAGCCCGAACACGATCCCGGCCGCGCCGAGGAAGCTCAGCAGCCGGGCGACGCGTCTCACCGCGTCATCGTACGAATTCCCCGGCCCCCTCCCGGCGATGCCACCCCGGCGTCGGGGCGCGCCGGGCCGTCAGCCGACGACGGCGATGGTGCGGGTGACCGCTGCGGCGGGGATGGGACCGTAGGCGTGGGGGTAGGTCTGGCCCGAGCCGTACGAATCCTCCTCCTTCAACTCCACGTCGCCGAACGCAGCAGCGTCGAGCTGGAGCGCCAGGAGGTCCGTCGCCTCGGCGAAGTGCTTGGTCACCGTGCCCGCCACCTGGCGGCCCCAGGAGCAGTGGACGAAGCCCTCGGCGGCGATCGACGGCGGGTCGATCTGCTCCCGAGCCTGGTACTCGGCCCACTCCACCGCCGAGGCGAGGTGGTAGAGAGCATCGGGATCGAGGTCGTCGAGGGCCACCGGGTCAGCCTTCCAGCCCCAGCAGGGGGCGCAGGAACTGGCCGGTGTACGACGCCGGGGTGTCCGCCACCGTCTCCGGCGTGCCCTCGATCAGCACGGTGCCGCCCCCGGACCCGCCCTCGGGGCCGAGGTCGATGATCCAGTCCGCCGTCTTGATGACGTCGAGGTTGTGCTCGATGACCAGCACGGTGTTGCCCTGGTCGACCAGGCGCCCGAGCACGGTGAGGAGCTTGCGGATGTCCTCGAAGTGCAGGCCGGTGGTGGGCTCGTCGAGCAGGTAGATGGTGTGGCCGGTGGAGCGCTTGGAGAGCTCCGACGCCAGCTTGATGCGCTGGGCCTCGCCACCGGAGAGGGTGGGCGCGCTCTGGCCGAGGCGCACGTAGCCCAACCCGACGTCGACCAGCGTCTGCATGTGGCGGGCGATCACCGGCTGGTTGGCGAAGAACGTCAGCGCCTCCTCGCACGGCAGGTCGAGGATCTCGGCCACGTTCTTGCCCTTGAACTCGATGTCGAGCGTGTCGCGGTTGTAGCGGGCGCCCTTGCACACCTCGCACGGCACGTAGACGTCGGGGAGGAAGTGCATCTCGATCTTGATCGTGCCGTCGCCGGCGCACGCCTCGCAGCGGCCGCCCTTGACGTTGAACGAGAACCGGCCCGGCAGGTAGCCGCGGACCTTGGCCTCC